>JBBSJE010000130.1:0-17334 GCA_038257535.1 Polyangia bacterium
GCGATGACGACGATTCCCGCACAGTTCATGCCCTCCTCCCGCATTCTCATGGGCCCGGGCCCGAGCGACGTGCCTGCGCGGGTGCTGCGCGCCATGTCAGCCCCAACGGTGGGTCACCTTGATCCTGAGTATCTGCGCTTGATGGATGAAGTGCGCACAATGTTGCAACGCTTGTTTCACACCACCAACACCTTAACCCTGGCGGTGCCCGGAACCGGCAGCGCAGGCATGGAGGCGTGCGTGGCGAACCTCATCGAGCCCGGCGACGAAGCAATCATCTGCGTCAATGGCGTGTTCGGCGCACGCATGAAAGATGTCGCCGAGCGCTACGGCGCACGGGTGCATGTGCTTGAAGCGCCGTGGGGCGAAATCATTCCCACCGAGTTGGTGTCGGCCGCGCTGCAAAGCTATCCGCACGCCAAAATTTTCGGCATTGTGCACGCCGAGACCTCAACGGGCGCCCACCAACCGCTTGAAGAGATCTCGCGTTTGGTGTCTGAATCCGGCGCTTTGTTTGTGGTGGACGCCGTGACCTCTTTGGGCGGCATGGAGGTGCGCGTTGACGATTGGAAGATCGATGCTTGTTACAGCGGCACTCAGAAATGTTTGTCGTGCCCACCAGGCTTGTCGCCCGTGACCTTCAGCCCCAAAGCGATTGAAGCGATGGACGCCCGCAAAACCAAAGTGGCGAACTGGTATCTGGACATGTCGATGATCCGCAATTACTGGGGCGCTGATCGCGCGTATCATCACACGGCCCCGATCAACATGAGCTACGGGCTGCACGAAGCTTTGCGCCTGGTATTCGAAGAAGGCCTGCTTGAGCGCTTTTCCCGCCATCGCCGCCACCACTTGGCCTTGCGAGCCGGACTTGAGGCTCTGGGACTTGCTTACATTCCCTCCAGCAGCCTCTACACGCTCAATTGTGTTCGCATTCCCCCTGGTGTGAATGACGCTGCTTTACGCAAAGATCTCTTGGAGCGTTTCGGCATCGAGATTGGCGCCGGACTTGGTCCGTTCAAGGGCAAGGCGTGGCGCATTGGCCTCATGGGATCATCGAGCAGCGAGCGCAACATCTTGCTGGTGTTGGCCGCATTGGAAACACTCATGACCGAGCAAAGGGTAAAGCTTGAGCAAGGCGCCGGGACCGCCGCGGCGTCGCAGGCCCTCAAGAAAATGTCGTTGGTGCGCTTCGACGACCTGGCTTAAAGACCTTAATAATCGAAGGCCACGCCCAAAGACACCGCGGCCACAAACGCGTTGCCCCCTCTATCAAGCGGTTGCACCTCTTCGTCTGCTTGCAAGCGGCGCGCAAGCCCGGCTTCAAGCTGGCAAAAAAATGTGTAGGGCGCCAATAACAATCCCAACCCCACGTGGCCCAGGGCGCGGCCATGCAAAGCCGCCCAGCGGCGATCCAACCAAGGGTTGACGCCTGACGTGTCAAGCAGGGTGAAGTGCAAGCCCAAGGTGGCGCCGACGAAAGGTTGCACCACGGAGGTGGGGCGCCGAAACACTTTGCCGGCTTCGACATCACCAGTGAACGTCCACATGCGGGTGGAGCCTCGCTGTGTGGATTCCGAAGCCACCGTCACCGGCCATCGCAAACGGCCTCCTAACCTGTAACCCGAAGGAGATCGATAGCCACCCAGCAGCGCCAGGTCCCAGGCGGGTGCGGTTGCAAACGCGTTGGCGCCCACCACGACGCCGGCGCCAAAGGCGTATACGCCGGTCGGTGCAGGTGAAAGCGGCACGTAGGGCGTGGGCGGCTTGACCGTTGCCACAGTGAGGTGCGAGTTGGCTTCCGAAGGCCCGTGTTGAGCAGACTCAGCGTGGGCGCTTCCTTGGCCATCGCGGCGGGCCCACAACATTTCAACCACCAAGGTCCAAACCCGGCGACGCACCAGACGGTTGCGGCAATCCACGCGCAACGAAGCCACTTCGTCCTCGCGATCAGACGTTGTGTGATCGAAGAGCCGAATCTGATCTCCGGTTTCGCTAAACCACAGCGAGGCGTCGAACCCGCCCGACGTGTTGGCAGCGCTGCGAGGCACACGCAAGGTGTCGAACCCTGCGGCCACCAACTCACGTTCCAACTCAAGCGAAGCCCCCCCACACAACGAGGGAGGGTCTGAAGCGATCAGCGCAATCTGCGTGGCAGCGTGGGCGGCCCGCACCTGCATGCAAACCACCACCGTGGCCCCCATCGCAACCCACGCCCAAGACGCAACCCAACGTCGTTTGGCGTCAGCGTGAAAGGCCCGCACGAATTCTCTCGGCCAGCACACGGTGTTGGCCGCGCGGGAAGCGTTCCATATACGCCTGTGCCCTTTGTGCGGCCAACGGATCGTGTGCGCGAATCAGGCTTTCCATCAAGCGGCCCCAGGCCGCCTCAACAAGCGGACCTTGTTTTTGTTGGTCAACCACCCTTTGAAACCAACCAACGGCCTCGGGCCAAGCCGATTGCTCGAAAGCCAAGCGCCCAAGACCAAACATGGCATCCGTGGCTTCAGCCGAGCGAGGAAACCGTTGCACCAGCGCCAAGAAGGCGGCCGCGGCGGGCGTTGGCTGGTGCACGTAACGAGCTGTGTCCGCAAGCAACAACAGCCCGGGCGCATCCAGCTTTCTGGTCAGCTTGTTCAAACCTCGTTTTTGCGCGAGCGAAAACGCGCGCTGATGATCGCCGGCAGCGGCGGCCGTGGCCCACGTGGCGCGCACAGGCGCAGGGGCCTCCCACAAGGCTTTTGAAACAGGTTGGGCCTGCGCAGGTGGCAAAGCGCTTGGGACGGCAGCAATGGGTGCCTCTACGGCCGTGTTGTGATCAACGGCCATGTTGTGATCAAGAGTGGGTTGGCTTCGTGCCAACGATTCGGGTGCAACGGTTTGCTGCCGCAACGAATACGACGGCGCCCCCTTCGAGGCCGTAAAGCGCTGGCCGGCACGCACCGCCACCTCCCGGCTCAAATCGCCGCCTGCAACCCGAACGCTGCCTTCGGTCATTTGAACGTCTAGGGTCTGCGACTCCGGCTGCCACGTAGCGACGAACCGGGTTCCCGTAACCAAGATCTCAAACGGCCCCGCATGAAACACCCATCGGGTTTCCGCGGAATGCACCACATGCGCTTCAAGCGCGCCACCGGTCAACACCACCTCGGCGCCGGTTTCGCTCAATCGGTTCACGCGGCCCCGGGCCCCTGGTGCCAACACCACTTGGGATCCATCGGCAAATTGCACCGGCAAATGTTCATCTTGGGCTGCCAGCACCATGCCCACAGCACCCACGCTTGCCCCCACGCGAAACGAGGGCTGGCGCCAGGGCGCGGTCCAAACGACCAGCATCACCGCACAAGCCGTGACGGCGGCCCCCACCCATGCCAAACGAGGCGTCCATAACCGCCGCGACGGCATGACAATGCGCCCACGTAGCCGTTCCAAAGCAACGGGATCTTTGACCACCGATTCTTGAGCGCGCGCCACCGCTTGCCAAAGCGTCTCGGATTTCCCGGAACGTTCACTCATGATCCGACTCCGAGATTGAAGACACGGTTTCCGAGTCGGTGGCGCTGGCCAACCACGGCGCCAACGTTTCAGAGCAGCGCGCTTTTTGGTCGAAGCGGCTTTGCGCCGCCGCCAATCGGCGTCGCAGAGTTGCCATCGACATGTCACAAACCTCCGCCAGCTCGTGAAGGTCGTAGCCCTCGAACATGCGCAAGGAAAACGGAATGCGTTCGTCGGCGGGCATTTCGTCAAGGATGCGGTAAACGCACGCGGCGGCGTCCCGCACTTCGGCCGACGCCGTGGGAGCGGCCACGTGATCCAAATTGTCGCTGGGACGCAACCAACGCCAACGCTGGCGGCGGCGAATCGTGGCACGAGCCGAGAACACAGCGATGCTGGTGAGCCAACCCGCAAAGGCGTCAACATTCGACAGCTTCGAGATGCCCTGCAATGCGGCCAAGAAGGTTTCCTGCGCGAGATCGTCGATTTCTGGATCTTGTGCGCCCAACACCCGCACCAACACACGCCGCACATGCTCACCGTGCCGGTCTACCAGGGCCGCACGCGCCCAGGGCAAATTGGCCTGCAAACCTTCAACCAAGCGCGCTTGTTCTTTGCGCGCGTCGAGGGTGGCTTCTTCCGAAACCGACGTGGGAGGCGCTTTGGCCCAGGGGCGAACCTGCAAGACGGACGACACTGTTTAAAGAGTGTCGCGAGGTCATATCCGTTGCTCAACAAAAAACGCCCGAGGCGGTGAAGCCCCAGGCGTTTTTCTT
Source organism: Polyangia bacterium (assembly GCA_038257535.1). GTDB lineage: Bacteria > Myxococcota_A > Polyangia > Fen-1088 > Fen-1088 > JAGTJU01. The sequence continues at coordinate 4,272 of JBBSJE010000130.1, forward strand.
GAGCCAGCCGCGCGCCTACAGCAAGGGTAGGATGCAGCACCCGGTCAGACAGTACGTTCCCGCAGGGCACGCGCCATCAGCCACTTCGCCAGTCGGCCCACAGGAAATCAGCCCTTCGGCGCAAGCGGGCTTGGGGGCCGGCATGCCCCCATCCGGATGCGGAACCGGAGCGCCGGCGTCGTCCACCGGCGTCATGACGCATTCGTCAGGCAAAACGGTTTTGCCCAAACAAATCTCGCATTTTTCGCAGGTGTTCACGCAATCGGTTTGCTGGGTGCAGCGAGGACAAGCGGTGGCATCGCCCAAGGTGGCCTGCGAACAACTCTTGGTTAACACCACGGTTACGGAGCTGTTGTTGTGCTCGAACGCGCAACAGCCGAAGCAATCGCAGCCATTGGGCGTCACACTGCCGCAGTTCTTGACGCACCTTTCAGATTGTTCGGTGGGGCAGTTTTTGTAGCCCTCATCATACGGGCAGGGTTTGGTGGCCGTGGCGCCGGGATTCTTCGGGTCGCACTTTAGGTTCCACTCACAGCCGTCGTTGCCCTGCCCCGAATCGCCATCGAAGAAGCAGTCTTGTTTGCAGGCGTCAATGTTGTCGCCCATGATGCCGGTGGCAAAGCTACCTTCGTCGTTGTCACAGGGGCTTACACATTCGGGATCAGCCATATCGATTTTGCCGTCGCCGTCATTGTCTTTGCCGTCGCTGCACTGGCTTACACCTGTGGCGCAGGATACCGCAGCAGCGCCACCGCCCACCAAACCAGTACCCATCCCGCCGCCGCCATTGCCAGCCCCACCCGAGATCCCCCCGCCCGCGGCGGCTCCGCCTCCGTCGAGCCCTCCGTCTCCTTCATTCGTACCCTTCGAAGTGTCGTCACAACCGTGCAAAAGGCCCCCGGCCGCAGCAAGGGTGACAACGGCGGCGAAAGCCAAGGCGTGCGATTTCATGGAAGATCCTCCGGATTTAAAATGAGTGAGAAGAAGTCGGCAGAACTCTGCTCACCTGTAACAACGAACGTGAAGCTGCGGGGATACATGCCGCGACGCGCTGGTCGCAATGAAGCTCGGCGCGCCCAGCTGGAACTTTGGGTGTATCCTTAAGCCTTGCTCTGTCGTTAAGGAGAAGTGGCACTGACGTCCGTTCTCGCGCCGCCGCTTGATACCTCCATTCCCGTCGATGACGATTGGGCGTTGGTGCAGCGATGCGTGCGTGGCGAAACCCAAGCGTTTCGGCCCTTGGTTGAACGGCACCAGCGGCTGGCGTTTTCTGTAGCGCTGCGGCTCGTAAGTCTTCGCGCTGACGCTGAAGATGTGGTCCAGCATGCTTTCGTGGAAGCATTCCGCGCCCTGCCGCGTTTTGATGGCACGGCCAGCCCCGGTGCGTTTCGTGTTTGGCTGCTGCGGATTGTTGTGAACCGCGCCAAAGACATTTTGAAATCGAAGCAGCGTCAAGTGGCCTCGCTTGACGAGCAGCCTGAGGGCGCCGACGCGCTGTTCGCCGAAGCCGCCGTGGATCCGGAAGGCCAAGCCCAGGCGCATGCGGAACAAGTTCACTTGCAGGCGGCGCTTGCGCGGCTGCCGGAAAAGTACCGGACCGCGCTGGTGCTTAAGGACGTGGAAGATTTGTCGTATCAAGAAATGCGGGCGGTTTTGCGATTGCCCATCACCACCCTCAAGATTCGCGTTGTACGCGCCCGTGCCATGATGCGCGCGCTGCTCAACGGTCAGGCGGAATTATGAAGCGTCACGATGTCGAAGACCCCGAAGGCTTGATCCACGAATTGCGACAGCTAAGCCGCGTGACCCCGCCAGCGGCTTTGGTGGCGAAGGTAATGCTAGAGGTGGAACGACCAGCGCCGTTTCGGCTTTGGAATTGGCTCTGCCGCCCCCGCGCGCTTGAGCTGCGGCTGTCTCCTTTGGCCAGTTTGGTTGCGCTTGCGCTGCTGGGCGTTGGCGTATGGGCTGTGCGCGACAAGGGCGCAGCGCCCACGGTCACGTCCGCACAATCGCCCACGCCCGCCGCCGCGCCTTCCGACGCGGAGGTGGTTTTGGTTCGCTTTGTGCTGGCCACCCAAGGCGCCAAGACCGTGGCTGTGGCGGGCGATTTCAACGGCTGGGATCCCCAGGCCACCCCGCTGCAGATGCAGCCGCAAAACGACGTATTCGCCGTGACCCTGCCGCTGCGCAAAGGCCAGGCATACCAGTATATGTTTTGGGTTGATGGTCAATGGATCCCCGACCCCTCAGCGGAGCTACGCCCCGACGGCTTTGGCCAACAAAACAGCTTGCTTCGGCTTTAGCCGGGGCAGGTTGGAAACGCACCCCACGTCCGCCAAAGACGCAACGCGGCATGCCAGCGAAGCGTCAGCCAGGCAATCCTGAGCGGCAGTGACTATGATGGACGGCCAATGCGGTTGGTCGCTCCGTCAAATTCGAGATTAAGCCCTAAGAAGGCATCTTGGCGGGGGCGCGTGGCCGTGGGGGGGACCACGATGTGTTTGATGGGCGCGCTGGGGCTATGGTCAAGCCGGTCCCTCCATGCAGACGCACCCCTGCAACTTGAAGCCACGGTGGCCGCGGGTGGTGGCTACGACTCGAACGCCCTGCTGGAGATCCGCCCTGACAACGTGGACGTGCGGGCCAAGGGCGGGTTTGTGGGCGTGGAGCCCGAAGTCGGCGTGGCCTGGCGGCACGGGAGTTGGCGGCTTTATGGGCGTGCCAGCGCCCTGCTTCGGCAATCGCCGCAATTTGGATTTGTGGCTTGGAGCACCGCCGATCTTGGCACGGCGTACTTCAAGGGCACCTCGCAGCTGGCGGCATCGCTTTCGGCCAGCCACTTCAACGCCCCTCAGTTCGCGGAGGAACGATTGTGGGGGTTGGGGCCTCAGGTGTTGGCGTCGACGGCGTTGTCCCAAAGATGGCGGCTGCAAGGCAACCTGCTGAGCCAATGGAGACACGCGCAGGACAGCTCGCAGCGCCTGGATGCCGCGGGCGTGGCGTTTCGCTTCGCAGCCTCAAGCCGTTGGCAATGGGGCGCCCGGGGCAATTGGATGTCACTTGCCTCAGATTTCACAAGCTTTGATATGCCGTGGAAACGGCTGCGGGTGGGCCCCTATGTGCAGGCAGATCTGTTGGTGAACCGACTTCAGGCACAGCTAGGCCCGTTCGTGGGTTTGCGGCAATTGAACGGGGAAACGGCCCGTCAATTTGGCGCGGTGGCTGCGTTGGAGGGCCCATTGTCTTTCGGGCTAGGCTGGACGGCGCGCTTCGACTGGACACAAGAAACGGGGCCCGAAGCGGCGGGGCGCGCAGATCGCAGCGAGTTGTGGTTTGCCGTGACTTGGCGGGGCGACACCGGACAGGCTGCCGTGACCGCGCAGGCCAGGGCGTCGCGTCGCACCTATGCGCCTTTGGTGCAGGGCAGCCGCGCGCTGTTGCGTCTGCCAGCCAAAGGCGCAAAAGTTGTGCGCGTGGTGGGCACTTTCGATGACTGGGGTCCCGGTGTGCCGCTTGAGCAAGCGCCCGATGGGGTTTGGCAGGCCTGGATCACGCTGCCCCCAGGCCCCGTGCGGTACCACTTCCTTGTGGATGATGTGCCCCGCAAACCGCCCGACAGCCCCCGCTATGTGGCGGACGGCTTTGGTGGCGTTGACGGTGAGATTCAGGCAGAAAGTTCACAGAGAACGCAATGAGGTTGTATCGCCCACACCCCCTCCGTCGTTCTTGTTAGCAGGTAGGTTCACAATGGCGTTCATAGCAATCGTTCCTTACGCGCTTACGGCTTGGCTGGCTGTAGACGCGCGCCTGCCCGTAGGCCCAAGGCTTGACCCCGTGCGACCGCAACTGGAACAAGCGCTGCGTGATGCCGACAAGCAGAATCTGCCCACCGCGCTGCTTGTAAGCAAGGTGCGTGAGGGCGAGGCCAAGCGTGTGGATCCAAGTTTGGTGCTAACCGCGGTGCAAACGATGTCTAGCCGTCTTGGCGAGGCCAAGCGGCTGGCCACTATGCCCAAAGCGCCTGCGCCCTCCCCCCGCTTGGTGCAAGCCATCGCTGAAGGCCGCATGGCAGGATTGGACGAATCGCAAATTCGGGCGTTGTTGAAGCCTGATGCCGAAGCGCAATCCGTCGCTGCCATCGACACCTTGGCGGATCTGCATTTGCGCGGCTACAACGGCGGTCACGTGCTACCGCTGGTCAAGCAGGTGTTGAGCAAAGACCCAGGCGCCCTGCCTCAACTTGCGGCTTCGCTTGAGGTGGTCCGGCGCGATTACGCGCTCACCAGCACAGAAACCGCGCAGGCCATGGACCAGGGTTTTCGAGAGCGCAACTCCGTGAGCCAAGCCACGGCCCACGTACGCAGCGAGTTGGGTGCGCAAGCGGCGGCCAAGGGTCAGGGCAAGGGCCGGGACGATGGTATGGAGGGGCGAGGCGTCCAGGCAAATCCCGGGCAAGGTCGCGGCATGGACAAGATGCCCAACGGAAAACCCCGCTAATCCCCGCGACGGCGGTTAGCTGTTCTGCCGCACCGAAACCGCCAAGCGCGCCACGCTCTTGAGCACATGCGGCACGCGCTTGAGCAGGCGGATGGAAGGCGGGCGTTTTTCGCGAACGGCAAACGGGATCTCCACCACCTTTTTGCCTTCACGATGGGCGCGGATCACGAACTCACTGGCAAACACGTCTTTGTCCAGCACGCAACGCCCCACCGTGGGCAACAAAGCCTCGCGACGAAACGCTTTGAGGCCGTGCGTGTCGGTGCCTTTGTACTGGCACACCAAGCGCAGCATGCCGTTGTAGACAAGCGTGGCGGAGCGCCGAAACAGCGGGCGCTGATCGTTGGATCCCACCATGGCTTTTGAACCCACAACCAATTCCGTGTCGGTTCGTTCAAGCAAGGCCAACGCCCGCGCGTAGAACTCAGTGTCGAGCAGATCAATCTCGTCGCAAATTACGAAGGTGCCACGCGCTTGTTCGATGCCCGACTTCATCGCCAAGCCATAGTTAGGTTGCCCCAGCGACAGCAACCGCACCTCTGGGTATTCCGCTTCGAGCGCCTTGCCGATTTCGATCGTGCGATCGCGAGAACCGTTTTCGCTTAACAACAGCTCATAGCTGAAACCGAAGGGTTGCAGCATTTGCCGCAGCTCCATCACGGAGCCGCGCAAGATGCCTTCCTCGTTGTAAATGGGAATGACGATCGATACGTGGGGGGCAGCGGCTTCGCTCATGTTTGGGGCTCTCCGTGTGCGGCTTCTATGGTGGCGGCAACCTCGCGTCCCGCGATCACGCAATCTTCCATGGCGTTGTAGGTCCAGGAGCCGTAGCGGCCGCGCGGGTAAATGCCATGAGATTCAAGGAAATGAAAGATGGCGGTGGTGGCGGGGTAGTAGTTTTCGTCGAACACCACGTAGGCGTATTTCAGCTCCTTGGGGTCGGCAAACAGCACATCGTCTGTGGAGGTCAAAGCCCCAGCTTCCACCAAACCTTGGGCCGCTTGCCGGGTCACGCTTTCCAGATCCGTGATGGGGGCGCGGTCCGCCAGTTCAACATAGAACGAAGATCCGCCGGCGGGTGCCATGCTGGCCATGGCGTTGGTGAAAACACCCACGCGGTAAAACGGGTATTTCTTTTCAGGAACGTAGATCCAATGCCAATCCGCGGGCGTGGGCTTGCGGGTGGCCAGATTCAAATACTGCAAAGTGGTGCAGCGCAAATTCGCCGCGTGCGCTTCGATCTCCGGCGGCAAATTGGGCATGCGCTTGAGCAGTTCGGGCAGCGGGATCGACGCCACAAGCGCTGCGTAGGGAATCCGTTCGCCGCCCACTTCAATTTCGCGGCGTTCGTAATCGATCACATCCGGGCTCACACCCGTTTGAATGTGTTGCGGATCAAGTTGGCCAATCAAAGCCTTGGTAAAGGTTTCGATGCCGCCTTGCTTTGGATACACGAAGCTGACGTTGTAGCCCATCTCGCCCGGCCCGGCGCCCACCGCCCCGGCCACGATTTGTTCCAAATTTGGCAGCGGCACAAAGCGCGAACACCAGGACGCGGTGATCTCTTTGGGCGACACGCCCCATAGCCGTTCGTTGTACGGCACCATGAAGTGCTTCGAGATGCCGGCGCCGAAATGCCGAAGGCAGTAATCCTCGAAGTTGCGGGGCTCGCCACCGGTGTCGCCCTTGAGCTTGGCTTCAATCACGCCCATCAAGCACTCCTTCACCACATCCGGAGGCAGGCCATGAAGGTTGGCTTGGAACGGATAGCGGGTGAGCACACCGTTGGAAAACACGCGTGCTTTCCGAGCCACTGATTCCATCTGGCCGGGCAAGATGCGGTCGACGAGTTGTTTGACTTCGGGGTCACGCAGATGCAGCCAGTGGCCTGTTTTGTCGAAGCGATAGCCCTGCCGCTCGTCGGTGCGGGCGTGGCCGCCCAAGCGCGCCTCTTTCTCGAACAACACCCAAGGGCGTCGCAGATGCAGAGCCGTGGAAATTCCGGTCAAACCTCCACCGAGGATGACCACCTTTTTTGTGTGTATTTGGGGCGCCAAGGAACGGGCTTGCCTACCACGGCCAACCAAGGGGCGTCAAAGCTTTGCGACGGAAAGCGGGCGGCAAGTGCGCCCGGGATATCCCAAGCAAGTGGACTGGTGTTAGCCGCCAGCCAGATCCAAAATGTCGTTGAGCACGCCGCCCGCCGTCACTTCCAGCCCCGCCCCAGCGCCGGTGATGACCAACGGGCTGCGGTAGCGCACGGTTGTAAAAGCGATTTGGTTGTCGGTGCCCTCAAGCGAAGCGAAAGGCGTTCCCCGCTTCACCTTCACGAGCCCCACGGAGATCTTTTTGGCGGTCACGGTGGCCACGTAGCGCAAAACCGCGTCTTGCCCACGCGCGCTCTCTACGCGCTTGGCCCACTCAGCGTCCCAGGTCTGCAGGTTGGCCAGGAATGCCTCTTTGGAGAGTTTCTGGGCTTCGGCTGGCACCAAACTTTCCACGCCCACAGCTTCCGGCTCGCCCGCAAAACCCAGCAGTCGACCCAAGATCAGCGCCTTGCGGCCCACATCGGCACCGGACAGGTCGTCCCGGGGATCGGGTTCGGTGTAGCCGTTGGCCATGGCCTCGCGCACGGCCGTAGAGAACGCTTTGCCGCGGCCGACCTCGGTCAAGAGATACCCCAGCGTTCCCGACACGCAGCCTTCGATGCGCAAAACCTTGTCGCCCGACTCAACCAGCTTGCGGTAGGTGTCAAGAATGGGTAGCCCCGCCCCCACCGTGGCCTCAAACCGCAGCTGCCGGCCATTTTTGGCAAGTTCGGATCGCAGGGCCTCGTGGTCCTTGATGTGCGACGACAGCGGGCGCTTGTTGGCGAGCACCACGTCCATGCCCGCTTTGATCCCCGCCATCAAGACCGCGCTGGTATCGTGTGCCGTGACATCCACAAGCACGGGCCTGCACAAAGCGTGGCGCGCCAGATACTCCACCGCCTGGGCCGGCGTGGCTTTGTGGCCGCCGGAGATCTGCGCGAAGCTGCGCCCTTCGTGCTTGCGCTTTGAAAGCTCGGCGACCCGCGCCGGCGAAAAGCCCTCGGGGTCAAACACGAAGCCGCCACGGTCCACCGCCGCCACAACACGCAGCCGGCTGACGTCGGCGCCCAGGGTGTGCTTTGCGCCTTTGTTCTTGGCTTTGCTCGAACGCTTGCCGTTCTTGGAAATCAGGCCGGCTAAGGTGCGGCCAATTTGCCCAAAGCCCAGCAAGACCACGTCCACGTGATCGCCTTGCTGCGCGGCGCCGCCACCAATCTTCGACAATTGAAAAACTTCGTGGATGGCCCGCTGCGCTTGCCCCACTTGCGCCTGCGACACCACCAAAGAAATGTTCAGCTCTGAGGAGCCCTGCGCGATCGCCACAATGTTGATCCCAGCGCTCGCCAGCGCGCCGAAAACGCGCGCGGCAATGCCCGGCTGCCCCGCCATGCCCAAGCCCACCACAGCCAAGGTGGCCATGTCGCTTTGCACGCCAATGCCATCCACGTAGCGGCTGGCGATCTCTTGCGCAAACGCCTGTTGCAGGCATTTCTGCGCCGCCTTGGCTTCGTTTTGCGGCACCGTGAAGCAGATGGTTTGCTCTGACGACGATTGCGAAATCAGCGACACGGAAAGACCGTGCTGCGACAACGTGGCAAACGTGCGTGCAGCCACGCCGGGCACTCCCAAAAGCCCGCGCCCCGCGACCGTCACCAGCGCCTGGCCGGTGGCGGCCGAGAGCGCCTTGACGGGGTATTTGTCCAGCGTGTGGCGGCTGGAGATCTCGGTGCCCAGAGACGTGGGTTCGCCAAACGGCCGCACGTGCACGGGAATGTCTTTGCCCGACAGCGGAATCAGCGCCCGCGGGTGCAACACCTTGGCGCCGTAGTAGGCGAGCTCAGCCGCCTCGCGCACGTTCAGCTGCGGCACCACGCGGGCGTCGGGCACCACACGTGGGTCCGCGGTCAGCAACCCAGGCACGTCCTTCCACAACGAAACGCGGCTGGCGCCCAGCGATCGGCCCAGCACGGTGGCGGTTAGATCAGAACCTCCACGGCCCAAAGTGACGGTGCCCGCCAGTTGTCCCGCCTCGTCAATCAAGGCCCCCAGAAAGCCGGGCACCACAGCCACAACCCCTTTGGCGAGCAACGGCAGCAGGCGCTTTTGCACCTCTTTGTCAGTGGCTGGCAGATCGGGCGCGGCGCCGCCGAATGGCCCGTGCGTCACCACGATTTCTGTGGCTTCAACGTATTCGGCCTTCACGCCTGCGGCGCGCAACACAGCCTCAAACAGCCGCGCTGACAACCTTTCACCGCGCGACACCACCATGTCACTGGTGCGCGGCGTAAGTTCACGCAAAACCAGCAGCCCCGTTGACAGCGAGGCCAGTTCGTCCAAAGACGCGTCAACGATGCCCTGCACGCGCTTGCGTGCCTCCGATTCAGAGACGGCGGCTTTGATGATGGTGCGAAATTTTTCGGCAATGGCCGCGTTTGCCGCATCAACGGCGGTTTTGTCGCCCTCGCGGGCGGCGTGCGCCACGGCCAGCAAAGCATCGGTCACACCCGCGGGTGCGGAGCACACAACCGCCAAGGGTGATTCGCAGGCCGCGACAATCGTGGCCGCGTGGCGATAAGCCGCTGCGTCGCCCAAAGAGGCGCCGCCAAATTTGTAAACTTCGGGAGGCTGGTTTTGTGGCTTGCGTGGCATGACGTATCCCCGCCGCGCGCGGGGCTTCGCAACTTACTTGGTTTTGTCCCGGTGCGCGAGCCCCGGCAGCCCGGCGCCCCGCCCTTCCGGGGCCCAGACGCGCGCCAAACGACCCGCAAATGCCCGCGGCTTTGCCAAGAATTTGCGCGAACCGCGGCCGCTCCCCCTTGCCCGGCGAAATTTTAAGGTAAATTGCGCAGATGAAGCCATTTCGCGCCGTGTTCAAGTGCATCTCTGGTTGTGCCGGAGAATGGGCGCTTGACGAGGTGATTTACCGCTGCCCCAAGTGCAACGACTTGCTGGAAGTGCGGCACGACATCGAAGCCCTTCGCCAAAACAGCAATTGGCAGTGGATGAAGTTGTTCGAGGACCGCTATCTGGGCAACGAATGGCCCTACGGCTCGGGCGTATGGGGCAAGCGCGAATGGGTGCATCCTGGCATCCGCAACGAAAACGTGGTGTCTATGTACGAAGGCGGCTCGAACTTGTTTTGGGCGCAACGCTACGGGCAACAAATTGGCGTGGAGGACCTTTGGATCAAGCTCTGCGGCAACAGCCACACCGGTTCGTTTAAAGACCTGGGCATGACCGTGCTGGTGTCCACGGTCAAACAGATGATCGCGGACGGCAAGGGCGTGTCCGCGGTGGCCTGCGCATCCACGGGCGACACCTCAGCGGCCCTGGCGGCTTACTGCGCGGCGGCGGGTGTTCGCGCCTTGGTGATTCTGCCGCACGGGAAGATCTCCACCGCGCAGCTTGTGCAACCATTGGCAAACGGCGCCAAGGTTCTGGCTTTGGACGGCAACTTTGATGACTGCATGGCATTGGTGCAGCGACTGGCTGCCGAAGAAGGCGTGTACCTGGCCAACAGCATGAACTCGCTGCGGCTCGAGGGGCAAAAAACGGTGGGCATCGAGATCTGCCAGCAGTTCGAGTGGAAGGTGCCCGACTGGGTGATCATTCCAGGAGGCAACCTGGGCAACGTCAGCGCCTTGGGTGCCGGCTTCAACCTCATGCGAGACTTGGGCCTGATCAACAAAAGCCCTCGCATCTGCGTAGCCCAAGCTGCGCACGCAAATCCGCTTTATCAATCCTATCTCAAGGATTTTGAATCGTTTGCGCCCATGGTGCCGCAAACCACCTTGGCCTCGGCCATTCAGATAGGCAACCCCGTGAGCCGCGACAAAGCCATTCGCGCCTTGCGCGCCTTCGACGGCGTTGTGGAACAAGCTTCGGAAGCGGAATTGGCCGACGCCGCCGCCCGCGCTGATCGCACCGGCATGTTTTGCTGTCCCCACACGGGCGTGGCGCTGGCAGCGCTGGAAAAGTTGGTTGCGCGAGGCCTGATCAAGAGCGACCACAAGGTGGCCGTGATCAGCACGGCAAACGGCTTGAAGTTTACCGACTTCAAGGTTGCTTACCACGAGCGAAAACTTTCGGCCGTGACAAGTCCCAAGTTCGACAATCAACCCATCGCGGTGGCCAACGATTACATCTCCGTTCGGGACGCCGTGCGCCGGGTGTTGGACAGCGCCGCCGCTGCTTAGGCCCGATTCACCAACGCCAGATAACGATCCAAAGTCGCCTCCAGGCCATCGTCCAGCGACTCGCAGACCACGGCGTGACCAATCGAGACCTCCAGCACCTGAGGAACCTCTGCCAAAAATCGGCTGAGGTTCTGTTGGTTCAAATCGTGACCGGCGTTGACCCCTAAGCCCAATGCCTGCGCCAGTCGGGCCGCTGCGGCGAACCGTTGCAGCTCCGGCGCTTCGTCGGGCGTGCCGAAAGCCCGGGCGTAAGATTCGGTGTAAAGCTCGATGCGGTCGGCTCCCGTTTGCTTGGCGGCTCGAACTTGGTTTAGGTCGGGATCTAGGAACAAGCTCACCCGAATGCCGGCGTCGCGCAGGCGCGCAATGACGGGCTGCAATTCGGCCAAGCGCGCGTGAGCGTCCCAGCCGTGGTCGGACGTCAACTGCCCCGGGGCATCCGGTACAAGCGTGCATTGGTGTGGCCGCCCCGCGATCACGAGGTCCAAAAACTCTTGGTTGGGGTAGCCCTCCACGTTGAATTCCACGGCGGGCAGCGCCGCGAGGTAAATGGAAAGCGCCGCCACGTCTGCGTACCGCGTGTGGCGCTGGTCAGGACGGGGGTGAACGGTGATGCCGTGAACACCCCGGGCCACGCAACGTTGCGCGACAGCCATGAGATCTGGCGTGTTGTTACCGCGGGAATTGCGGAGCAGAGCGAACTTGTTGAGGTTGATGCTGAACTTGGTCATTGCGGCGGGAGGCGGGACTTTAACAGACGCAGAAACAACGTTGGTTCGTGTTTGGGCCCGCGGGTTTCCGCGAAACTCACGAAATTTCGTGTATGAACGAACGCCCTGCATTCTTAAGTGCTTGAAACTCCTGAGTGCCAACTTCGGCACGCCCGTTGCTTAGACATCCTGTTACACCAACCTGCGGGGAAGTCAGACCCCCGAGTAGACAAGACCCACCCGTTGCCTCCGTCCCAAGCTGGGCACCTGCCCAGTTAGCCCTCCTCGGACTGGCGTAACCCGCAGGTTGGCGTGCCTTTTTTAGGCACCCGAGGGCTTCTTTACGAGATGCGCTCAAGCCCCATCTTCTTCATTTTTGAGGCCAAAGTGCTCGGCCGCAGGCCAAGCAATGCGGCAGCGCCCTCATCGCCCGCGATTTTCCACTTGGCGCGCAGCAGAGCGCGCAAGATGTTGTCGCGCTCAATCTGCTCTAGCTGCTCTGGCTGCAAGATGCTGTGTGGTAGATGGTTCGAGGCGATGTCGGCCCCGTCAACTGAAGCGGTGGACATGGCGGCAGCAGGCGCGGCTGTGCGATGCGCGGGCTCCATGGCTTCTTCGAAAGCTGCCAACAGCAAGTGGCCCTGTCGTTGCTGGGCCACGGCGTGAAACACGATGGCTTGAAGCTCGCGCACGTTGCCGGGAAAGCCGTAGCTGTCCAACAGGAACGGAAGGTCAGAAGGATACTTGGGCACCGCAATGCCCAAGTCGGCCGCCGCCAAAGCAACGAAATGATCCAACAGCGTTCGAAGGTCTTGTTTGCGTTCGCGCAGCGGAGGAATGGTGACGTGGTAGCTGCGCAGGCGATAATAAAGATCGGCGCGCAGCTTGGTGGGGCGATTGGTGGCGGTGACCACGCGGGCGCGCAGCGGCTTCACGATGTCCGCTCCCAGAGGCTGGTACTCGCGCTCCTGCAGCACGCGCAGAAGCTTTACCTGCGAGGCCTCAGACAGGTCGCCGATTTCGTCGAGGAAAAGCGTGCCCACGCCAGCGGCCTCGATCATGCCCTTGCGCGTGCCCGCCGCGCCGGTGAAGGCGCCTGGCACGTGCCCAAACAAGGTGTCTGAGAACATCTCGTCATCAAGGCCCGCAACGTTCACCGCCACAAAAGGTCCCGCCCGCCCGCTGGAGTCGTGCAGCGCGCGCGCCATCAGTTCTTTGCCCGTGCCCGTTTCCCCTGAAATCAACACCGGCTGAAACCCTTTCGATGCGGCCTCAAGGTACGTAAAGATTCGCAACATCCCTGGCTCTGAGGTGATGATCGGGGCAAACGGCGTGGGGTCTTTTAGCTCTGAAGCGAAATAGTTCTGCCGCAACACCGCGGCTTCCTGCCTGAGCGCATTGGCTTCCATAGCCTTCTCAACCGTTGCCACAAGCAGATCGGCGTCAACGGGCTTGGTGAGGTAGTCAGCCGCGCCCAATTTCATGCACCGAACCGCGGTGCGCACGTCGTACTCGGCGGTCATCACCACCACCGCCAAATGAGGGAAGGCCGCGAGCGCTTGCTCCAACA
>JBBSJE010000131.1:0-17187 GCA_038257535.1 Polyangia bacterium
CGTTCGCCCATACGTCGTCGTCACTGCTGCCAAGTGACGTGCCATCGCCGTCATCGTTTTGCTCAAAGGTGGATCGCGTCCCTGCATCGAATGCACTCGATCAAGTATCGACAGCGGCAGCGTACTTTCATTCGGTGTGGGCGATGCAAAGCGCGCGCGCAGTTCTGACCAGGCCAACGAGCACGCGAAGTCGTTCGTCCACCACGCACCCCATCGCACCAATGTGCGCACTGGAACGCCGCTGGCATTTGATGCCTCACGCAGCCCGGTCTGTAGCAACGCAACGGCGCTCGCGATTACCACCACGGCCCCCAAGTAAACCCGCCGCCCCAGAAACCGCAGCGAGGGCGGGAGCGTTCGCCTGCGGCACCCACGCCTGCCGCAGCAAAGGGAGTGGCGCAAATATGTTCCTTCACCCCCGCCGCACAGCACACCGCCTCGGGGTTTGCGCTCGTAATTCGATCGATGCAGTGGCCCTGCACAGTACGGGCATCTTGCCGCCGCCACTGCGGCGGCCAAACGCTCATCCATCACCCTCAGCTGCTCAAAAAACTCCACTTCCAATCGCGAAAAGCGCATCATCGTTTTCCTCCAGGTGTTGCAACTCGGAGGCAAACCCCTTCAGGTACTTTTCGCAAGTTTCCTGAGGGGGTTTGTGCTTTTGTCCCTCAGAGATCCTGATCGGACCTTCCCCAAAACCCCTCAGGCTTCGTGGCCACGCTCACTCGGATCCCTCTGACCTCTTTTTCACTGAATCTATGCCTTTTGGATTGTCTCACGCCTCCGGCAGGGGTCAAGTAGCCTAGCCTTTGAACGCGCAGCAGGTAGTAAGGCGGGCGCCATGGCACGCGGAAGGACCGCCAGAGTACAGGTCAGAATGATTGAATGCATGCGCCCCAGGAGGCCATCAGAGGCGCCAAGCCCAAGAACCCTGCCCTCTGCCGCAAGCTGTGCATGTATACTGACGCGGCTACAAAGAGCTTGCACATGCGAGAGCTAAGCTCATCTTGGACGCCTCATCTTGGGATAGACTTCGCACAAAAAACGCCGCTCATCGTGACCAAGCGCGGGCATCGACTTCGCACTGACCTCGTTTACGGGGAACATGCTGCTGCGCTGAGAAGGTTGGAGCTTCCGGCAATCGGGGATAACGCTGGTGGCATCATGCATCGAGACTTCCCCTGACACCGAGCAGCTGTCGGAGAGGCCCAGAACATGGCCTAACTCGTGCGTGAACAATTCTTGCAGATCGCGTACTTCAGTTGAGGGATGACCCGACGAGACTCGGCCATCTGGCAGGCGCCACCGATAGTAGACAGCATTCAATTCGATGTCTGCCTCTATGATGGTACCATCCTCGCCGCGAGAACGGACTTTCGTAAGCGCCAGAGCGTTTGGGTTGTAGCACTTCACCTCATGCGGATCGCTGGAACACCACGCCTTCGTCAGGACGGCTATGCTGTTGATTCCATCGAGGGCTGCACCTCGAACTATCGGGGGCTTCGAGACGCGGAAGTCGATTGCGGTACATGGTACCGAACTTTTGCTCCAAACTCTCGCAGCTCGCGCAACCGCGGCCCCAACGTCTCGGGACGTCAGGCCAAAGTTCTTTGGCACCAAGTCCACCGAAAGCCTAATGAGCGGAGCCCGCCACCTCACTGGCCTCCCATCAGGGCTGGGCGTGCGAACGAAAGCATAACTAGGAGGACCGAAACTCAACCCCACCGCTACGAAGATGATTCTAAACGCCAGGCCAAGCCGAACATGCAACATCCGGCGACTGCAAGCACCTTGGCGGAATAGTAGTCGACACACTGCTTACATCCCCCCCCCCCGATACGGCGCGAGAAGATTGCAGGTGGTAGTTGGCCTGGCACGGGTTCGCCAAGCAGGTTTGCGTCAGGAGCTATGACGTTCGCGCTCCAGGAGGCCGAGCAGCCATTCTTACTTTGCAGCAGGTGAGGAATGGCAATGGCAATGTCCGGTCCCGAGCCAAGCACCTGCACGCTTTCCTTCCTCCCCATGCCGACCACAGGAGGGTCGAGCTGTTTACCGTCACTCAATACGCCGATCCTAAAGGCACATGTGTAGTTGTCCATGGCTAGCTCTTTAGTGGTCCTGACCTCCAGGTTGCTGCCAATGCCCAGCCCATCGAACCCTTGGCATGAAGGAAGCAAGGGATCAACCCTTCGAGCGTCAAACTTGAATGTGCTTTTGTCGTCATATGCCTCAAGTAGTTCGACACGAAAAGTTTTGTTGGCACGTATGCCTTCTACGCAGTCTTCACTGGGTATCCTGCAGCTCAAACACGCCCCCGCGACCATCACCCATAGGGTGACGCATTTAACTATCTTTAGTTCCCACCTATCCATTCGCATTGGCCCGGCCTGCAGGGGTTTTGGGTTTGGCTCATACACTCGGGCCGGCTCGAGTCGAACCGAAACTGCTTACCCGACAGATGACAGACGAAGATTCGACTTTCGAAGCTGACCGTAGCGACCTTCTCGCCATTGCCTGCATAGACGGCCAGCTCAGGCATTGGCCCGTTAACTTGCACCTGTGAAAAACAGGTAGTCTTGCTGTCTGATAGCGTTCGGACGGTGACGC
This sequence comes from Polyangia bacterium, assembly GCA_038257535.1. GTDB lineage: Bacteria > Myxococcota_A > Polyangia > Fen-1088 > Fen-1088 > JAGTJU01. The sequence continues at coordinate 2,608 of JBBSJE010000131.1, forward strand.
CAAGGGCGATGCCGTTCTCATCTTGCTTTGAATAGGTTCGAACACGGACGCCACTCGAATAGCAAAGGAATTTGTCTGTGCCAGAGGTTGTGCAAACCGGCCCGTCGTTAAAGGGAACAGGGCAATCCCGTCTTACATCCTCGACACAGGAGGGAAAGCATTGCCCGCCGGGAATTTCATAGATAGCGGGATCAAGGGGTGGTTGCCCCGCGTCCGGAGGGCCAGCCGGAGCTTGGGTCTGGCCAGACCCGCCGCCTCCAGACCCGCCGCCTCCAGACCCACCGCCTCCAGACCCACCGCCGTTACCCCCTCCTGGACCTCCGGCGCCCCCGCTACGCATGCCACCAACGGATTCACCCGCGACCCCACCACCTCCATCGGTTGTTGATGCGGATTCGGTCGGCTCATCGCAACCGCTGCAAGTCATGGCAGCGAACCAGAGGAGCGGCGCGTAAAACCAATAGCTCTCGCGAGGTCGCAGGTGCATCATTTGCTTCACGGCTTAGGGCACACAGACGGATACAATACACGTTCCATTGCTAGAAGGCACAAAACAGGAGTCAACGGGAAACGCGGGCGCGCAGGAACAAGCGTTTTGAGGGTTCGAGCATGGGCATGGGCAGCTCGTGACACATGCCCCCATATGCAAGAATTGGCCGGGTGGGCAAGATGTTCTCACGCACGTCGCCCCGTGTTGCGAAAACCCGACCGGGCAATCGCATCGCCGCGACCCTGCGTTAGCTAGGAAAGGAGTCGGACAGCCATCGAAGGTGCACATCAAATCAGCAGGCCGCATACCCACCACATTGGGATCACACGTATCCATCGAATCGTGAATCGCAAACAGCTCACAGCGCTGACACCAGTTGTAGCCTACCTCGACCATGACGTCATTGGTGGCGCCCCAAAGGGTACCGTTGCGCACCAGGATCCCGCGATCAAACATTTTTCTAACAAGAGTTGGCAGCGTTTGAGCCGACATCGCAACAACTTCATCTTGAACGTTCGCGGACATAGGCCCTACGTAGGTGATGGAATTGTCGGCGGCTCGTTGCCAGACAGATCCGTCACCAGGATTCGAACCCACCGAGTGACCGTCCAACGCGTCGTGCAGAGTGGTCATCGTCTTTCCAACCGCTTGGGAGAACCCCGCTGCTATTGAGGTCTGAGTTAGACCTCCGATGTTATCGTCCAGGCAATCAGTGGCTGTCGCCTGACAATAGTTCAGTGCTCCGGCCGTTATACTCTGTGGAACCTCGAAGTAGTTCACTGCACCTATGAATTGCCCGGCCATAAAATCGGCAAATGCTTCGTTAATGACCACCTCATCATCCCGGGTGCGGTCTCTGCCGTCGAGCTGTCCCACGGTCGTTTCCACCATCATCTCCGTATAGGCAGCGCCGTATTTGTAGGCATCCTCATTGTACATCAACTGGCAAAGGACATAATGGCCATACTCATGCGACGCGACGCCACGGGATCGGGTCGCGTCATCTGGCATGATAATGTCAGCGTCTTGGAAGATCTCAGACACCTCGCCTAAGGCGTAGAAGACTATGCCTGTGGCGGCCTGCCCAATGCTCTCGACGAAGCCGGTCACACCATTGGCAGCCATTTCGACCGCCGGTGCGATGGTCAGCAGCCGGACCGTCTGCAACGCCAGCACTGCAACTTCACCTGCTGCCGCCTGAGAAAGGCCCAGCAACTGGCCCTTCAGTGCATCTAACGCAAGCATGGCGTCCTCAAGAGAGCCCCTGGCTAGCTCTAATGACAGCTTCGCTTGGTTTGCGAGGTCCTTGGCCAACGTTACGGCCGGGTCATCGTTAGTGATTCTTCCCTCGTTAACGGCCTGAGCCGCCCATTCCATCTGAGCGAATGACTCCTCTGAGACCTGCCGTGCAATTCGAACCTGTTCGTTCGCCAGAGTTAACGCTTTATGGGCCACCTCGCCGAGGCGCAGCAATTCGTCCGCCGTCTGCCCAAGCCCACGATTACGGTATTCTGCGGCAGCGGCTTGAGCATCGGCGAGGGAAGTAACCCATTTACCCATTACATCCTCCATGAAGCCATTAAGGCCATCAAGTGCCGGCTTGAGTTTGCTCCGCATCCAGCGACCCGGTCGTCCACCAAATTCGGCGCCTATGGCAGCCGCCACAGTAGGTATGGGATTCGTCCAGTTCGGTAAATCTAAACAAGGCGCGTAGGCGCGTCTTGTACCATCAGCGGCCTTTGATGAGTAAAGGTTGGCAGCGCCCCCGATCAGCACCAACACCTTCTTCATCCGTACCTTCGCGATTTGCAGCATATATGCACTCGCCTCGGAGTACTGCGCCATTATGTTCAAGAATCGGTTTTCGGCAAAGTGAACCAACGGAACGCCTGGTTGAGCATTCCAACGACCAACGTATTTGTTGGTCGGGAAACTGCAGACGGTCCGTGACCAGAACCAGTCCTCCAAGGTAGCGGCGTCAGAGTTCATTCGTAGGCAGATACGAGCGGGGCTAGACCAATCTAGGACCCTCACCGTCGCTTGGTTTTGGCCATTGGTTCTCGCTGTTGAAAGGAAAGGGCCGATGCTCGCACGGACCTCAAGGCCGGGCACACTGACGGGCGCTCCCGCGCCAGATCCCGGAGGGTCACTGATGCCACCGGGGGCTGGAGGCCCCCAAGTTCGGACCATTTTGGTGGCGTTGGCGACCGCAAACTCAGGGTCTTGTTCTCGTATATCCAGTTGAATCGTGAACACTTGTGAACCGACCACGAGACGACTTACTTGAGTGAGCGCCTTGCGAGAAAGATCGACAGCAACGCGCGCGACCTTAACTACCTTCTTGACGACCTTCCTGATCAATCTCCCAAACAACGGCTGCTGAATGGAGCTGATATCCCCTCGTAGTTCAGCTTGATCTTCTGCAGGGAACTGGGCGTAAGCAGCCTCAGCCTTCGTGTCTGTCTCCCCTTCCGCGAGCCCTCGGTAGAGGAACCCATGACGGCCCAGATAGTCATATTCTATGCGGGCTGCGCATGCTCGCTCAGCAAACTCCGCTGGCAATGGGCACGAGGCTGGCCCCAGTTGCCTGAAACTGGAAAAATTGGCGTTCTGACATTCCTTGGCTTCAACAGCGGGCACCGGCCGTAAGACCACAGCGTCGAACAAAGGTGTGGGTTCTTGAGGATCTAGCGCTGCCTCACGGATGGCATTGAACGTAGCTCCTGGCAGGACAACGTAAGCAAAACCGCCCTCCTGATCCGAATGTAGAGGGACCAAGCTGGGTTGCCCATCTATCATTACCTGCTCCTCGTCGAACAGGGGCAGCGAGTCGTAGTGGATTTGAAGCGCGTCCAGCAAATCGAGGTCCGCGCGAGACCGGATATAGATGCTGGCATAGTACAGCGCTGGCCGCCCTTCAGGATTGAACTCAGGTACCGGCTCAGTAAGCTGCCAAGAAAAGCTGTCGCGCTGGGCGGCGACCTCTTCAGACGCCACTGGTGGCGGAAGTATCGCCAAGGCGTCTCCGAACGTCATGCGGTCACCGTCAAGGGGATCGATAGCAGATTGATCTGGAGGGAAGGTATGCCTGACAATTCCGACCTTCGCGGCAGGATCTATACAGCTCTCGTCGCAAGCCGGAGCCATCCCGCTAAGCACTGCGGTCGCGCCATCAAGCTGCCACGAGACCGAGTGCCCCGAAAACGGAACTGCCATGGCCCCCCGATGGCGGCCAGGGAGGAAATTAGTGATCGGCGGCTGATCCGTGAGGCCGCCGACAACAACGTTGTGTCCACCGATTACGTTCTTTGCAACGTCAATGGACGCCAAGTTGCGATAGCCGAACATCGCGATCTTCTTCGTATCGCTCACCCGAATAACACACTCGGCGATGGGCGTAAGGACGCTTTTGGTAGTCAGGTGAAGCCAATCCATCGCCGCATCGAAAAGACGCCACCCATCCCTCGTATATCTACCCGCCTCGTCGCGTCCAGCAAACCACGCCAAGCGGCGTGCAGGTGCTCTCGCGCCAAAGAGGGACACTCCTTTCTCGTAGGCAAAGATCGCCGGTTCGCCGGTACCGAGTTTTGCAATGACTTGAGCGTCGTGGTGGGGCTTGCCCCAGATAAGCTTCCCCGGCCCTGTCAGCACGGTCACAGTACCGTCGAGGCTCGCCGCGAGTGCATGTTGAGGCAGAACGATGTCGAGAGAGGTGACATCGGTCCGATCTCCGTAATCGGAGCCCCAAGCCAAGCCGGTCAAGCCAAAGTCATCGAACAAGCTCGGTTCGCTAACCAAAACAGGAACCGATAGCTTAGCGAAGCGGGAACCTAGATCGATGGATTGAACGCTTTCACTCACGATTACGACAGCCGCGCCCTCGGCATCCGAGGTGGAAGCGGATCTAGCCCCGCGGATTCTGACGTCCCACCCCCTTTGAATGAGACGGCCCTCAATAGCGAGATCGCTAGCGTTAGCTCCCTGCTCATCCACAACCAATAACACCCGCGGCGCGGTTGCCCATCGAACCGCCGCCTTGAACAACATCCAACCTGCGTCAGTGAGGCGGGCGGGCACGTCACGCCCAGCGAACCACGCCACACGCCGTGCCGGAGCGACCGCTACGCCCACCATCTGGGCTCCTCTTTCGTAAGAGAAGACTGCAGCATGGGGCTTAACCCCATCAGTCGTCAGTGCCACCTTTGCCCCTGCGCCAGGTTTGCCCCACACAAACTTTTCGGGCGCGAGAGTCGCGCGAACGGAGCCCGAGAGGCCTGCCGCCAAAGGACTGGATCTATCGCTGACTCGAAGCCGATTCTGTTTAGGAAGGTCCCCGTAATCGGTCCCCCACGCTGACCCGGCGAGGTTCATGTCATCAAACAAGCTCGGCTCCAGAACGACAACAGGAACCGCGACGCTAGCGAACTTGTTGCCAACGTTCTCAGATAGGGTCGATTCCGAGATGACAATAAGGCTCCTTGAGCCCGCATCAGAAGCCGAAACTGCTGTATCTGCCTTAGTCGTTACTGTAAAACCCAGCTCTTCTAACGCCGCTTTGAGTCGAGCGTCAGAGTCCCTTGCGGGTTTGGGACCTACCACCAACAATGCGTCATGCTCGGTGTCTCTGGAACGATCCGTTGCTGTACTACCCAGGGTCAACGGGTCAACGCTTGGGTCTGGTCGGCTACAGCCGACAATCGATAAGGCGGCGGCGGCGAAAGGGGCAAGGCGGGTCAAGTTGTTCTTCAAGGGATCTTCCTCTTTGAGGCGTCACCGTAGCGAGCAAGTATTCGCGTGTCAACGACAGGCCACATATGTTGGCTAAACGTTTTACGCAGGGCAGCCGTTAAAGGCTTGGAGCGATCTAGCCGATTGCCCTGAGCCTTGCCCGCCAGGCCAGCCCACCAGCTACCTGAGGCATCCTGCACCTGATCACGGGCGCACAGTCCCTTCGCTTCATGCCTGGCAGAGGGGCGTTGCACTTTTGGCGCCAGTCAGAGTTTCACGGGGGCGGGAGGTACCCGGCAGAGTCTCTCGCGCTGGCCCTCGGCCCCACCTCGAAGAGCCCCAACGGTGCGAGACGGCCCGACAAGATGTGAAGGCGGCGATGGAGGCGCTCGCTGAGCTGGGGCAAAGAGAACTAAAGCGAAGTGCGCGGTTTGTCGTGCCGGGCTTCTTGGCCACCGTCATGCGCGGCCTATGCTGCAGCGAACAGGGCACGGTTGCCGAAGGCGACTGCCGCAGCACGCGGGCTTGCTGCCACTCGTTCACGAAGTTGAACGTGGTCTGCGCGGCGGTGCGCTCCCAACGCCGCAGACGCAGAGGCCCGTAAGCTTCGTCTAGGGCCAAAGAGCCTGCCGACTCGGGGGTCGAGGCCCCGCGTTGGCTCAATTCCCACACCCGCGCGTAGGTTGCGTCGTCAAGGCGCGCGGCCATGTCAAGGCTCATGAGATCGCCAAGATGAAGGCGCATGACCGGATCGGCCCAGCTCGGCGCGGCAACGATCAGATCCCCCGAACGAAACTGGGCCCGCAGCTTTGTGGCGGCGGCGATCCAATGTTCATCCGTGGGGCTACGCAGGGGCGCAAGCACCGCCGCACCGGCCTCAAACAGGGCCAGCAGCAGAACGGCCGCCCCCACCACCCCGGGCAGGTGTTTTTTCAACGAAGCTCGGTCAATCACGCGCGGGGCAGACTAGCCGATTCTCCCGCTTAGGGAAGCCGAGAAGCGGGCCGGCACTGCATTCTCGACACACAGAGTCATGGGAGCTTAGATGGGAAGCGCCCCCCACCTGGGGGCGATAAATCGCTACCAACTGGCGCCCTCTCGGTTTTGGCCCTTGAACCGCCTACGGCACCTCGGTCCAGCCGGTTTGTTGGAAGCGCAGGCCGCCGTTGCGGGTGGTGTCGCTAATGGCGCCACCTGCGACGAAGGTTTGGTTTAGCTGGCTGGTTACGTCGTGTACCTTGCCTTGCGAATCGGTGTACACCACCTTCTCACCCACGATCACCGCCGAGGTTACGGGCTCGGCCACCAACGCAATTCCCGCCTTTTGCACCGCTAGACGCGAGTTGATGTTGATCTCGTGCAGCGCAAGGTACGACCGCCCGGTGCCACAAACCACCAGCGGCGGCGCATACCACAGCGACATGATCACAAAGCCCGAGCCATCCCCCTTCAAGATCGCCAGCGGGGTGCTGGTGGGGCGGGCGTGGGCGGGTATCAGTTGCGAGCAAGTGCCGCCACCGCCGCCATTGGGATCAAACACGCCGCACATGGAATTGGCACCCGCCTCCAATTCCAATTCGCCACCCGTGATCCAAGTGTCGTCAGAGGCAAGACCGCCCGAGATCGTTGTGCGCTTCTCCTTGCGGATGATCATGCGCGACGGCTGAAACTTTTCTGTTTCCGGATCCAAGGCGCTGTTGGTGACCTGTACGATATAAACCTCGCCAGGATGATTAAGGGCATCATCTCGATCAGGCTGCACCACCGCGGGCGAAAAATGCAGCGGTTGTTGGCAGCCGAAGGCTTTGACCAGGGCCAGGTTGCCTGTGTCGGCGGTGTTGTTGTCGGCGCCTTGCATGCCAGGCACGTAGCGCCACAAATTGCCCCAGGTGTCGCCGAAGAACGCACCCAGCATTTGCTGCTGCTCTCGGAAATCGAAGTTGCGGGCGGCAGCCACGTCGGTTAACGCCGCCAATTCAACTGTAGAGCAGCCCGCGGGGTTGATGGTGTCGCTGTCAAGCAAGCGGCCATCGAGTGCGGAGGCATTCACCAACGTGATGCCTTGTTCACTTGAGGTGACCGGATCGGTTTTGTAGCCCGAGGCCAAGATCACCCGGTGATCATTTTTGCTGGCGCCCTTGCCATAGTAGAACGCGGGCACCGAAACCGTAGAGCCCAAGAAGGCGTCATATTGCGATTTATCGCCGGGGGTCACTGTATCGGTATGCCAAAGCACCTTCACAGGCGGGTTGGCGAAATTGTTGCCTGCAAACGGCGCGGTGACATCCAGCATAAACGCCTCGGTGCCGCCCCACCCGCCGGTCATCACCATGATGCTCTTCCATTGCGCGGTTTCCTCGTCACTGCAGTTGGTCCAGCACACGTTTTTGACCTTGGGTGAGCTGGTAAGACCGTAAACGTGCTCGCGCGGATCAGCTTTTTGACCGCCCTGGGTATAAAGGGTGGTCACCATGCGCAGCATGTCGGGTGGAATGTACGCAAACGCTTCTTCGCCGCCTTTGTGAGCCACGCCGCCTACGGTGGTGTCGCGGGTGAAAAACGCATGCAGCAAGCCGTCGTCGGCGGCCGCGTAAACCAGGCTTGTGCGGTCTTTTTGTTGTTCGTGAAACTTTTTGCCACCCGGCAGCGAGCTAAGCCCCGGTGGCCCCAGCTCTATGGGGGTAGAGTTTACGAACGCACCCAACACCGCTTTGTTGCGCTGTTTTGGATCTCCCAGCATCCACTGCGCGATGCGCTCGGCTTCGTCTTCCGTGTTGCCCAGGCCCAAAGCAAACAGCTCGTCGCGGTTAAGAATCTTTCCCGTGTTGGGATCAATCTGAAACGAGATCATATTCGCTCCGGCCGAAGTGTAGAGTCGTCGTTTTTTCCACTTCGTCCAGTTTTTGTAGGTGAACACGTCGTTCGAATCGGGGAAGTATTGAGGCCCACCAGCGTCCCACATGAGCTTGGGCTGGCCGGTTCCCGCATCAATGTCTTGGGTGTCATAAGCTATCAAGTGGCCACGCCAGGTGGGAAAATCAACCCGGGCGTCAAACAAGATTCCACCGGGGGTGATCTCATCTGCTTCGGTTTGCACACCCGATACCGCCGACGCAGGCGTGGTGGAATACGAGCCTTTGATGGCATCGAAGATAACCGCCTGAATTGATTCTTGCAGCTCGGTTTCGTTGGTGGCCAAGAACATGCATTTGTCATCTGCGGTGGTAGCGAGATCACCCGGGGCGCGGCAGGTGCCACCGGCGCGGGCGATGCTTTCATTGATCGTGGCGGGCACGCCGATCACGGCGTCGGGTGAAAAGCCAATGACATAGGTTTTCACGTTAAGGCCGCCTTGGGCCACGACCTTGCGCAGCTTTAGCGCGTTGATCACAGACTTGCATTGGCAGGTGGGGCCCACGGTGGCGTTGGGATCATCCCATTGCACGCGGCAGTCGAGGTTGGCGCAGGTGGATTTACCTGCGGCATCCACATCGCCCGGGCCATTGGTTTCGCCATCGGTGATAAGCAAGATGAAGTTGTCGCGGCAAACCAGTGCATCACCCGCCTTGATGTCTTGCATATAGTGCCAGGCGGAATACTTCTTCTTGTCGTTGGGCGCCGGGATGGGGCCATCCAAGAAGTCGTTGATCAAAGCGCAACCGACGGGGCCGCGCTCCCAGTGCATAAAGCCGCCGTCTTCGGCCTTTTCAAGCAACGGCAGCATCTTGCCCAAGTTTGCCTTGGCCTGCACAGGGTTGTCGGAAACATCCATAATCGGAATCAATTGAGGATCCCAATTGCCACCGCAGGTTACACCACACTGATTGGCACATTGGGCGCCCTTGATCGGGGGCCGGTTGGTGCCCGCCATGGGGTTCCAGTAGTAGTCGTTGCGGGGTTGGAAGTAGGTATAGGGGTTGCCAGAGATGGTGATGGCGCGGCCCTCGTATTGTTTGCGAAACACCGGCTGGGAGAAGGTTTCGTATTTGCCGCTGGCTACGGTGAAGGTGTAGTGGGCGCCCTTGAAATAACCGGTGCCACGTGCATCCTGATACCTTTTGTCGTCGTCGTTGCCATACAGCAGCCAACCTTGCGGAATCGTGGTGATCACGCATATGTAGCCACAGTAAGGCTGATCTATCTCGACAAAGCTGCCATTTTTGTAAACGCTGTAGCGAGCGTTGATGTTGGGTTGAAGCTGGTAGGTAAGGGCGCCAATGGTGCACGAGGCGCTGGGTCCTGCGAAACTTGCGAAGCAGTTGGCTCTGAGTAGCTCGTTGACGGTGATGTAGCGATCTTGCGTTTCGTAGCCGCCCGTGGTTTGCACGGGGTAGTAGGGGAAGTAGTAGTCATCGGGCCAGTTGTCTTTGTCGGCGGCATCCACGATCTTGTCGCCGTTGCGATCCCAGGTGCTGCCATCAGGGCCACCTTGGCTAAAGCCCATGAGGCCGAAGTTCATGATGTCAGAGTTGTTCAAGAGAACATTGCGCAACACGCGCTTGGCCACCACTGAGCGGCTGGTAGCGGGCACACATTCATCACCGGGGTACGCGCTGCAGTGAGCGTCAACGGCGCAGAAGGTTTGCTCGAACCGGCACATCTTTGCGGGGCCCGCATTTGATTGGTTAATCACGCAGCTATCGGTGCTGCTGATGCCCAAACATTGGTTTACCTGGCCCCCTTGGCAAATGTTTGAGGCCACGTTGCACGAGTTGTCTTGCGCCACGCAGGAGTTGGGTTTGCAGAACGCGCCACCGCCCGACGGGGGCGGCAGGGTGCCGGCCTGCAAGGTGGTGATCTCGGCTTGGTTAAGGGCGCGGCTCCAGATGGCCGCCTCGGATATGTGCCCGTCGAGATAGCCTTGATAGTTGGCACCTTCTAGTTCAGCGCCAAAGACGATGGGGTTTCCTACGGCTTGTCCCGGGAAGGTGATGCCTGGGGCCGACGTTGTTCCTTGCAGCACGCCATCAACATAAATGCGAATGTTCGTTCCGTCATAGGTGCCTACGAGGTGAACCCATGTATTTAAGGGAATGTTGGTGGGCGACGCTGCGCTCTGAAAGTTGATGTGAAAGTCTGGCCGCAGACCGGTCATTGAAAGCTTGAAGTCGTCACTGACATCAGTGCCACGTCTGCGATGCAGAATCACGCGATCGGGGGTGGAGCTGATTTTTTTGATCCACGCTGACACCGTGAGTTGATTTGTTAGCTTGCTGTCAAGCGCTGCTCCCGAAGCCTTTGCAAGCTGGTTGTACACAATCTGAGCACTCTTGTCAGAACCTGCGCCTGTATGCCCCGTTGGCCAGGTGGGCAATCCGTTGGTGCCCGCACATTCTGCGGTATTTTGGGTGATCTGACTCTGGTCGGTTTTTGTGCAATAAAGGTTTGCCGTGTTCCCGGAGCTTTGGTCGGCCACGGTCAGCCCGCTGCCTTCGTCGAACTTCCAATGGCCAAGCAGCTCGCCACCGCCAGCGGCGGGCGTTCCTGCCAGCGCTGTCACTTCGGAAGCGCTCAGCGCCTTGTTGTAGACGCGAAAGTCATCCATTCGAATGGCTGACCAGTCCCAGCGATGACTGTTCCCTTGAGACCTGCAACCAAGCAGCCAGGGCTCTGCGTTTGATTGAGTGGCCATGTCGGAATTAACGGTTTGAAACGCAAGAACGCCATCGCGGTAATATTTGAAATTGTTGCCGTCCCGTGTCGTGACCACATGGTGCCATTGCCCTGCCGAAAGCACTTCGCCAGCTGCGCCCAGCTGGAAGTTCGCGTTTCCAAGCATTGCGTTCACGCGGTTCGTTTGAACGGGATCGGTGTCGATTGCGATGGTCTGATTCCAGGTCGTCGCGGTTCTGCGGAACACCATTCTGGTCGCAACATCTGCCTCCCGATAAACAAAATACGAAACCGAAAACGGTCCCGTTATGTCTAGCGCGCTGCCTTGAGCGCTTTGAATGGAAACGCAGCCGTCTGTGCCGTTCAATGAAATGGCTTTGCCGCTCGGCCCGGCAACATAAGTTGTGCCACCTTCGCGCACGCCATTGAAGCCATTTCCGGATTGGTCTGTAACGTTGTCGTCGAAGGTCAAGTGCACGACAAGGCCCGAGCCTGAAAGGGCCTGCACTTCATTCGCGGCCAAGATCTTGTTGTAGATGCGCGCGTCGTCGATGTAACCATCGAAATGCCACTGCGGCACGGCCGGGCCCGATCCAATGAAAAGCGTGGTGGGATTTCCGATGGTGCCGCCCAAATCGGTGCGGGTGCCGATCAAATTGCCATTGAGGTACATCTTGAGCGTTTGCGTGGCTGTGTCGTGGGTGGCCGCCACGTGGCTCCATGCATTTAGGGGTATGTCGGCCCCCGAGGCGATGAGATACCCAGGCGAGGGTGCGGAGCTGAGACCGTAATCCAGCCGACAGGGGGTTGTGTTGTTGCTGTTTGTGAGGCGAAAGCCGGGAAGCAATTCACCGTTGCTTGCGAAGATCTGCTGATAGAGACAAGTTCGCGGGTAGACCCACGCCGCATACGTAATCTTTTGCCCAGGGTTGGCCAAGGCGCCTTGCGCAGGCACCGAGACGTAACTGCCCCAACCTATGTCGATGGCGCTTCCCGGCTTGCCCGATGCCGTCCATGTGGCGCCGCCGCCCAAGGTGCCCGTGTTGCCCACGCCGCTGGAATCGGCGGTGGTGGTGCCTGTGCCCTCACTAAATTCCCAATGCCCAATCAGCCCACCGACTTGGCTGCCCGCACCTGCAGCGTGAAGTGCTTGCATTTCTACTGGGGTCAACGCCTGCCCGTATATGCGAACATCGTCGAGTTTCCCCTTGACCTCGTAGCCGCCGAAACTTTTGGAGCCAAGCCAAGCCTGACTGGCTGTATAAGCAGAAACAGGCCCCGCATAGGGAAAAGGCCCGGCAACAGCGGTACCGTTCACGTAGAGGCGGGTGTTTGCCCCATCCCACGTTACCCCAATGTGCTGCCAAGCATTGTCGGTGAGTGTGCCGCAAGCGCATTGGCCAGCTGCTTGGAAAACCTCGGCACAGAAGCAACGATTGCCGGCACCCTGAAGCAGCTTCAAGATTCTTCCACCCGTATGGTTCAATTCGAGCAGGTGGGTGTCGCCAGTAAGATCTCCGGGTCGATAAACCCACGCCGTTGCGGTTAGCCCAGTGGTGAGGCCGTTAAGACCCGTCAAACCAGTTGTTGCGCTTATGGTTCCAGAAGCCGTGAAATTGAGGGCCCCATTGACCTTACCCGTGGTCCACGTTGGGGCATTCGAGCCGGCAATCGTGAGGTTCGCGCTGCCGACCGAGTCGGACACCGTAACGCCGCCGCCATCATCCAACTTCCAATGCGCCGCCAAACCCGCCGAAGGGGCCTGGTTTGACGGCGGTGTCACCACTTGGCAATCAGCGTCGGCGGCACACGACTGCGTGGGTTTATCAGAGCAGTAGCGAACGGGACACGAGCCCCCCGGGTTGTTGCAAACCGTGTTGCCATCAGAACAGCGACCTGCGGGTGGACACGGCTGCACCGACGAACACGCGGCCAAGCTCACCTTGCAGGTGCTCATTTGCGGCGAGCAATCGCTGTTGTATTGGCAGGGCTTACCGTCTTTCGAACACACGCTGCCCACGGTGGGGCAGTCGAAATCTTGCAAACACGGATCCGTGCCGTATTTGCATTGACCCACGCGGCACTGGGCGTCGTTGGAACACAAACGGGGCAAGCCGCTCAACGGTTGTTTGGCGATCACACACTGCCCGGTTTGCGTAACCTCGCGGCAGTCGTCGCCCAGATCGCAATCCACGCCCAACTCGGTGGCGGCGTCAAAGGGCTCGCCTGGAACGCCGGTCATAGATCCCGACGTATCCAACACCACCAGCATGTTGCCCTTCTTCACCTGGCGGGTGATGGAATGCAGCGGGCTAACCTTGGCCTCAGCGGGCGCAGGCCCGAAGCCTTGCGGCCAGGGAAACAGGCCCAGGTAAAAACTCAACAACACCAGCCGTGCCACCATGCGCTTCATGGAGGCTTAGATCAGCAAGGGTTGTGCCGGAGGAGGAATTTAATAAATTCGGGTATTTACGATCTACGAGGCCAGCGCCAGGTGACAAATATTGTCAGTTTCGCGCAAGCTCATGTGCAAAACTTTTCATACGCGCGTGTGGGCGGACGGAGCGCAGGCAACACCTTGCCCCCTACGGCGGTGAAGCCACCCACATGCCACAGACATGCGCGCGGGCGCCCTATTGCAGCGAGATGGCCTTCAGGCCGCCGTTCACGAATTTCACCAGCAGGCTTGCCCGCAGCACGGTTTCAATGCGGCCTCGCCCATACAAGGCGTGCGAGATGACCTCACCGGTTTTGTAGCGGGCTTTTGGATCAAAGTCGCGCACGGTGCCTGCATCAACGGCTTGCGCCACATGCGCCGCCACGGCCGATTGTTCGGCGGCCTTGTGCGAAGGCCGCGGGGGTGCCGAAGGCGTTTCTGTGAACCCATATTCATCGCTGCCCGCTGCCACCGCTTCGGTTTTGCGTGCGGGCGTGGTTCTATACCCATGCCTGCCGTTGCAAGCCTGGCAAATCACCTGCTTGGGCAGGGCGCCCACCATGGCCACAATCGTGTGATCGGTAAGGCCCGCACAAGGGCCACACCAGGCCTCAACTTCGCCGCCCACGCTCAAGCCTCGCTTGCGCGTTCCAATCTCATTGCCCGCGCCCCAGGAAACGCCCGTGATATGCCGCTCGCCCACGTTTGTGGCTCCGGTGGGGTTGCGGTCGGGGGTGCTGCCGGCGATCTCGCCGATGCGCGGAAGCAGGGAGGCAGACCGACGAATGTCTTGAACCCGCCGGCCCAAAGTTCGATCCACCTTCATCTTTTCGCTGTCGCCCAAGGTTTCGTAAAACGCCTTGAATCGTTGGCCTATAGGTAAATCGAAAGCCAAACCGAGGGCATAGGAAAAGAGGCCAGAGGAAAGAAAGTGGGCTTGGCAGCGGGTTGGGCATGTCAATGGGGTAAGGGAGGACGACGAATTGAGCGCGAGAACCCGCAAAGCTGCTGACGTTGGTTTCTGCGGACCACGAATGACCCATTTTCTGCCTCCCAGTTTACTTTTTCTCAAGCTGATCCAGCCATTTCTTCATCACCTTGACTGCCTGAGTATCGACGCGAAAAGTGGCCAGCGGCGGCATCTGTTGCCTGGGCGCTGTGGTGTCACGAGTCGGTGAATAAGTGATTCAAAGGGTGTTTTGGGGAGTGGCGGGCCGGAGAGTCCGCGGGAACAAGCCCTTCAAGCCCTGAAATTGGGGAGGAGCGAGGGGTGAAAAGGCGGCGGAAACGGGCGAAAAGGCAGCTGTTTGGC
>JBBSJE010000132.1:0-17130 GCA_038257535.1 Polyangia bacterium
AACCTGGCCATCACCTACTTCTGCAACTCACGCTGCACCATGTGCAGCATCTGGCAGATCTATAAAGAAGACCGAACCAAGGCGGCCGCAGAGCTTTCCCTTAACGACATTGAAGGCATCTTTTCTTCGCGGCACTTTCGCGACTTGCGCGCCATCGCCCTTACGGGTGGTGAACCGTTCTTGCGCCGTGATCTTGCAGACATCGCGGGATACTTTCTTACCACCTTCCCAAGTGCATCGTTGGCGATCCCCACCGACAGCGTTAGTCCCAAGCTAACCATCAGCACGGTGAAAAAGATCGTGCAACGCCATCAACCGGGAAAAAATCGGTTAGCGATCTCTGTTTCGCTGGACGGCTTGCAGCAAGCGCATGACCGGCAAAGAGGCCTGCCCTGCTTCGACAAAGCTGTGGAGGTTCTAAGAGAATTGGCGCCCCTCGATCTGGCGTTAAATGTTAGCTTTACCATCACCGCCATCAACGCGGCCGACCTGCTTGCCACGTACAGGCTGGCCAAAAGCATGGGTGCAAGCTTTAACTGCCAATTTGCCAACGCCAGCAGCAACTACTACGGAACGAATTCCATGCAACTTGCCAATCTCAGCGAAGCGCAAGTGGCATTGGTCGAGGAACAAATTCTTACCATCGCCGACGAGCGTTGGCAGGGCCTTGCGCTCAAGGCGCGCCTCACAGACACCAACGATCACTTCTTGCGCCACCTGGTCGATTACCATCGCAACCCTCGCCGCATCTTCTCTTGCCATTCGGGCACACACTCTTGTTTCATTGACCCTTACGGGGATGTTTATCCGTGCATCATGCTCGACCAGAAGCTTGGCAATGCAAAAGTTCGGGGCTTCGATGCGGTGTGGAACGGAGAAGCGGCAGCTGAGGTTCGTCGATCCATCGCCGCTCAAAAGTGCCACTGCTGGACGCCCTGCGAAGCCGGCCCCAGTTTGGGAAGAAGCCTTGCGCCGCTTCCCTCGTTCAGCCACCTGGTAAAGTGACGTGCGCATCGCGCTTTGCCACAACGCCTGGCATGTGTGCGGTGGCGGCGAACTTTACCTGGGCACGCTGGCCCAGGTACTCGCGGCCGACAGCGACGTGGATCTTCTACTGACCACAGCGTTTCCCAAACATCGCTTGCGCAGCCTATTGAACCTTGCTTTCGATAAGGTTGGCTGCGTGCAAGTTGCCAACCCGCTTGCATCCCAAAACCTTCGGACCAACCGGCGCGCCCGGCTGAGCGCCGAGCTGGCACTGCAAAGTCGCGCGCGAAACTACGACGTGGTCATTCGCGTGGCCACGGGTACCGTGCCGCCACCGCCTTGCGGCCGTGTGTCGCTATTGCATGTACAAGTGCCGTTTGCACCCTCTGCGGTTTCCCTGAAGGGCAAAATGCAGGCGGCGTGGAACAGCGCGGCCCGCGCCGGCTACGCCCGCGTGTTCTTCAACTCTCATTTCACGCAGGGATTCTTTCCCGATGTGGTCAAGACCGGCAGGGCCACTGTGCTTGAACCCCCGGTTGACGTGAGCACGCATGCGCCTCTGCTGCCATGGGCGGAACGTTCGCCTACGATCTTGGCCGTGGGGCGCTTCGATCACCAGGGCCACTGCAAGAATCAGCTTGAACTGGTGCAAGCCTTCGCTTCCCTTGTGACGCAAGGCCTATCGGGCTGGACCCTGATGCTGGCCGGTACCGTATCGCAAAGCCGCAGCAGCCAAACCTACTTTGACGAGGTGCGCAGCGCCGCTCGCGGTCTACCGGTTGCCTTTGCGCCCAACCTATCCCGCGAAGCCCTGCTGGCTCACTACGAGCGCAGCCGCATCTTCTGGCACGCAACGGGATTTGGCCACGATGAGCAACGCGCGCCCGACAAGGTTGAGCACTTTGGCATCAGCACGGTGGAAGCGATGGCGCGAGGTTGCTTGCCGGTGGTCAATGGCAAAGGCGGCCAAAAGGAAATCGTTCAAGACGGCATAAGCGGCTATCTTTGGCAAACCTTGCCTGAACTGGTGGCGGCCACGGCGTCCGCGATTGCACAGGGGCAAGCGATGTCGCGGCTTCTGGAAGCGGCACGAACCCGCGCACAAACCTTCAGCCTTGAGCGTTTTGCGAACAAGGCACGTGAGCTGATACCGAAAAAGCTGATACAGAAAAGCTGATACAGAAAAGCTAGCAATGTGGCCAGCTCGTGAGCAGGGCGTGCCGCGGGACCACGCCACGGCGCGCTCTTCGAGATCGGCTTCATGTCGAACACGATGGTATTGTATGTCTCGCCCGTGTTGAAAGGACCCCCGAGTTGAAGGCGCAATTGGCGAAGTGGCTGCGGCGCATGGCACCGCTGGTGGACCTTGGCTGCGCCCCCATTTCCGCGGGATCTCTTTATTGGCTCGCCGCCATGAGGCGCATCGGCAACGTTCACCTGCCTTTGCATCGGCGGCTTTACCGCACAGTGGGGGTATATCCCACCCTAGATCACTATTACGAAAGCTTCCCCTGCAGCAACGAGGGAGCGGCGGCAGAGCGTGATTTGCCGGGCATTGACTGGAACGTCGCAGAGCAGCTAGAGCAGCTCTCGCGCTTCGCTTGGGCCCATGAGTTAACCGCTTTGCCTCATGCCTCCGTTCCCCCGCCGGGCTACTTTTACAACAACGCCTCGTTCGGTCCAGGAGATGCGGAGACCCTGTACAGCATGATTCGCTTGAATAAGCCGAAGACCCTCGTGGAGATCGGCGCGGGTGCATCCACAATGGTGGCCATCGCGGCGATCGCGGCCAACCGCAGCGAGGATTCGCGCTACGCCTGCGAACACATCTGCATCGAACCTTTCGAATGCGCCTGGCTCGAAAAGGCGCCCGTAAAACTGCTGCGTTCGCGCGTAGAAAGGCTTGATTCTACGCCATTTTCGAAACTGGGCGCGAACGACATTTTGTTCGTGGACTCATCGCACGTCATTCGACCTGGTGGTGATGTTCTATTCGAGATCCTGCAAGTCCTGCCCACGTTGGGCAAAGGCGTGCTGATCCACTTTCACGACATCTTCTCGCCCCGCGACTACCCGGCGTCGTGGCGGCAAGACGAGTTGCGGACCTGGAATGAACAGTATTTGCTTGAAGCCTTTTTGTCGCAGAACCAAGACTTTTGCATGGTCGCGGCACTAAACTTTCTATACCACCGCCACCCCGCCGAACTACGGAAGGCCTGTCCGGTCTTGGCGGCCAACTGGGAGCGGGAGCCCGCGTCTTTGTGGCTGCGCAGAGTGTGAGTCTCAGCGCGCCCGGCTAAGTTAGGGGATGGCTCTCCCACGCTCGCCGTTCCATGTGTGCGAGGGTTCACGCCAGCCACCCACCTCGCAGGTGACATCTTTGTAACAAACACCAACGACGTCCCTTGATGACGCGCCCAAACGCGCATACCATGAAAGAGAAACATTTTGCACGGTTAGGTGAAAGTTAGGGGAGCGCACACAACGGCGCCCGATGGTGGGACCAAATTGACGATTGGCATGCACAGTCAAACCCTCGATCTATCGATCGGGCCCGTCACGGGAAAGATAACTCTGCAAGGAGCCAGCTTTCTCTTCATCGAAGCCGCGCTGCTGCGCTACGCGGCGTTTTTGGTGAAACCCAGCATGCATGGTCCAAGCTTTCACTTGCAGCTTCAAGTTCGCGACGTCGCAGACGTGCAAGCACCCCCTTCGTCGCCGTCGTTCGCGCCGGCTCTGACGGCATTGGCTTCGGCTACCCACGCTTCGGCCCAGCGATGGGATTTCAGCTTTGATCTCGCAGCCCCAAATCGCCCCACGTTGCCGTGGACCGGCAATGGCTTTTGCGCGCAGAGCCCCTATGCCCTCGACTCTCTGTTGCGGGTGTTGTGGTCCATGTTTTTGCCGCGCGTGAGCGCCATGTTGGTGCACGCCTGCGGTGTGATACATCCCAAGCACGGCGCTTTCGTCTTCCCTGGTCGCAGCACCAGCGGCAAAACAACGTTGGCGCGCAAGGTAGAAGACCCAGACCGTGTGCTCAGCGATGAACTGGTGGTTTTGGGCCTTGATGGCAACGCCTGCCCGAAAGCTTGGGGCACGCCGTTTTGGGGTGAGTTTGAACGCGGGGGCGTGTCTATGTTGGATCACCCCCTGCGCGGCATTTTCTTTCTCGAACAAGGCGCAGGCGTTCGCACATCGTCCCTGTCCTTGTCGCACGGGGTGTTCCGCCTGCTTGAGTGTTTCCTGTGCTTTCAACAAGACTTCAACACCGCCCGCAGCCACCTTGAACTGGTTTCCCGCCTGCTTTCGAAAGCTGCTTTTGGCACCTTGGTTAGCCGTCGCACCAGTTCAGAACAGCAGGTGCTCAAGGCGTTGGCGGCACATCACACGTCAGGCCCCTTGGTTGCCAAACACGCGCGCGCCGCTTGAACGCAATGGACAAAGCGCGAAGCATACAGCGAGCCGAGTTGGCGTTTCGTGTGCTGGAAGGCAAAGCCGTGTTGCTACAAACCAGTGAGCGCGAGGTGCATGTGCTCAACGAAACCGGCACCCGCATATGGGAACTTACCGAAGAGCCCATAGAGCTAGGCCAATTGATGGCGCACCTTGAACAAGAGTTTGAGGCCCCCACCGCAACTGTGGAGGCCGAAGTGTCGGCCTTCGTGCAAGCGCTGATCGCCAAGCGTCTCATTCATTTTATATAAGCTGGCATGATGCCCGGACTTTCCTCCTCGTGACTGACAAGCCGTGAAAGCAAAATGGGCGTTCATAGCCATCTTGGGGGCGTTGGTTGCGTGGGGCCTATCGGTTTGGCTGCGCCCGCCCGAACCCACGCCCCACCCCGCGCCCGCCACCTCGCAGGTGCCAAACTTCAATCCCCCCGCAGAAGAATGGCAGCCCAGCGAGACTGCTGACGCGGGCTCGCCTCCCAGCGTGCAGGAGACCATCACGCAAACCATGGCCGGCTGGCGCTTGGCAATCCTGAATCGAGACAGCGACGCCGTTTTGCAGATCGACGCCACATTTGCTGATCAGCCCAAACTGTTCGAGGAAGCCCTTGTCACGTGCGCCCAAACCGACGCGGAAGAACGCGTGCGAGCGTTTTGCACACGCGTACTTGGAAAACTCAAACTCGGCGCACCCAAGCTATTCGAAGGACTGCTCAAGGACAAAAGTGAGTACGTGCGGTTTAACGCCGCTTGGGCGCTTGGTCAGATCAATGCAAAGCAATCGCTGCCTTCGCTCAACCGCGCGTTCAAAGTCGACAAATCGGCGCAGGTCCGTCAAGCCGCTGAGCAATCGCTCAAAATGCTTCGCTAGCCAATGCGGCCGTGGCGACGCGGGCGGGGCTTAATGCCACCGCCACGCGCGCCCCATCCTGCTTTGCACTAAACCATCGGCGGATCGGTTTCGCGCTCGAAGTGCCTGTGTTTGGCCAGTGCGGCCACGAACGACTTCCCGGCGCCATCGTTATACGATGGCACACTGATCAAACCCGGGTCTTTGGGCGCGTTTGAGATGCCCGCCTGCTCCAGCATGGGGGCCGCGTTCACGGCCAAGATGGCTTTGCAGTGACGGTACTGGTCTTTGATGAATTCGGCGACGCGCCCTTGGGCGGCCATCGTTTTCATGTATTCGGCTTCGCCTCCGGGCAACACCAGCGCATCGAATAGGAAGCCAGGCTCGTTCTCCAGCGAAGCGTCCGCGTCCAGCGTGGCCCCATTCGCGGTGGTGAAAGGACCAACCCGTGGTCCCACCAGCCGCACCACCGCGCCATTGCTTACGAGGCTATCTTGCACGCTCGCAACCACGTCTTGATTCACGCCATTGGCAACAAGAATGGCCACCTTGCGCGTCCTGATGTCGCCATCTCCGGGGCGCGCCATCAAAGACAAAGCAGGTGAAACATCCACCTCGGGGGCAGGCCCCCGCTTGATGGCCAGAGGCATGGCTTTGGGCAGCGGCATCCCTAGGCCGCTGGCCACACTTTTGGCCAGCTCTTCGGATACGTTGCGCAACATCGAGAGTGTGCGTTCGCGGATGGCGGGCACCGTGACTTTGCTCAGCTCAAACCGGAAGGCGGCAATGATGTGCGCCTTTTCAGGCGGGCTTTGGCTTTGGTAGAACAAAGTGGCTTGATTGTAATGTTCGGCAAACCGCTCGGGGTGTGCGCGCAGTTCCACGTCTTCGATCGGTTCTGGAAACGACACGAACCCTGCCCCGCCCGCTTGAAACGGGCAACCACCGCCCAAGGAATTGGGTTCGTAGGAAACGCGGCCGCGGTGGATGGCTTGACGATGAAAGCCGTCGCGTTGGTTGTTGTGCACGGGTGCCACAGGCGCATTGATCGGAATCTCGTGAAAGTTGGGGCCACCCAAGCGCGTGATCTGCGTATCCACATAGGAGTGAATGCGGCCCGCCAGCAGCGGATCGTTCGTGAAATCGATGCCAGGTACCACGTGTGCCGTGCAGAAGGCCACTTGTTCGGTTTCGGCAAAAAAGTTGTCTGGATTTCGGTTCAAAACCATACGTCCAATGGGCACCACGGGCACTAGCTCTTCGGGAACAATCTTGGTGGAATCCAAAACGTCGAACGAGAACTTTTCGGCTTGGGCTTCGGAGAACAGCTGAACGCCCAATTCCCATTCGGGGTATTCGCCAGCTTCAATCGCCTCCCACAAATCGCGTCGATGGTAGTCGGGGTCTGCGCCGGAGATCTTCACGGCTTCGTCCCACACCAGCGAATGCGTGCCAAGCTTGGGCGTCCAGTGGAACTTCACGAGCTGCGATTTGCCCCTGGCGTTCACGAAGCGGAAGGTGTGCACACCAAAGCCCTGCATCATGCGGAAGCTGCGAGGAATGGCCCGATCCGACATCACCCAAAGCAACATGTGGGTTGATTCAGGCATAAGCGACACGAAGTCCCAGAAGGTGTCGTGCGCCGACGCGGCCTGGGGCATAGCGTGATGAGGCTCTGGCTTTACGGCGTGAACCAGATCGGGAAACTTCATCGCGTCTTGAATGAAGAACACGGGAATGTTGTTTCCCACCAAGTCCCAGTTGCCCTCATCGGTATAAAATTTTACGGCAAAGCCACGAACGTCGCGCGCGGTGTCTTTCGATCCTCGCTCGCCCGCCACGGTGGAAAACCGCACAAACACGGGAGTGATCTTGCCAGCCTCCTGAAACGGTGCCGCCCGCGTGATGCCGTCAAGGGGCTTGTAGCACTCGAAGAAGCCGTGCGCGCCCGAGCCACGCGCGTGCACGATGCGTTCGGGAATGCGTTCGTGATCAAAATGCGTGATCTTCTCGCGCAGGATGAAATCTTTCAGCAGCGCCGGACCTCGAGCCCCGGCCTTGAGCGAGTGCTGATTGTTGGAGACCGGCACGCCTTGATTCGTGGTCAAGCGGCGCGAACTGGCATCCACACGCACGCGATCAAGGGGCTTGGTTGTGGGATCGGCGCCAGGCGCTGGCGGGCTGCCGGTTTTGGCGTTTTTATTTGCTTCAGCCAAGGAGCTGGCCCCCACGGTTTCAGGGGGAACGGGGGCATGCGCGCCTTCGGGTGGCGTCAGCGCGCTCTTCCGGCCGTACTCGCTGGGCTTGTTGGCGTTGTGGGGAAACATCCGAGCGGCGTCGTCAACGTCGGCGGCTTGCTTCGTGGCAAGATCATCGGATGAGCTTCGCTTCACGCGACCTGGGCCGCTGTCGGAGTTCTTGGCAGCGGTCTTGGCAACCACCGTTTTCGCTTTGCCCGTTTGTCCTGATTTGTTTTTGTTCATGAATCTTCCGTTCAACCTTCCGTTATGTCGCGGTCACACATTTGCGCGGCTGTCGCCAAGCACATGGAGACTCATTGAGGTCACCACTCCATGTTGGATCCGGGAGCCTGTTAAAGGCTTCACCGTTTCCCCCTCGCTACGCTTCTTCATCGCCATCCCTCCCTGAACCCCGGCACCCGCGCGACGCGAGCGTCGACATTGTCGACAGTTAGATTTCTACTTGTCGGGTTCCTGTGCGTCAAGATGCGGGGCAAATTGATGCGTGCGCAAAGTCGCACATGCCGGATGTCCAAGTTGCTGATTCATTTGCGTTTGCGCCCGACGCGCGGCCCAATGTGCCGTAAAGGCTGCTCGTTTCGGATCCGGCGGCGCGAATTGTTTGATATAACCCTTGAACAGGTCCAAACCTGGGGTACCAGAATATGAGGCCCTTCTAAGCATCTAACGCCAAGGGCCTTCAATGGCGGTGTGGCGCCGTGGTCGGGAGGGCACGTTGAAGAAGCACGAAGCGGGACTTGAAGACGGGGAACGCGCGCCAAGCGCTTCCTTTCCCGTTGTGGGCGTGGGAGCCTCTGCCGGAGGTTTTGAGGCTTTTACGCAACTTCTGGATGAACTTCCCAGCGATACGGGAATGGGGTTCGTACTCATTCAGCATCTGGACGCCTCCCACAAGAGCCTTCTCGCCGATTCCCTGAAAAAGGCAACGGCAATGGTCGTCACGCAAGCCATTGACGGCGAGCGCTTGGAACCCAACCACATCTACGTCATCCCGCCCGACGCGGACATCGCCATTGATAACGATTCGCTCAGGCTGATTCCGAGGAACAGTGAAGCGGGAAAATTGCATCTTCCCGTCGACTCCTTTTTCCGATCTCTCGCGCAAGAGCGGGGGCCCCGCGCCATTGGCGTGATTCTCTCGGGCACGGCGTCTGATGGCACGGAAGGGTTGAAAGCCATCAAAAACGAGGATGGCATAACGTTCGCGCAAAGCCCTGACACGGCCAAATTCGATGGGATGCCACGCAGCGCCGTCGATGCCGGAGTTGTGGACTACGTGCTACCCATTGCTGAACTCGCTCAGGAACTCGTTCGGTTAAGCCAGCACCCCTATGTCTCTGACGCTCCGTCGTCCCAGCCGAAGACTGACGATGCGACGACTAACGAAGTGATTGCGTTCCTTCGAAAGGCCCGCGGGGTCAATTTCGGTGAATACAAAACGCCGACGTTCCAGCGACGCCTCGCTCGCAGAATGGCTCTTCGCAAAATTGAGCAGCTCAAAGACTACCTTCAGCTGCTCAGGGACGACCCGAAAGAAATTGGTTGGCTTTATGAGGACATTTTTATTCATGTCACATCCTTCTTCCGGGACGCAGAGGTGTTCGATAGCCTCAAAGCCAACGTTTTCCCGGAGATCTTAAAGAAGAAAGCGGCGGCTGAGCCCATTCGATTGTGGGCGGCGGGCTGTTCGTCTGGCGAGGAAGTGTACTCATTGGTCATCGCTTTGCTGGAGTCTCTGGGCGATGCCGCAGAACCCAATCCCATTCAGATCTTTGGTTCGGACATCAGCGAGAAGTCCATTCAGAAGGCGCGAGCGGGCGTTTACCCCGAAAGCTCACTCGGGGATGTGTCTGATGAGCGGCGCAGGCGCTACTTTACCAAAGTTGACAACGGCTATCGCATCAACAAAACCGTTCGCGACTTGTGCGTTTTTGTTCGGCATGACCTCGCCAAAGATCCACCGTTTTCAAAGCTGGATCTGGTGAGCTGTCGCAATGTGCTCATTTACTTCGATCTAGGCCTTCAAAAACGCGTCCTGCCAACATTCCATTACGCTTTGAACCAAGGAGGGTTTTTGGTACTTGGTCACAGCGAAAGCATCGCGGGCTTCAGTCAGCTTTTTTCGCCGGTGGACAAAACAAACAAGGTCTTCACACGGACCGTGGCCGCCAGTGCGCTTCAATTTACCCCTCGCACAGAAGTGCATCCGACCGCACAGGTCGTGAATCGCTCACCTAAAGAACAGCCGCGGCAAGCTGCGGCTGTTGCCCGGCAGCTTGAGCGGTTGCTGCTTGCGGACTATGCGCCCCCTGGGGTGCTCATCAATGAGAACATGGATGCGGTTCACTTCTGTGGGGAGACGGGCGCGTTTCTGCAGCCCTCACCCGGGGAGCCCCAGAACAACATCCTCAAGATGGCGCGAGAAGGCTTGGTTCCTGCACTCCGCAGCGCTTTTGCGGAAGCCAAGAAGACGATGTCCCTCGCAAGAGTTAACGGGGTGGTTGTCGATCAGAAAGGCTCCTTGGCCACCTGTGACCTTGTCGTGGCCCCGTTCACGGCAATTCCTCCCACCAAAGAGCAGTTGTTCCTGGTGCTATTCGAAGAGGTGGGCGCGCAAGAACGAAGCCGATTCTCCAACGCCACGCCGCTTGGCCCTGACACCCAGGTCGAGCAGAGACGGGTCGCAAAGCTTGAAAGCGAGCTGGCCGCAACAAAAGACTATCTGCAGTCGCTCATCGATGATCGTGAGCTGACAAATGAGGATCTGAACGCTGCCAATGAAGAGCTTGTCTCTGGCAATGAAGAGCTTCAGAGCATGAACGAAGAACTGGAGACTGCGAAGGAGGAGTTGCAGTCGACCAACGAAGAGCTCACCACCGTCAACGACGAGCTACACACCCGAAACCATGAAGTGGGGGAGATCAACAGCGACCTCGTGAACATTCTGTCTACGGTCGACGTGCCAATTCTCATCTTGGACAGGGCTCGATGCATCCGGCGATTTACGCCCAAGGCGCAAAACATCCTCAATGTGCTGCCCTCGGACGTCGGGCGCCCATTGGATGACATCAAAAGCAATTTGAAAATCAGTGATTTAGACCAGCAAATCGCCCGAGTCATCGACAGCAACGAGATGTATGAAGCCGAGGTCCAGGATCGCAACGAAGTCTGGTACCGGCTGCAAATCCGTCCCTACAAAACCACCGAAAACAAAATCGATGGCGCCACTTTGTGTTTTGTGAATATCAATGCGCTGAAACACCACCTGAGCGCGGCGGAGCATGCAAAGACAGAGGCTGAACGGGCAACCCGCGCCAAGGACGAGTTCTTGGCAACGCTTTCGCATGAAATCCGAACGCCATTGTCGTCGATGATGATGCAGGCGCAATCGCTTGCCCGCGGAGATTATCCACCAAGGGTCAAGCGCGCGGGCGAAGCCATCGAACGCGGCACAAAAATGCAGGTGCAGCTTATTGATGACCTTTTGGATGTTTCACGCATCGTCACCGGAATGCTGAAGATCGAGCGAAAGCCTGTCGATCTTTGCGCGGTCATCAGGGCGGCGCTTGAAGGCGTAGCCGCACCGGCCGAACGGAAACAGCTGCAATTCGAGCTTGTGTTGGACGAAACCCTGGGGACCGTTCTGGGAGATCCCACCCGTCTGCAACAGGTGATTGCAAACCTGCTCACAAATGCTGTCAAGTTCAGCTCGGAGAACGGGAAAATCACCGTGGTGTTGGATAAGGTGAACGGGTGGGCTCGGATCAAGGTTAGCGACACAGGATGCGGAGTCGATCCTGAATTCCTGCCGCATATCTTCAATCGCTTCGCGCAAGAAGATGGTTCAACGGTTCGTAGACACGGCGGTCTTGGGCTGGGGCTGGCCATCGTTCGTCACCTTGTGGAAGTTCATGGCGGAACCATTCAAGGCGAGAGTGCCGGCCGCGGAAAGGGAGCGGAGTTCTCCGTGCTCTTGCCACTGATGGCCACATTCGATGCGCTTGATCGCGAGGGGCTGATTTCGGATGCGCCTGCCACCAATGATTCCAAGAGCAAAAGCCGTGCGGATCTCCTGAAGGATTTGCGAATTCTTATCGTGGACGACGACCTACCGACTCGTGACGCTGTTGCTGAAATGCTAAGCGAAACAGGCGCGAACATCAGGGTGGCTGGGTCCGCGCCGGAAGCCTTCATTGCTGTTGGGGATTTCCGGCCCGAAGTGCTTCTATGCGACATTGCGATGCCGGGCGAAGACGGATACTCCCTCCTTCGTCGGGTCAGAGCCTTGGACGTAGGACAAAACATCCCCGCGGTTGCACTCACGGCCTTGGCTGGAGAGGACAACCGTCGGCGCGCCCTTTCCGCAGGTTTTCAGCTTCACCTGGTAAAGCCGGTCGACATTGACCACTTGACTCAGGCCGTTGCGCAGCTTTCGCACCGGGCCCCCGGCGTTGAAGCGGCCCCCGTGCTTTAGAAGTGCGCGCCCGCAGCTATTTGGCCCGGCTGTGCCGCGCGGCCGGGGATGAATTCCGCGTTGTTTCGCGCACCGTCAGCTTGCTTGCCGACTTGATGCCGTTGGCCGAACGGCGCGTGGATTTGCGCGAGGGCTTTGTCATGGAGTCCTCCAAAGTGGCCACCATGCCGGCGTCGCTGCGCTTGCTGTTGCGACGGGCCGTATGAGCGCCCCCGGCACGGCGATCTGAAGCGCTAACCCCCGGCTTCGCTGTATCCACCAGAGCATCGCCACGTGCCTTTTCGGGACGCTTCAAAGCCGCGTCCAGGTTTTTCTTCGCTCGTCCCACACCACGGCCGATCAGGTTGGGATCAACAACCAAGGAAACCGCTTCGCCAGCAACCTCCTTTGTGCTGGCTTTGCTTCCATTGCGACCCCGGGTGGCTTTGGGGGTGCCCTTGCCGCGACGATCAGCCGCCCGACTCAACGCTCGGGATAGCTTAGGGATCAGCCGGTCCAACGCTTCTGCATAGTCGGCCCCCTCCTCTTCTACATGCAAGTTGGACAGGCCGCTTAGCACCAAGGTGGCGCGGCAAAGCTTATCCACACCGCCCCTGGGACCGTTGATGTCGTCGAACCACACCTGCGCGCGCTCAACCAGGGTGGCGTTGTGACCCAACGCCTTTCCCATTTGCTCGCGCACATGTTCCTTGAAGCCAGCCCGAAACTTCACACGCCCGTGAATTTCCAATGCGGTGTCGCTCACATCGGTGCGGCCGAGGGTTTTCTTTTTCGCCTTGGGGATCTCTTCGTTGAACTTCACATTGACGGGTTGCTGCATTTCGCAGGCCAACCTGTCCACTAGCGAAACCTTCAAAAAAGCCGCAGGATTTGCACGAAGGGCGAACGCGAGGCCAAAACTGTGCAGACTTTTAAGTTGCCAACGCGTGACCACTGGGGATCTTGCGTAACAGTCGCCCGCGCCGCTCGCACCCCGCAGCGAACCCGGCTAGGCCGTGACGGTGTAGGTCAGGTGGTATTCCGCGCCGTCGTCTGTGAACTTGGCCATGTGTTGGCCAGGTTTGGTTTTCACTTTGTGACGCCCCAAGGGATCGTCCGGATCAATCAGCGCACCTTGCCCATTGTCCCTATCCCATAGGTAAATTTTCATGTCTCCTATGGCGAACGAAAGCCCGTGCAACTCCACCTGATCGCCGGCCTTCATCTTGTGTGGCCCCCACACGATCTTCCGCTGGCCGTCGTTTTTGATCTCGATGTAAGTCTCGTCCCCGTCCGAGCCATGGTCCTCGGGGGTGATGCATTTGAGCGTTTGAAGCTGGACGTTCGCCATTGTGATTCTCCCTGCGGACACAATCATACACCCACCTTGTAAAGCCGGAAGGGCCGCCCGCCAGACTTGCGGTTCCAGCGCGAGAGGCGATGGGCGATGGGGGGATGAGCGATGGGATGGGCGCAGGAAATTTTCGGCCCGATCACGCATCCACTTGGGCCCGGGAGCATCCTAAGGCGTAAACCATGAGCCAATCTGCAATTTTGAAGTTGCTTCCTTTAGGCTTTCCCTGGGAAACCGCCGACCCGTTTTTGTTCTGCGTGCACCACGACGACAAGTACCCCGCGGGCAACGAGTTCCTGGGTCCCGCGGCCTCGCTGGCCGGCCGCAATTTGGGCCAAGATTTCCAGGTCAAAGACGGTTGGCGGATGTATCACGGCCATCAGGTGCCCGGCTTTCCTCAACATCCGCACCGCGGGTTTGAAACGGTCACCCTGGTGCGCACGGGCCTGATTGATCACTCCGACTCTTTGAAGGCGGCGGCGCGGTTTGGGCAAGGCGACGTGCAATGGTTAACGGCCGGCAAGGGCATCGTACATTCTGAAATGTTTCCGCTGCTCAAACGCGACGCCACCAATCCGCTGGAACTGTTTCAAATCTGGCTGAATTTGCCCGCCGTTGACAAGATGTCTGAGCCCCACTTCACCATGTTGTGGAACCAGAACATTCCCAAGCACACGGAAAAAGACAAAGCGGGGCACAGCACCGTGATCACCGTGGTGGCGGGAACTTATGGCAAGCACAAACCACCGGCCCCCCCACCCAAATCGTGGGCGGCGCGGGCGGAAAGCCACGTTGCGATCTGGACGATCAAGATGCAGCCTCACGCCAGTTTCAAATTGCCGGCGGGGGCGGCAGGGCTCAACCGCACTTTGTATTTTTTCCGCGGCAAGGGTTTGCGGATCGACACCCAAACCATCCCTGACTATCACGGCGTAAAGTTGCGTAGCGAGGCCGCGCCCACGCTGCATGCGGGGGAAGAAGAAACCGAATTGCTGCTGCTACAGGGCAAGCCCATCAACGAACCGGTGGCTCAGTACGGACCCTTTGTCATGAACACCCAACAAGAGATTCACCAAGCCATGACCGACTACCGGCGCACCCAGTTTGGGGGGTGGCCGTGGCCCAGCGACGCGCCCGTGCATGCGCGCGAGGAGGGTCGTTTTGCCCGGCACGCGGACGGACGGATCGAACGCACCGACCGCGAAGGTTGACGCGCACCGCAACGGGGCGCCCCGAAGCCCGGAGAGTGGCGCATAGCGTTGAGAAGAGCGTTGGGCAGCTCGTCAAAGGGGCCGAAAGTTCATGAAAAGCGAAGGTTGGCCCCCAAAAACGCCCGAGCGCCGCGGCGTTTGGGTTTACTTCAGACAACTTTTGTGACATCCAGGCCTGTGCTCTTTGATGACCTTGAATTAATTGCCCCGCTTCTGTCCGCTGTAAAGGCCGCTGGATACGCTATCCCCACCCCCATTCAACAGGCGGCCATCCCGCCCGCGTTGAAAGGCCGAGATGTGCTGGGCTGCGCCCAAACAGGCACCGGCAAAACCGCCGCTTTCGTGCTGCCGATCTTGCAACGCATAGACGCCGTGGCCGGAAATCAGCCCAAACTGCGAGCGCTGGTGCTCACGCCCACACGTGAACTGGCCGCCCAAATCGGCGAGAGCCTTGCCACCTACGGCAAAGACCTAGACCTTTACCACACGGTGGTGTTCGGCGGAGTCAGCGACAAGAACCAAATCACAGACCTGCGCAAAGGTGTTGACGTGTTGGTCGCCACCCCCGGGCGCTTGATCGACCTGATGCAACGAGGCTTCGTGAAGCTCAGCGATCTGGAAGTTTTCGTTTTGGACGAGGCTGATCGCATGCTGGACATGGGATTTTTGCCCGACGTAAAACGCGTGATCGCGGCGCTGCCGAAAAAGCGGCAAACGCTGTTCTTTTCGGCCACGATGCCGCCGGAAATCGGACGTCTGGCTGACAGCTTGCTCACGAATCCCGCCAACATCACCGTAACACCGGTTGCGTCTACGGTTGAGAAGATCACGCAGCAGGTGTACTTCACCGACAAAAACAACAAACCCAAGTTGTTGCTGCATCTGCTGCAAGACCAATCTTTTAAGCGAACGATCGTATTTAGCCGCACCAAACACGGCGCAAACCGCGTGGTGGGCTTTCTGGAAAAAAATGGCGTGCTTTCTGCGGCCATTCACGGCAACAAATCGCAGGGCGCCCGCACCCGCGCCTTGGAAGGCTTCCGCAGCGGCGCGCTCCCCGTGCTGGTGGCCACCGACATCGCTGCGCGCGGCATTGACGTTGATGGCATCACACACGTGGTGAACTTCGACATTCCCAATGAGCCCGAAACCTACGTCCATCGCATTGGCCGCACCGCCCGCGCTGGCGCCTCTGGCAAGGCCGTGTCTTTCTGCGATTCAGAAGAGCGAAGCTACTTGCGCGATGTAGAACGTTTGATTGGGCTGAAGATAGAACGCTTCGACGAGCATCCCTTTCCCCCAACTGGTCTTCCCTCAACCGAGCCTGACTTCGACGCCCGCGATGGCGCGCGCCCTTCACGGGGTCGACCAGGTGGTGGGCGCAGCGGAGGCGGCCCCCCTCGCGGCGGCAACCGCGGCGGCCGAGGCGGGCGACCGATGAGCAGCCGCCCCCGCGAAGGTGGTGGCTCAGGCTCGCGCGGCGGTGCGGGCCACGCCAACTAGGCGTCCACTGCCCGTTTAGCGCTTGCAACGCCCCATGCAGATCGCCATGAGATACAACCCACTGCTGTTGCTGGCGTGTTTGGGCGTGGCCACAGTGTCTTGTTCAGCACTCAGCAGGTGCGGCAAGAAGCCGCGCACGGATGTGGTGCAAGTGCGCTGGCCACCTTCTGCGCCCAAGAAACGGACACTGACAGATTCAGGATCAACGCGGCCCATCTCAGATGAACTGCTGGGGCAGGATCGTCCCGGTGTGCAGGCACGCGAAGGGCGAGCTCACGGCATTGAGTTTCTAGAAGTGGTTTTGGGCGAGGCAAGTTTCGATGATGCTTTGCCCTTGGTGGTTTTGATCCACGGCCGCGGAGATCGCCCGCGCGTGCCCGGCGGCCCTTTTGGGGGCGTGCCAACGGCGATGCGAGTGGTGCTGCCCCGGGGTCCTCGGGCCCTGGGCGAGGGGTTCTCTTGGCTTCCCGTGAGCATCACGCACGGCAAACTTGATGTTTTGACCAAAGCACTGGAAACCCGCGCCCACCATTTGGCCGCGTTCATCGATTGGGTGAAAACCAATCGCCCCACGCTGGGTCGGCCGATTGTGAGCGGATTTTCTCAAGGTGGCATGCTGACTTTCGCATTGGCCAGCCTTCGCCCCGATATTGTTGCCGCCGCATTTCCGCTGGCGGGATGGTTGCCCCCCGCGCTTTTGCCAGCGTCCGCGCCCACGCAAAGGCATCAAGTGCGCATACGCGCCGCTCATGGCGATGCCGACCCCATCATTCCCGTAGATCCCACCCGGCACGTTGTGCGCGTGTTTCAGACGCTGGGCTGGGACGCAACTATGGAGGTGTTCGAAGGGGTGGCGCACGTGGTGGACAAACGCATGAACGCGGCGTTTGAAAGTTGGCTGGAAGCAGCGCTACAAGAACAGGCGCCCACGCTGCAAGGTGGCTTGGGCTCGATAGGTCCGGAACCGGAGACTTACGAAGATGTCGAACCGCTGGAAGCGGCGACCATCGATGCCATGCTTGAGGAAGAAGATGCCGTGGAAACCGCGATGGTAGGTGAAGA
>JBBSJE010000133.1:0-17049 GCA_038257535.1 Polyangia bacterium
CCATGAATGCCAACGCCAAACTGGCCATCAGAAAAGCTCGTGGTTTTCGAACCTTTGAAGCGATGGAAACAGCCTTATTTCATCAGCTCGGACACCTTCCAGAACCCACTTTTTCAACCCACAGATTCTGGTGAGGAGGCAGTTCTTCTTTGACGTTACATCGGAGGTTCGCGCTCAGCATGCGCTTGAAGCGGCGCAAGCTGAGCTTAAAAGTGCGTTGGCGCGCGAGACTCAAGCGCGCTGTGAGGCTGAAGCGGCCAACCAGTACAAAGACAATTTCTTAGCGATGCTTGGCCACGAGATGCGCAATCCGCTGGCGCCCATCGTTACCGCCTTGCACCTCATGCGCAGAAAAGGGGCTGACAACCCGGAGGTGGATGTGATGGAGAGGCAAGTTAGACACCTCGTTCGATTAGTGGACGACTTGATGGATGTCGCTCGCATCGCCAAGGGCAAAATTGCATTGCGAATGAGCTACGTCGAGATCGGTCAGGTGGTATCGAGGGCGGCAGAGATGACGGGGCCAGAGCTCGACCATCGGCAGCAGAAACTGATGATCGATGTTCCTTCTGACGGTCTCATGGTATGTGCTGACCCAGATCGCCTGAGCCAGATCATCTCAAACTTGATCGTAAACGCTTCCAGGTACAGTCCCGTTGGTAGCGACATCGCAATCGCGGGCGAACTTGCAAAGGGCAATGTTGTGCTGCGCGTTCGCGATCATGGAATGGGCATCGCCCCGGAAATGCTCGAAAAAATCTTCGATACGTTCGTTCAAGAAGAACACGCGAGCAATCGGCCGTCCGGCGGACTGGGACTTGGCTTGAGCATCGTCCGTAGCCTTGTCGCAATGCATGGCGGCACCGTGAGCGTCATGAGCGAGGGGCCAGGCAAAGGAAGCGAATTCACCTTCGAGCTTCCAGCGACGGGGCCTCCCTCTTCGCAGTCGTCCGGTACCTTTCCCATCGTCGGACGCTAGCGCCCGCGTTTTTGCGTCGGCGCAGCAGAAGCGGCCTCAAATTCGCTTGAGCGGCAAGTTCGGCGGCTTCACGGTCCATGAAATCATGGTAAGGAGGTCAAGCAGAGCGGTAGCTTGATCATGGATTCGTCACAGGGCCCCTCAGACACCTTTCCAGCCATCGATGAGGATCGGTTTCAAACCCCTTCGCTGGACCAGTTACAAGCGCCTAGGCGCTTCGCACATCCACCACGTTTCTTGCTGCTGTACGGCTCACTTCGCGAACGTTCCTTCAGCCGCCTTCTCGTTGAAGAAGCAGCACGGCTACTGAGGCGTATGGGAGGAGAAACTGTCATCTACGATCCGCGAGGCCTGCCTCAGCCCGATGACGCTCCGGCAAGCCATCCCAAAGTTGCTGAGCTCATGAAGGCTTCGTTGTGGTCCGAAGGGCATGTCTGGTGCAGCCCCGAACGCCACGGCTCGCCTACGGGAATCTTCAAGAGCCAGATCGATTGGTTGCCGCTCGAGGCAGGCGGCATTCGCCCCACCCAAGGGCGAACCTTGGCCGTCATGCAGGTCAACGCGGGCTCACAATCTTTCAACACCGTCAATGCATTGCGCGTCCTTGGTCGATGGATGCGCATGATCACGATTCCGAACCAATCATCGGTTCCGAAGGCCTACGATGAATTCGACGCCAACGGCCGCATGAGGCCTTCCCCGTATTACGACCGCCTGGTCGACGTCATGGAAGAGCTTTACCGGTTCACACTGCTCACGCGTGAGATTGCGACCAATTTGGTAGACAGGTACAGCGAACGTAAAGCGCCCCCAGCGCCAGTGCGGCTGGGCTAAAGTTTTTCTTAATTTCTAGAAAAGCGTCGCCAACCGCGTTACGACTTGGCATGCCTTCCTCCACCGCACCCCGCGCCCTGTATCTAGCTGGCCAATGGGTATCCACTGAAGCCAGCTGGCCGGTGACCAACCCTGCCTCGGCAGAGCGTGTGGCCACGGTCTGCGTGGCCGATCGCAACCACGTCAAGCAGGCGTTTGCGGCCGCCAAACAGAGCTTTCCGGCTTGGCGTGACACCTGCGCGCGCGAACGAGGGAACGTGCTTATGCGGCTGGCCGATGCGCTTGAACGCGAAGCAGAGTCGCTGTCAAATGTGATCACGCTTGAAAACGGCAAGCCGCTGGCGCAAAGCCGGGGCGAGGTGGCAATGAGCGTGGATCACCTGCGTTGGTACGCCGAGGAAGGCAAACGCGCTTACGGTCGCGTGATTCCCCCGCAGGTGGCCGGCAAGCGGCACTTCACTTTGAAGGTGCCGATCGGCCCGGTGGGCGTGATCGGCCCGTGGAACTTCCCGCTAATGTTATTGATCCGCAAAGCCGCGCCCGCGTGGGCGGCGGGCTGCCCCGTGGTTATGAAGCCGGCGCCGCAAACGCCCTTGTCGGCGCTGGAACTGGCACGACTGGCGCACGAAGCACAGATGCCCGCGGGTTTGTTGAGTGTGCTCTTGGGGCCCGCGGAAGATGTGGGCGCCGAGATGCTGGAAAATCCGCATTGTCGTAAGATCTCGTTTACCGGCTCCACCGCGGTGGGGCGGCATCTGATTGCCGGCGCGGCGGAAGGCATCAAGCCCCTGTCGCTGGAGCTGGGCGGCCATGCGGCCGCAGTGGTGTTCGACGACGCCAGCTTGAAGCAAGCTGTGGCAAGCCTCGTCATGGCCAAGTTTCGCAATGCGGGGCAATCATGCATCGCCGCCAATCGCATCTACGTGCAGCGGCCCATCATGCAAGAGTTTGTGGCCGCCTTTGTTGAAGCTGTGCGCGCCTTGAAGGTGGGCGACGGGCGTGAGCCTGGCGTTGAGGTGGGGCCGCTTATCGACGAGCGCGCTTTGCAAAAAGCCGAAGCGCACATTGCCGACGCTGTGGCCAAAGGCGCCCACGTGGTGTTGGGTGGCCACAAATTGCAACGCCCTGGCCATTTCCTTGAACCTACGGTGCTGGCGAATGTGGCGGCCGACGCCTTGTGTATGAACGAAGAAACGTTTGCGCCCGTGGCGCCAATCTCTGTGTTCGACACCGAGGCGGAAGTGGTCGAACGCGCGAATGCCTCAAATTACGGCCTTGCCGCTTACGCCTTTACGCAGAACCTTTCACGCGCGCTGCGCATGGCGGACGCTCTGGAGGCCGGCACCGTGGCCATCAACGATGGGGTGCCCACCACATCACAAGCGCCATTTGGCGGCATGAAACACAGCGGCTGGGGGCGCGAGCTAGGCAGCGAAGGCCTGGACGCGTTTATGGAAACCAAACACATTTGTGTGGCGATGGAGGGCCTCGTTGGTTGACGCGTTGGCGCCTCAAGGCGCTGTTGTTGGGAGGTGCAGCCGCGCCCGTTTGGCGCTAGCTTCCTCACCCATAACCCTATGATTCGCTACAACCCCAACAACTGGGCCCACGTACTGCTGGGTGTGTTTCGTAGTCCCGTGTCGAAAACCCTGGCAATTGATGTGATTTGCGTGGGCCTTTATTCCGCCTTGGTTGTGTGGCTCGAGCGAGACATTGCCCGCATACCGCGCCCATTTGGTTTGCCCGTGTTGTCTTTGCTTGGGATCATCTTGGGCTTGCTGCTCGTGTTTCGCACCAACACGGCCTACGATCGCTGGTGGGAAGGCCGCAAACTTTGGGGGCAACTTGTTAACTGCAGCCGCGCGCTGGGGCGCCAACTGGGGGCAATGTTGCCCGCAGACGCGACGGAAGCTAGGCAACACTATCGCGAGCTTCTCGGCGCCTTTCCTGCCTGTTTAGCAGCGCACCTGCGGGCCATTGGGCCCACGGCCGACCAACAGCTGAATCTTGATGACGCTCTGGCAAGTGAATCTGGTCTTGAGGGCCGTGCGCGGCTGGCGCAAGAACTGAAAACAGCGCCACATGCGCCAAACCGCATCTTATCGCGTATTGCGGCCGCTCTTCACAGTGACATCAACAAGGGGTTGTTGCCGGCTGAGGCGCGGATGTCGTTGATCTCGCTGTTGAGCGAATTCGACCAAGTGGCGGGGGGATGCGAACGCATTCGCCGCACCCCCATTCCCTATAGCTATAGCTCCTATATCAGGCAGTTCATTCTTCTATTCGGCCTGGCTGTTCCGTTCGCCATGGCGCCTGAGTACGGCTATGGAACAATCATTGCGTCGATGTTCCTGTTCTTCTCGACCATGGGGTTAGAACTGCTTGCCACCGAGGTGGAAGAACCGTTTGGCACCGACGCCAACGATCTGCCCTTGGATGAAATCTCGCTGCGGATTGCAGGAGACATGGAAGACCTGGTAGTGCTTCCGCTCTAATACGCCACTTTGGCCCAGCCGCGGCTTCGGCTTGATGCAACCACCGCGTCGCATATCAGAAGCTCATCGTGCCCATCCTTGAAAGTTGAGAACGTGGGCGTGCCTTTGGCGCCGGCGGCAATAAAGCCGTACACGTTGGCAAACAAGTTGTACGGCCCTTCTGAGTAGCCCTCGGGATGCCCGCCAGGGTAGTGAGAAAACGATCGCGCCTCGGGCTCCATCAAGGAAGCGTCTTTGATCATGTTCTGATTGGAAACATCCCTGCGACCGATCCACAACGAGTTGGGCTCTTCTTGGTCCCACGACAACGCGCCCTCTTGGTAATCCGCTTCAAGGTAAAGCCGATTTTTGCGACCGGCGGAAACTTGGCTGATCACGCAGGAGCCGGAGGCGCCGCTCTTGGTACGGAACAAGATGGTGGCGGTGTCTTCGGTCACCACAGGAACATCGGTGTAATCATCGGCCGTGAGAATCTTGCCGGAATAGGTTTGCATCGCTTGCCGCGGCTTTTTGCGCGCTTTGTGCACTATGTTGAGATCTGCCATCACTTCCACCACCGGATCTCCGGTGATGAATTGCACGGTGTCGAACCAATGGCTGCCAATGTCGCCTACGGCGCGCGACTCGCCCCCCGATTCCACCTCGATGCGCCAGTTGTAATCCGTGTCTTTGATCAACCAATCTTGCAAATATGACCCGTGCAGCAAAAACAGGCGCCCTAACTTCCCGGACTGCACCATGGCGCGCATCTGCTGCACCAGAGGGTAATTTCTGTAGTTGAAGTGAATCGCGTTGACTACGCCCGTGGCCTTCGCAATCTCCACTAGCTCAGCCGATTCACTCGACGTGCGTGCCAGCGGCTTTTCGGAGACCACGTGCTTGCCCGCTTTCATGATCGCCTTCGACACCTCGAAGTGCATCGCATTGGGCGTGCAGTTGTGCACCACTTCAATCTCGGGATCGGCGATAAGTTGCATCGCATCGCCATAGGCTTTGGGTATATGAAGCTCGGCGGCTTTGCGACGCGCCAGTTCGTCGTTGGCCTCGCCCAGGGCCACCACGTCTACGTAGCCAAGCCTGCGCAGGGCCTCGGCGTGAATTGGCCCCATCATGCCGCTGCCGATGATTCCCACTTTGATGCGTTTCATGCCCCGCACGCTATCGGCCCGGTTTCAGACTGTCAATCGGTCCTGTAGACCCAACCTGCGCCTTCTAGGGGATCAGGGCCGGGTTTATTTGTACCGCTTTTGCGGCGCGGGCGTTCGCAAGGCCCAAGCTTGCCAGCGTGAGCGCCACGGTGAGGGTCGCCACACCCACAAAAACGTTGCCTGCCCCCAGCAGTTTCAAGGCAGATGCGGTTAACACCACAACCAAGGCCGGGCGCAGCACGCCGTCAGGCGCGCGCGAGGACAGCTTTGCCCCGATGAAAACACCAGGAAGCGCGCCGATGAGGATCGAGCTTGTGATCTGCATCTGAAAATCGCCTAGCAGCAAGTGGCCCAGCGCGGCTGATGCCACGAGTGGTACCGCCTGCACCAAGTCGGTTCCCACCAGATCCGAAAGCTTCAGGTGCGGGTAAAGCAACAACAGCAACACGATCATCAAAGAACCAGAACCCACAGACGTCATTCCAACCACCAGCCCACCAAAAGCGCCGATGGCAATGGTGCGGCCTACCTTTATTTGGGTGTCGCCCGGAGTTGCTGGCCCTTTGCGTGCGCGCGCCAGCAAAGGCCGCAGCACAATGCCTACGGCGGCCAGCAGCAACGCAACACCAAGGCCAGTTTTGATCCAAAGTTGTAGCGATTCACCCACGGCCAGCTTCTTGAGCAGCCACACGCCCAGGAAGGCGCAGGGAAGCGAGCCCACCATCAACCAACCCACCAATTTCAAGTTCACCGTGCCCTTGCGCAGATGCACCCCTCCCCCAACGGGCTTCATGATCACAGAGGCCACAACGTCGCTAGACACCGCAGCCAAGGGCGGCACACCAAAAATCAGCACCAACATGGGCGTCATCAGGGCCCCGCCGCCCACGCCGGTGAGACCCACAACGAAACCTACGATAAGCCCGCCGAGGGCCATTGCCATGTCCATTTTGTAGACCGTAGTCTATTATAGTAGACATGGCAAGTGTGGTGCAGAAAACCGCCGGCGGGGCGCCGCCTGGCAAGGTACTTATGACTCGCAGCGCAAATTGACTAACGCAGCCGCGCGCCGTCGGCAATTTGGGCCCGCACCGCCGTCAGTTTGGCCTTGATCTTGGCCGCGTTTTCCGGCCCCACGCGGAACAAAATTTTCTCACCCACGGTGGCTTTCTCAAGTTCCAGGTCCTCAAACTCGTAAATGTTCGAGGGCCGGTCTCCCACGACCATGCGCTTGACGGCCAGCGGACCCACCGGCGCGGGTGCCGCCAACAAATGATCAATCACCTCCACCACACGATCGTTGAAATATTTTCCCGGATACCCCAACTCCTCGTAGGCCTGCTGAAGCACGGGATAAAAGCGAACATACAGGCGCACGGCTTTGCGCGTGTCCATGGCCAAGAGCGTTCGCAGGAGCGGTTCGTAGCGCTCAAAGTTTTTCGTTGCGATAACGCTGCCCGCGTCAGCCGGTTCAACCTCAAAACGTCCAGCCATGGATTTTACCGGCCACAGATGTGGAGATCCAAAGGGCGTATCCAAGCTATCCACGGTGGCCACGAAACCACGCGCAAACCCCGTGATGTTGAGGAACGCGGCCACCGCTTTGCGCCCCAGCAGATCTTTGAGCGCCTTTTCCGCAAGCTCGTCCGCCGTTTCTAAAGTGGGGGGCTCCGCTTTGCCGCGAGCGGAACCTGTTTCCAGAGGATGCCGAATGCCGGGCTCTGGCATTGCGTCTGGGGTTTGTGGCGGCTCTGGCTGTGCGGTGGCTACCTGCGCAGGAACCACAGGCTCGGGTGCACGAAACCACAGCCACCATGCCCCCGCGCCGGCACCGCCCAATACCAGAACAATGATCGCTAGCTTAGACCCGTCGCTCATGGGCCTCAGTATGAACCTGGCCGCGGTGGCAAACAACCGCCGCACCCGTCATTCTACCCCGCATGGCAACATCGGTGGTAACAGGGGCAAATCGGGGGATAGGGTTGGCGTTGGTGACGTTGCTGAAGCAACGAAACGACACTGTGATTGCGGCGTGCCGACAATCTTCAGCAACACTGGACAATCTCAACGTTGAAGTTGTGGAAGGGATCGACGTTGGCAACGCTCAGGGGGTGGGCAAGCTGGCGAGCGTCATTGGTGAACGCTCCATTGATCTGTTGATCAACAACGCCGGCATTTTGGTTTGGGGCGACAGCTTTGAGGCGCCGCTATATGATGACATTGAACAGCAATTTCGCGTGAACGCCCTGGGTCCTCTGCGTGTGACCTCGGCATTGCGCAAAAACTTTCGCGCAGGCAGCAAGGTGGCTTTGATCACCAGCCGCATGGGCTCCATCGACGACAACAGCTCAGGCGGCGCTTATGGCTATCGCATGAGCAAGGCGGCTTTGAACATGGCCGGCAAATCGATGGCGGTGGATTTAAAGGCATCTGGCGTGGCTGTGGCCATCTTGCACCCGGGCATGGTGAAGACCGACATGGTTGGCGATCACGGGCAGGTGGAGCCCATCGACGCTGCGCGAGGCTTGCTGGCCCGCATCGACGAGCTGTCTCTGCAGACCACGGGCGGCTTCTGGCACGCTAATGGTCAATCGCTGCCCTGGTGAGCGGCGGCACTTGCCGATAAAGCTGAGGTCCCCAAATGGGGCCTCATCACCTAAGATACCGCCATGCGAAAGTCCCCCACCCGTTTGGCCTTGTTGTCTTGCGGTTTGTTGATGTCAACGACCGTGGCAGGCGCCTGGCTAAGTTCGTGCTCGAAAAGCGGCGGGGGCGATGACAGCCAAGCCGGAAACGGGCCGGGCGGCGAGGGCGGCAACGCAGGCGGCGAGGGCGGCGACGCAGGTGCAGGCGGCAACGAAGCGGGCCAAGGTGGCACGGATTCAGGTGAAGGCGGCGCCGGAGGCGAAAACGTGGCTGGCATTTCAGGTGATGGCGGCGTTGCCGGCGCCGGCGGCAAGGATGCAGGTGCACCCGACGGCGCCACCACACCCGATGCACCCATGGCGCGGGCTTGCAGGGGAAACACACAGGCAGGCAGCGGCGACGGCGCACAAGTGTTGCGAACCGATATGACCGTACGCAAGCTGCTGGACACGCCCAACAACACCGTGCGCCTGGCGCGGGATCCGATGTCCATGAAACTGCACTTGATGGTTGAAGACGGTACCATCAGGCGCATTGAAGAAGGCGCGGCATGGAGCCACCAGGTGGCGTACACACCTGCACAAATCGGCATTGAGACTGGCGACAAGGCTTACGGCATGGCCTTTGGACCCGATGGTTCACTCTACGTGGTCTCGCATATCACCAAGACAAAGTCAGCGGCAAGTTCAGCCGGCCACCATTTGGCAGGGCAAACCCGATGGCAGCGGCGGGCGCACGTGGCGAAAGCTGGCACAAACCGAAAGCTATGGCCGCAGCAACACCATTTTCGATCACGAATGGAGCGGCATTGTGGTCAGCAGTGATGGCAAGCATGTGTTTGTCAATGCGGGCTCGCGCACCGATCACGGCGAAGAGTTGGCCGGCGCGCGCGAAACAGCGCTCACCGCCAAGATCTTCCGCCTTCCCACCAACGCGCTTGAAACGATCACTTTAAAAGATGATCTCGCTGAGTTGAAAACCAAGGGCTATCTGTATGCCGAAGGCGTACGCAACGCTTACGACCCCGAATTTGCACCCAACGGCGACTTGATGGCGGGAGACAACGGCCCAGACGCCGACTATCACGAAGAGCTGTTGTTTATCCAGCCAGGCAAACATTATGGGTTTCCATGGCGCCTAGGCAATGAAGACAACCAAATGCAGTTCGCCAACTACAATCCCGCAACCGACAAACGCTTAGATCCTGCGTACACCGCCATCAAGGATAGGCTTTGGTACAGGGACCTGAGTTTTCCCGCGAAACCCGACAACGTCAGCTTTGTGGAGCCGATCATGAATACGGGGCCCGATGGCAATCAGTATCGCGATCCGGACAGTGGGCAAGTCAAGCGCGCCGACATCGGCACCTTCAGCGATCATGGATCGCCCCTGGGGCTTACCTTCGATCGCAGCGCTGGCGATCTGTGCGGATTGTTT
Source organism: Polyangia bacterium (assembly GCA_038257535.1). Classification (GTDB taxonomy): domain Bacteria; phylum Myxococcota_A; class Polyangia; order Fen-1088; family Fen-1088; genus JAGTJU01. Next base: position 9,540 of record JBBSJE010000133.1, read on the forward strand.
TCGGGCGCCGCATTTATTCTTCGCCATGGCAAGGCCGCTGGTGACTTTGAAGACGGACGCGATCTTTTGCTGCTGGAACTGAGCAAAGCCAATGGAAACTACGCGGGCGTAAAGGTCACCCAGATTGCCAAACAATTTCAGGGCCCCATCGACGCCGTGCTGACTGGAGCCAAAATGTTTGTCCTGGATCGCGGCGCGCAAGGCCGTGGCGGAAAATTGTGGGAGATTGGCTTGCCTACGGGCGAGTGAAGCAACTTGGCCCCAAGCCGTCCTTTGGAATCGCACACGAAAACCGTCATGCCAATCACACCGCTGGTTCCGTTTTCCGCGGCGCTGCGGGTATGGATCCGTGTAGGGCTACAAAGCTTCGGTGGGCCCGCGGGGCAAATCGCGGTCATGCATCGCATTTTGGTCGACGAAAAACGCTGGGTGAGTGAGTCGCGCTTTCTGCACGCACTTAACTACTGCATGCTTTTGCCGGGCCCCGAGGCGCAGCAATTGGCCACCTACATCGGCTGGCTTTTGCACGGTTACGCCGGTGGGCTCATGGCGGGGGGGCTGTTCGTCTTGCCCGGTTTTTTGGCCATTCTTGCGCTGAGCGTGCCCTATGCGTTGTTTCACAACGTGGGTGTGGTGGCGGCTTTGTTCTTCGGGTTGAAGGCCGCTGTGCTGGCGGTGGTGCTTGAGGCCGTGTTTCGCATTGGACGGCGGGTGCTGAAAAACCCCGCGATGATTGCAGTTGCAGCGCTTGCCTTCGTGGCCATCTTCTTTTTCGCAGTGCCATTTCCTATCATCATTGGGGCCGCCGGAATCCTGGGATTCGTAGGCAATGTTTTGAGCCCAAAAACTTTCGATGTCATCAAAGCGCATACGGCCGCCAAAGCGGGTGAAGCGAGCGCAAGCCCTGTGGCCGATGCTCTCGACAAGCATCCTCCCGCACACACGCGGCCTTCCATCAAGCGCACGCTCGCGGTGCTCGCTGTGTGTTTGCTGCTGTGGCTTACGCCTATAGCTGTTTTGATCGCTTGGCTGGGACCCCACAACGTGTTTTCACAGCAGGCTGTGTTTTTCAGCAAATCCGCGGTGGTGACCTTCGGAGGAGCTTACGCTGTGCTGGCCTACATCGCTCAGCAGGCGGTTGAGCGCTATGGCTGGTTGCTGCCGGGCGAGATGCTGGATGGTTTGGGCATGGCCGAAACCACGCCGGGCCCCTTGATCATGGTGGTGCAGTTCGTGGGCTTTATGGGGGCCTACCGAAATCCAGTTGGGCTTGATCCTATGCTGGCGGGATTCTTGGGATCTGTGCTCACCACCTGGGTGACATTCGTGCCGTGTTTTCTTTGGATCTTCTTGGGCGCGCCTTTCATAGAGGCTTTGCGGGGCAAACGCTGGTTGAACGCGGCGTTGTCAACCATCACAGCGGCTGTGGTGGGGGTGATTTTGAACCTGGCGCTGTGGTTTGCGTTGAACACGTTGTTTGGACGTGTGGACCCGCGGCAGTTGGGGCCCCTGCGGCTGCTTGTGCCCGCATGGAGCTCAATTGATCTCGTGGCGGTGGCGCTTTCGGGCGTGGCGTTTTTGGCCCTGTTTCGCTTTAAGTTGGGAGTTTTTGCCACCTTGGCGGCTTGCTCTGGCCTGGGCGTGCTTGCACGATGGGCGCTCAGTTAAAACGGGTGCGGCTTGACCACGCCATGGCCGCGAGGCATGTTTTCGCCACGCAAGACGCGCGCGAAACCAAGGGACGAATGCCGTGGCCGGAACCAGCCTGCTAACTCTGATTGACGACATCGCGTCTTTGCTCGACGACGTGGCGATTTTAACGAAAGTTGCCGCTAAAAAGACCGCTGGTGTGTTGGGCGACGATTTGGCTCTCAACGCCCAACAAGTTTCGGGCGTGGCCACCAATCGGGAGCTTCCCGTGGTGTGGGCGGTGGCCAAAGGATCGGCGAAAAACAAGCTGGTCATCGTTCCCTTGGCCTTGGCCATCAGCGCGCTTGCGCCCTGGGCCATTGTTCCGTTGTTGATGGTAGGGGGCGCGTTTTTATGTTTTGAGGGGTTTGAAAAGGTAGTTCATAAGTTTTTTCATCGCGAACAACACGAAGCGCAAGACGAGGCTCACCGACAAGCACAGCTAGCCGCCCTGGTTGATCCCAAGATCGACGTTGTGGCGCTTGAGCGCGACAAGATTCGCGGCGCGATCCGCACGGATGTGATTCTCTCGGCCGAGATCATTGCGATCACCTTGGGAACGGTGGCCGATGAAGCTTTTGGCAAGCGATTGGCGGTGCTTACGGCGGTGGCCGTTCTGATGACGGTGGGCGTGTACGGTTTCGTTGCAGGCATTGTAAAGCTAGACGACGCGGGCCTGGCGCTAAGTCAACGCAAGTCAGGCTTGCCCCGGGCGATGGGTCGAGCCATTTTGTTCGCGGCTCCGTTTTTGATGAAGGCTTTGTCCCTGGCTGGCACCGTGGCCATGTTTTTGGTGGGCGGTGGCATCTTGTCCCACGGCATTGCTCCGCTACATCACTTCAGCCAGCACCTGCAGGAGCGCATGGGCGGCGCGGGTTGGATCGCTCCTCTGCTGGTGGATGCGGTGACGGGTGTGGTGGCCGGCGCGGTGGTGCTGATGGCCGTGCAAGTGGGAAAGCGGCTCTGGCGGTCCCGACGGCCCGCGGGACATTAGCCCCATTCATTCGCACACGCGCGCCAGCTGGACCAAATGAAGCGCCAAATCCGTTGGATCCGGGCCCACCTTGGGCAACCGACTTACGAAGCCAGGCACGTTCAAACGTTCGTCCAAGGGGGCCCTGGTGCATTCACGAACGAGGGTTGCCACACGCTCTAGGTTGGCGAAGCTTGAAGGCTGAACCTCATGGCCCAAAAAGCGATAATCCATACGCCGTTCGTAAAGCATGAGGTCAGGCTCATGATCGCTGCGTACCAACAACAAGAAGCGTTCATCGGTTTGGGTGGCGCGTGTCTCGCTCGTTGTGTGTTTGGTTGTCAGCGATAGGCCGCCCGTAAGCAAGGCTTTGGCGGGCGAAAACCGTCGCTGCGTGGTCTGCGTGGTTTCCACCTTTGTGTGCGTGCGGCGACCGATTTGCAGAAGGCTCACGGCACCGTGGGCACATTCAAAGGACTTGCCGCTCACATCGGTGATTTGAAAGTGCGCGGGCAGAAAAGCCAGCTGTCGAACCAAAATGCGGTCATCGTCATCGGTCACCAAATCGGGGTCGCAAACCAGCGCACGCAAACCCAGGTTAGACAGCGACGGCACCCGTGCGTGCAGGGTTTCGGCGTCCGCTGCCACCATCAGCACCCACGGACCCTGTCCGGCGAGCCTTTGGCGAACGTCAATGGGGGAGAGCCCTGTGGCGGCCGCGACGGCTTCAAACAACAACGGTGTGGGCGGGGGCCCATGCAACACCACAAGCAGCATGCCAGCAAGTGTAGCTGGCATGCGGCGTCAAGGCTGCAACGATGGCTGGCAGAATGTGCCGGTGTCGTGGTAGGGGCCGCTTTTCCCCGCGCTAAGGCCTTCAATGCGTAAGAAATATTGCGTGTAGCGATCTGAGCACGTCCCCTGCAGCGGCGTGCTCACAGAAACGTTGTGACCCAAATTAAATCCGATGCGTTGCCCGGCGCCCAAGGTCCAACTTTGCAGCATCAGATCGCTGCTGCGAACGAAGGCCTCAACATTGTAGCCGTTCGCCGTTGTGAAGGCGCCATAGTGCATTGAGGTCCACGACCCACGGTTCGCTGCGGTTTCGTAAATGGTCCCCTCAACGCGCGACATTGTCCCTTCAGTGGGCGCCATCACCACAAACTGCCGTGTGCCGGGCTTGTCATAGCCGGGGGCGTTGGGAAACACGCCGTCTGCATCAACATAGATCTCAACCGAGTCGCCGCAGAAAGGGGCTTTAGCGACGATGGAAGGCTGCAAGTTGGGATCAGCGATTTGCATAAACACATAAACACCGTCGCTTCGCCACGCCACCGCATAGTGGACCGAAACACCTGGCGGCAGTTCCGTCACGTTTCCCGCAAAGCCTTGTGGCTCAAGCCTGCGCAGCGTGAGCCCAGGATCAACAACGCCATCGATCACGGGGTCTGCCGCCAAAACGGGAACTGTTAGGCAATAGTTTGGAGCGGGGGCGCTTTCAGACGCATCGCGGGGCAGGCTGGAATCGATGCCGTCATCGGGTGGCGTGTTGCCGCCATCGGGTGGCGTGTTGCCACCGGTTGGGGGTAGCCCCCCTCGACCCCCGCTGCCGCCCGAGGGCCCGCCCGCAGCGCCGCCCGGGTTCCCTGGGGCGTCGACGTCGATCCCTGGCACGAGGCTGTCGGTTCCGGTGCCTGCTTCAAACGCTGCTGAATCCGGCCCCGTCGCCCCTTCAAGGCGCTCGAATCCAAAGCGTCCGCACGCGGCTAATGCCAGCAAAACTGCAATGCCCCCGACGCTCGCGCGGTTAACCCACCACATGTTTGCAGAATCGGCAGATTTACGCCGGGATGTAGGCGCTCCGCCGCCTCAGCCCACCCAAGCCCTTGCCAGCACAGCCGTGACCAGTCCCAAGACCCCCATGGCCGCCAACGGCAGCGCCACCATCCAGCGAAAGCGGCCGCGGCCCGCCACCACGGCAATGCCCCCTTTGATCCAAGTGTTAACCACTGATGCCACCACCACGCCCAGCACCAAAGCGGGTGTGAGGTTGCTGCGGGAATCCTGGGCCAACGCGATGGTGATGGCATCAACGTCGGCCACGGCCGAAAGCGCCGCAACGAGGACAAGCCCGGTGCTGCCCAAAGCGTCTTTGGCGGCAGGCACCAGCACGCCCACCACGGCAAACACCAACGCAAAGGCCACGGCGGTGGGAAGGCGCGAGGGGTTCTGCAAGTTTTCTGGCGTTGCAGCGTTGGTGGGCGCCGCGTTCAGAAACAGAACCACGGTTGCGACGACACCCACCAGGGTCATCGCCGCCAAGGCCGGCCAAAGGCTTTCGGCCAACCCAACACCGAAGATCCAAGCCAAAACAAAAACGCGCACGCACATGATGGTGGCAGCCATCACGGCGCCTGCCGCCGTGGCCCGATGCGCCTCGAGGTCAGATCGCGATCGCGCTGCCATGGCCATGGTCACCGCTGTGCTTGACACCAACGCGCCCACGAACGCAGTTACAAACAAGCCCTTGCGCACACCCCACAGCCGCATGGCCACAAAACCCGCGAATGACACCGCGGAGATCAACACCGCCACCATCCAAAGTTTGAAGGGGTTTAGCGCTTGGTACGGACCGTAGCCTTGATTGGGAAGCAGCGGCAAGATGATGGCGGAGATCACGGCCAGTTCGAGCGTGGAGTTGATCTCGTCTTGGGAAATGGCGTGCGAGAATGCCTCCAAGCGAAACTTTGCCACCAGCAGCACCGCCACGGCCACCCCCACCGAGGCCGCCACCAGCAAAGCGCCCTGACCCGCCACCACGCCCAAAACGAAAGTGACCAAAGCGGCTATCTCTGTGGTGGCCCCCACGTCCCGATGGGATGTGCGCAGATAAGCGATCGCAATCACGGAGCCAACGGCCACAAAACACAACACCAGAGGCCACACACCCATGAGGGGATACAACAGACTGCCAATGGCGCCCAAGAGCGCGATCAAAGGGAAGGTCCGGATGCCGCCGAAGCGCGCCAAGGTGTCACGCTTTTCCGAACGTTCGCGATCCAGCCCTATCAGCAAACCCACAAGCAAAGCCACACTGATGTTTTGGGCACTTTGCAGCAGGGGCAACGATTCGCTCATAACCTTGATTTGCATAGCACACGCTGCCGCGCTTTTGCGATGGCGCATCTTATCGGCATGTGCGTCCGGCGACCGCATCGGTCATGCTTTTCGGCATGTCGTCATTTCACATTCGAGACGCCACGCAAGACGATCTGCCGGTGCTTGGCCGCTTGGGCGCGCGGTTGGTCAGAACCCATCATGGTTTCGATTCGCACCGTTTTATGGCGCCAGGTGATGACATTGAGGCGGGCTACGCCTGGTTTCTTGGCACCCAGCTGAAGGCACCGGGGGCCAAGGTGATGGTGGCCACGAGCGGCGAGGGCGCGGTGGTGGGGTACGTGTATGCGGGCGTTGAACCGCAATCGTGGAAAGAGCTGCGCAATGAAGCGGGCTTTATCCACGATGTGGTGGTGGAAGAAGGTTTCGACCGTCAGGGGGTGGGGGCCCAATTGGTGGCCGCTGCGTCGGCTTGGCTAGAAGCGCAGGGCGTGCCCCGCGTGATGCTGTGGACCGCGGAGAACAACCGCAGCGCCCAACAGCTGTTTTTGCGGCTTGGCTTTCGCAGAACCATGATCGAGATGACCCGCGAGAGCCGCGGCGGCTCGTAACATTACGGTTGGCTTGCCGCCCGCGTTGACAACGCGCGGATTTCATCGGCAAATAGGGCTATGAAAGACCGTATCGAACAGGTGGCTGATGTGTTGATGGGTGCGGCGTATGCGGACGATCTGCTGCATGGGCGCGAAAAGCTGATCATCCGGCAGCTGCTAGAAGGGTTGGCAAAAGCCGACGCCGGTCTGCTCAAGCAGCTTGATTTGCGCATCGAAGCCTTTTCGCCGCAGGCGTTCAAACTGCAAGATTCTGCGACGGTGTTTTGCAACGACAGCGTGGAACAAAAGCGGATGCTGCTGCAGCTTGTGGCGGCTGTGGGCGACGCCGATGAAGAAACGGACCTGCGGGAGGACGAGTATCTCAAAAATCTGGCCGCGGCGATCAATCTAGCGCCCGAGCACTTCTCAGATCTGGTTTTGCAGATTGAAGAAGCGGACGTTTCGGATCTCGAGGAAGATTTCGACGACGTGCGTTTTGCCGAGTAAGCGCACCCGAGCGCTTTACTTAATTTTCGCGGCAAGTTTTAGGGCTTGCGCTTTTGAACACACCTTGACCGACGCGTTGACGTTCACCACGTAGTCTTTTCCCGGGTACCATATGCCCGTCATGTTCTGCAGCATCGGCGCGGCCTTGGGCGTCTTGGCTTTTTTGGTCACGTAGGCTTTGCCCACGCGGGTCCAATCGAAGAAGGGGTCGGTGGGTTCGGTGCCCGGGTCCTTTTGCGCGGGCGCATACACCTGAACAAAGGTGCTGGCCTCATTTTCTGCGCCCACCTTGAAGTAATATTTGCAGGTGTCCTTGCTGCCTTGTTCTCCCAAGAACTGCGCTTCGGACTTCCCACATGACGAAAAGATGCCGGCCTTAGGCAAGTGGGCCGCAACGGTGGGATCACAACACTTGCTATTGTTGTAGGCTTTGCAGGCCGCGGGCGCCGGTGGCTGTGCGCTGGTTGTGGCGGCCGAAAAGAACATGATGCCCCCAACCGCGAGCATTAAAACGCCAATCCTATGCAAACCCTGATGTGCCATGGCCATGAGCCTAAACGGGAAGCGGGCAATAAGGCAAGCCCGGCGCCCGTGGAGAGATGAAGCTCGCGATGTCTATAAATGTAACCCA
>JBBSJE010000134.1:0-16880 GCA_038257535.1 Polyangia bacterium
ACCCACTGCCGTTGCCTCACTTGCCCTCGCGGCCAAGTCCATCAGCGAAACTGCATTCTTGAAGAGCCGGGTGCGGTAATCCCGCACGCCCGGATCTGTGGGGGCCCTGGGTGCGTAAGTGCCCAGGGCTACCCGAGGGCAGCCGTTGTTGCAACACCTCTATGACGGAAATCAACAGATCGGTGCGATGCGCGTTGGCCACCACATCGAATCTGGCGGAACAAAACGCAAACGCAAACGTCGCCACGACACACTGCAAGTTGTGGCGGGCTCAATCCCTGGTCAAAGGCAAATGCCTGTGCCATTCGGCTGAGCCACGCAGAACCGCTGATTGCTGCACTTGGCTGGAGTCCAGGTGCCATCGTCCTTGCATAACAAGAGATCGCCGGGTAACTGGGGATTTGCACAGATTAGAGAACCCGGTTGAATGGCCGGATTGTCGTCGTTGCAATCGTTCGCCAGCAGTGAGAATCCTACGCTGGATTGGGGGCACCGAGGAACCGGTTTCGCGATTGGGTCGCCGTGTCCGTCCCCGTCTGCATCCACGAAGTAAAGGGCCGTTAAGCCATCGTCGGCCACACCATCGCAGTTGTCATCGACCCCATTACAAACCTCACTTGCGGCAGGATGAACCGAGGCGTTGAGATCGTTGCAGTCCCTTCCGCACTTTAGATTCCCGTCTTTGCCTGTATTGCAGCACCCTTGACTGACGAATTGGTCGTTGTCCTGATCCCGATCCCCCACCGTCTCGGGGTTACAGTCCTCATCAAGATGGGCTGAATCACAAACCTCGGCGTTTCCAGGATGCACGCGTTTATCTGAGTCGTCGCAATCATCTCCTCCGCAGGCGATAGCTAGGCTGCCATCACCATCGGCATCCTCGGGAACAGCGCAGGGAGCAATACAATGCTGGGGCCGCTCGTTACACCGGAAACCGGCCGGGCAAGACGCGATAACGACACAGCCGGCGGCGTTGGCCCTTTCATGGCGCGGATCGCAGACCTCCTCGCCGGTGCAGAAGAGCCCATCGTCACACTCCCTGTTTTGAGTGCACGTTTCATAACGACACGAGGCATCGAAGTCGGTTCTTCGAATCTCCCGGCAGACATTGCTGTCCAAGAACGTCTCAGGGCTTGGCTTGGGCTTCCCCTCCCTCTTGGCGCAAGTGGTGTACACCCCAAACTCAAGGTTCTTTTCAACGCATTCGAGAATTCCCGGAACCTTGGGTACAGAGGAGGGGAAGGAGTCGGAGATCGTGGGGCATGGTATGCCCCGAGCACATCCGTGCTCGTCGGCAACCGGACTGCCGGGGTCGCACATCTCGAAGCCGTTGCAATAGAGGCCATCCTGGCAGTCAATGTCCCGTTCGCAGAGATCTCGATCGCAACCCGTTGCAAAGACAAAGAGCGCCAAAGAAAGGATTAGAGAAGAGCTCACCGCGAACCCAGAAGGACGATACCTATGCATCATGATCTTCAGCACTTTGGGCTAGTTGTCAGACATTGGAAAGATCTGTTTTCTGAGGCGCCCCACGCGCAGGCAGGTGGCGACGTGCGGCTGTGGGCAAGTGGGCCAAAAGCATGCCGTAGCGGCAGGTAAGCTGTGCCAATGGGCGCGGCACGATAGCGACGTCCCCTATGCCTTACGGGACTTGTTCCCGGTCAACTTGGAAAGGATTTGACTATTGCTCCTAAGCCATCGTCAGCCTACATTCTGCCCCAAATCGGGAACAGTGGAAAGGACGGGACGTGATGGTCAAGAGAAACGGGTTTGCGTGGCGGTGTGCTGTCGCAGCTATGTTGGGCATTGGGGCAGCGGCTTGTTACTCCGCTCCGTCCAGCGAATCGTCGGCAGAGCATCCTCAGGGCATGCGCGCTCTGATAGTCGTCAATGATAGCGACCCTTTGCACGCCATTCGCGTGGACGTCTTTCAGAATCAAACGCTGGCGGAGACCAAAACCGTCGAGCTGGGGCCGCTGACGTTTCCGGGCCAGGCCCCGCGCAGAGGCGGGGACGCTTTTTTCCTGTTGAAGCCTCACGACTACCGCGTGGTTGTGACGGCCCTTGATGGTCAGAAGATGGAAAGCCGCGTTTGCGGAAGCGCGTCCACCATGGCCTCCGTGGTTGCAGGGCAAACAACAGAGGTGATGCTGACCATCCTTTGCCAGGATACGGGCAGCGGCGGCCTGGACGTGGCCGTCACCACAGCAAATGCGCCCACCATCGTGGGGTTTTCTTTTGATCCTGAAAAATTCATCACAACCTGCAGCACCGTGCAAATGCGGGTGGCGGCAATCGACAGGGATGGCGACATCCTGAAGTACTCCTGGAAGGCCACGGCCCCCGCGCAGGAAGCCAAACACGAACTTAAGACGGACGGCCCGCGGGCGCTGTTCAGCGCGCAGACACCGGGAACCTATTTCGTCGAGATCACAGTGTCCGACCCTGACGGCCACGCTTCGTCGCTCTCGGTGCCTGTGCACGTCGCGGAGGCGGGGTCGGAGGGGACGTGCCCCGAAGCGTTTGGATTGCAGCTCTCAGAAAAGAAGGTTGTGCTGACGCCAGGTGGCGGCGCCAAGGTGCAGGTCACCGTTCGCCAATCGCCACAGTCCACGGCACCGGTCAGCGTCAGCGTTGCCGGTGCGCCCGCTGAGGTGGAGGCGACGCTGAGTGACGAAACGAATAGCGGTGTGTTGTTAACGTTGGGCCTGTTGGCCACCGAAAAGGCGCAAGCCCAGGAAGCCGCGCTTGTGATTGCGGCGACGGACGGAGTCACAACGGTTCAAGAGGCCCTTGAGCTGAGTGTTCAAGTGCCCACCAAGGCAAGGCCTGGCGTGGAAGAATTTGCTCCCGGGGTCACAGGCGTCATCAAAACCTTGAATATGAATGGCGTGGCTGTGACGTACGAGGTGATCAACGGCGTCGCCGTGACCAGTGCCGACGTTGTGCTGGGGGATGCCTTGGCGCTGGAAAACAGGTTTGGCGTGGCGAAGCTGGCGGCGGCTTCATCCGGCGGTTCCAAGTCGAAAGCGGGATTCACAATGGATGCGGATCCCGGCCTGCGCTTAACCGAGGGGCATGGGCAGGTCATCACCTTCCGCCCCAGCGCTCACGCTGACATTTTGAAATCGGCCACGTGCAACTTCGATTTTCATACAGAGTTCGCGTGTTCGCGCTGGAGCGGTGGCGTCATCGGATACACATTCGCCGACAACTGGGGCAGCGTGGCCGAGAACACCCGTATGCGCTCCCTCATCAGGGAAGGGATGAGGTGGTGGGAGAATGAGACGGGGATACGCTTTGCGTTGCGAAACTACGGGGAGTACCTGGAGTTTCGAGACGGCGGAGGTTGCTCTTCCACTGTGGGGCGCGCGGTTATCACGGGATTCGACTCACAGAGCATTTCGCTGAACAACGTAGGCTGCGACAGCGCCGGGATCGCCGCGCATGAAATGGGACACGCCATCGGGCTTTACCATGAGCAGTCGCGCGACGATCGGGATAGCTGGGTGGTTGTTGATTTCGGACAGGTCCGGGATGGCAAGCTTCACAACTTCTTCCAGTTTGGAGAATTTGAGCGCGACCGCGGCCCCTTTGATTATGGCGCCATCATGCAGTACCCGGTGTGGGCGTTCGCGCGCGATGAAGATGGGTGCGTCGCAGGAGATGTCTCAAAGTGCACGGTCAAGGCGCCAGCGGCTGAACCGGCCCGCTCGATGTTTCTGGCTGCGACGCTCGGCCAGCGTGCCACGCTCAGCGAAGGCGACATCCTTGGCGTGAGCATTCTGTATCCGCCTCAGTTCACCATTTTGGGCGCCACACCTGGCGCCACGCGAGACCGCTTCTTTTTATCGGTGGATTACACCGCCTTGGCCCCGCGGGCGCCTCGCACGCCCCGCATCACGTGGACAAGCGATCGCGTGCCCGAGGCACTCGGCACCGGGAACACCCTTAGTTTCCGCGCTAGCGATGTGCCGGCCGGGCCGCACCTGATCACGGCGAGCTACATCGTGGCTGGCGTGACCGTCACGTCGCGGAGCGTCCGCATCAACGTGGTGAACGACGCGCCTGTGGTATCGCTGGCCGCGCTCAACGGTCGAACCCAGCAGGATCTGGGGCAGGTGTTCACAGTGGGCGCCACCGTGGCGGACACAGAGGATGGATCGTGTCCGCCAGGAACCTGCCTCTACACATGGAGCCCCACGCCCACCAGTGGGCCCACGAATGGTCGAACCGCCAATTACCTTTTCAATACCGCGGGGCCGCAAACAATCACGGTCAGCGTGGAAGATCGCGCTGGCGGGGTGGGCAGCGATAGCCTGACCGTTGATGTCGTCAATTCACGGCCAGTGGCCACCATTGTGGAGCCTTCCTCGGACATCACCGTCTCCCTGGGCGTCGATCTGCCGCTGCGGGGGCTTGGTGAAGACGTCAACTCGCCCTCTGGCACACTGCCTTGCTCAGCTTTGGGATGGGCCAGCAGCAACATTGCCGACAACCTCTTACCCAGCGGCATTGGCTGCACGCCACGGGCGGTTTTCTCCAGTCCTGGCATGCGCACGATCACGCTGGTGGCCACTGACCCCCAGGTCCTGTCAAGCTTGCCCGCCACCATCAACGTGAACGTCACCGCGTGCCCCGCAGGCAACTGTGGGCCAACGGCTTTCTTCAGCCTGTCAGCGCCGCCCATCACAACGCCGTCGCCTTCCTACTTTATCGAGCACCTGATCAAGGTGCAGATCAGCCTGGGAGACGCGGAGGCGCCTTCACACAATCCCGTTAGCTATCGCCTGATGGTTCGCCGCGGTGGCATCACCACGGTCATCGCCGAGGGCGAGGTGGCCGTGCCCAGCGCCTCCACCGTGGCGGAGGTGCTGATCGATTGGACCCCCGCGAATGACATCGCCAAGTGGCCGCAGTGCTCCATCCGGCAAAATTACCGCGATTACCAACTGGTGCTGGAAGCCACAGATAGCCTTGGCGGACGATCCACGTCCTTTGTACGCACCATAAAGTTGGGGTGCGATCTGATCTGATCTCCAGCACCGAGCAGCACCGCCCCGATCCCGCGCGCATGGTTCGGCGCCGCCCAGGTCGGGCCCGGGGATCTTCCACCATCAGCTCTTTGAGATTCGCTGCGAAGCACGGGTTGGCACCCGCAGACCTCAGGGGTAACCTTTAGCGGTGAGCCATCGCACCCCAAACCTATCCGATCCCACGTTCGAGCCCAGCGACGATGAGCTGAAGGGGCTTTCATCTCGTGCGTTCGCGCATTTGCAGGAAGCACAGGATTAGCGGCTGCGGAAGCTACGAGAGGACATCGCCACGGCTCGTGCCTCGGCACTCGAGCGGCTGCATAAGTTGCGGAAATCTCAGGTGCGCCCGTGAAGCCAGTTTCGCTGGTTACCGCTGGCCCGAACGGCGCAGGCAAGACCACCGTCACCGCTCGCCTACAAGCGGACAGTTGGAGCGAAGACACCGAATACCTGAATGCCGACGAGATTGCACGTGACCGATTCGGCGATTGGAACTCGGAAAAGGGGTTTTGAGGAGCCACAAGCGTGGTGCGAGGCTTTAACCCAAGCGCATGTTGTCGATGAGTCGCGTTTGCCCTACATAAGCTGCCACCAAGAGCACGGCAGGCCGAACAACCTCTGCAATGGGCTGCAGAGATTCAGCGTCGCGCAGCTCCAAGTATTCAAGACGGTCCACTTGCCCAGACAGCTCAGCGTAGGCGCGCGCACGCAGAGCGGCGGTGTTGACTTCACCGGCTTGAAAATCTGCCACGGCCGCCCGCAGCCCACGCGACAACGACAGCGCCCGCTGGCGCTCGTCGTCGTTCAAATACTTGTTTCTCGACGACATGGCCAACCCATCGGGCTCGCGAATGGTGGGGAGGCCCACGATCTCAAGGCCCATGTTGAGGTCGGACACCATGCGGCGAATGACCGCCAGTTGTTGAAAGTCTTTTTCGCCGAACAAAGCCACGTGGGGACGCACGATGTTGAACAGTTTGGCAACCACGGTGGCCACGCCGCGGAAATGTCCAGGGCGCCGATCGCCACACAAACCCTGCGTCACAGTGGTGAGGTCGATGAAGGTTTCGTAGCCGGCGGGATACATCGAATCGGGTTGAGGCGCGAAGACAACATCGGTGCCTTCGGCCGCAGCTTTTTCCAGATCGCCCTGCAGGTCACGCGGATAGCGATCCAGATCTTCATTGGGGCCAAATTGCGTGGGGTTCACAAACAAAGACATCACCAGGAGGTCGGCGCGGGCCCGACCCGCTTTGAGCAACGACTGGTGTCCTTGATGCAAAAAACCCATCGTGGGCACAAACGAAATTCGCTTCCCCTGCGCGCGCATGGCCTCGGACCAAGCGGTCATGTCTGCAGGCGATTCGAGAACCACGGGCAAAGTCATGAAAACGTCTCCTCGGGCCCAGGGAATGTTCCACTTTTCACATCGCGCACAAAGGCGGCAAACGCGTCTTGGGCCGCCAGCCCCAGTTGCGCGTACGCACGAGCAAACCGCGGCTTCCAGTGTGGATCCAAACCCAACACATCGTGCATCACCAAGATCTGCCCGTCACACGCCGCGCCCGCACCAATGCCAATGGTGGGAATTGCAAGCGTTTGGCTAAGTTCTGCGCCCAATGCCTCAGGCACACTTTCCACCACCACAGAGTAAGCGCCGGCCTGGGCCACAGCCAAAGCGCCTTCCACAATGCGTTTGTGTGACTCCTCCTGCCGGCCTTGCACGCGAAAGCCGCCGAACTGATGCACAGACTGCGGAGTCATGCCCACGTGGCCCATCACGGGAATGCCAAATGACGTGAGTTTGTGAACCAGGTCAGCCACCTCTACGCCCCCTTCCAACTTCACCGCTTCCGCACCGCCTTCTTGCAACAGACGGCCAGCCGCGCGCACCCCATCCTCAATGCTGGCTTGGTAACTCATGAATGGCAGATCGGCCACAAGATGTGCGCGCTGCACGCCGCGCGCCACCGCCCGCGTGTGGTACACAACGTCGTTCAAAGTGACGGGCAAGGTGTTGGCATGGCCCTGCACCATCATGCCTAGCGAATCGCCCACCAACACGATGTCTACGCCGGAAGCGTCAGCCAGGCGCGCGAACACAACGTCGTATGCGGTCAAGGCAGAAAGCTTGTCTTTGCCTTTGCGATCGCGAATGGAAACGGCGCTCAACTTCGCAACCCGGGCGGGGGCGGTGGTGGTGGACATTAGCTACGGCTCCAGTGGTTCACGCCCGCGCGGGTGTTGGCCACGACCTCAAGCAAGGCGCGCCGGTCTTCCTCGTTGGCCACAAAATCTATGTCGGATGCGTTCACGATCAGCAAGGGGCTGTCAGTGTAGTCGAAAAAAAACCGGGCATAGCTTTCCGCCACCTCACGCACGTAATCGGCACGAATCGGCTTTTCGGCGCTGCGCCCTCGCTTGCCAATGCGATCGAGCAAAACATCGGTGCGGGCCTGCAGGTACACCACGAGATCGGGCTTTAAAACGCGGGGGTGTAGGGTTTCGTAGATCCGATCGTAAAGCGCCATCTCGTCAGGTGACAGCGTTAATGCGGCGAACAATCTGTCTTTGGCAAACAGGTAGTCAGAAACCACGCCGCCCTGGGCAAACAGATCGCCCTGCAAAAGGTCTTGCTGCTGCGAATAGCGCTGCAACAGAAAAAACAGCTGCGCCGAAAGCGCGTGGCGTTTGGGATCCTTGTAAAACGGCGCCAGGAATGGGTTGCCGTCAGGATCTTCGGTTAACAAACGCGCCGCGAACGCCTCTGACAGCAGGCGCGCCAACGTGGATTTTCCAGCCCCAATGGGGCCTTCCACGGCGATGTATCGGGCTTTGGGCCTCACCCCTTTGTTTTACCCTCTATCGGCACGCCGAGTACATATCCTTCGCTTTTGGGGCTTGTAAGCCCGGGCTTCCCTATCCCAGCCACTCAGGCGGTGGCTCAACGAAAGCTTGTTTGCCGACCCGATGGTCCGCTCTCACTTTGGAAAGTAAAAGCCGATGTCGTCGACAATCAGGACGAAATTCTGTGGTCCGCCGTCGATACGGAAGGCGATGTTATTCGTCGACATGCAGGCCGACTTGTTCTGGTGGATGTCCTTGGCCGGAATGATGACCTGCTGCCACTGCCCGTTGTTCCAGTTCGGGTTGTAGTTGCGCAGGTTCACGCCTAGCCTATCGGGCCACGCGTAGCCCAGGCGGCCGCAGGCGGTGTTACCCGACTCACCCCAGTCGACCCGCAGCAGAGGAATCGCTCCTACCAGCTTGACCCACAGCACGAAGTACTGAGCCCTGCCCAGATCTCTGACGGTGGGAAAACCTTGGATTCCGAACTCGTTTAACCCATCGAACTTCGCCTCGAATTTCTGGGCCAACGGCGGCGAATTCACGTCCTCGAGCACAACCACGCTGGTAGACAGCTTCTCTGCGCGCTTTACAAAATCCGGGACCAGCCAGCCGGAGCCCTCGCCGTCCCAGACCTTCTTGTAGCAAAGTCCTTTCAGCTTGGGATGGTCGGCCCCGGGCGGACGCGCATCGCAACCGTCGCTGGGCGCCGAACTCCCGCTGGTGCCGCCGGTGGCAGGGGCGCCGCCGCTGCCACCGGTTTGCGAACCGCCAGCACCCCCCATTTGACCCTCGTCCGAGCCACCGGTGCCGCCAAATTCACTGCTGCGCTCGCCACCGGCGCCGGCCACGCCATCGGTGTCATTCGATCCCTCCGACGAGCCCTCACGGCCGGCCTGCTCGTTGGCCCCACCACCGGCGCCGCCCGCGCCGTCATCGTCGAACGGATCCGTCTGTTTGGAGCTGTCGCAGCCGGGACTGCCGAGCGCCATGAGCGCAGACAGAACGGGCGCGGCAAAAACGGCTCGCCAATGATCCAAGCAAAAATATGAACGCATGAGCTCTTATTTCCTTTCAGCTACACACAAGCCTTCGCTCGAAAGGCTCCGCCCCGTCGAAAACACGTGACAAACTTTGCTGCGCTCCCGTCTTGGAGAGTGCGTAGTGTCCTGCGGTAAACCTCTCGGTGCGGAGCTTGCGGCGAAAGCCACAATATTCTGCCGCCGCTGCGTACACTGAACTCCCAGATGTCCGGGGGAACAATTCGCCTAAGTAAACGTTTACATTTGCAGGAAACGCAGGGCACTTACAATTGTTAATTCGCGCGTGTGAGGCCTGCGCCAGGCGACGGTGACCCCGCTTGAGAGACGGCTGGCGTCAGCGCGCGGGTCCCTCGAAGAGCAGCGTCTTTTTCACAGTGCGCGGCTGCGATTGCCCAACCGGCGGGCTTTCGTCCTCGATGAGGAACACTTTGAACGCGACCACCCGTTCGTCTAGCCGCCCCACCCGTTCGTGGTGGTTTAAGATCCAGTGCTCGAAGGGGGAAAAGTACTCCCGCCGCCATGGAATCGCCGAGACATAGTCGGCGAAAAATTCATCGACATCTTGAAACGGCGACACCTCGTTTGTCGGCGCTGGAGCCACCCGCGCGCTGGCAAGCGCCAGCGGATCGATCACCACGCCGGTTGCAGTCGTGGCTTCTACGACGACATTATGATCGTGCGTCGGGGCGTTGGGTGCGAACATGCCCCAGCCCTGCATGAGCCGCGGGTAAAGAACGATGGCTTTAAACAAAGACGGCTGTGGCAAACGCAGCCAGTGTGGCATGGCCCGGTTCTCGGCGGCCGATTGCAAAAAGCACGCGATCAACAGAATGACCACCGCCAGCTCACGCAGGTTCGCTGACGCTTCTGCGAGTGTTTCGACGATGGGCAGTGGCGCTGGCTTTGCCGAGGACGATGGCTTGGGGGCCCCCGGCAAGCCGCATGCATCCATGCCCAGTGCGAGCGAGATGGTGGTGCGATTGCGCGCGAAGGCGTCGTAGACGACATCGGCAACGTGTTTCAACAACGGCAGCTTCAGCAGCCAGCCCAGGGGGGCAAGTGCGGGCAGCGCCAAAAAGATTTCGGCAAAAGCCGCCGCTTTGATCCAACGCTTTTGCCGGGTGGGATCATCGACGACGATCGTGCGCGCAATGAGCTCGTCGCTGAGATCGGCCGGTCGCTCGGGCTGATCGTTCGCCCGGATGGTCAAACGGCCAAGCACATCCAGGCGCGCGAGCAGCCGCGTCAACGCAAAACACACACCGCAGCTGGCGTCGATGTAGACGACGCGTGCGCGCTTCGGCGACGGGCCCAACCAGCGCGTCAGTAGCTGCCAGTCCCGGTCCGTCAGCAGCAACAGAAAGAACCCGATCATGTTGAAAGAGAAAAGACCAAGATTCAAAAACGCGGCGAACCCGAGGTGAAGCGCCACCGCGACCCCAATCCCCAACCGCCGCGACAGCTTCCACTTAAACGGTGAAAGCACGAGCAGCACCAGGCTGGCTTCCATGGCCACGGCTGCCCACGAAACCAGACGTGACCAGCTGGCGGTGACGTAGGGACGCACCCAATACCCAAGTTGGGTGACAATGCGATCTTGGTGAAGGACGTAGTGAAAGGCAGAGCCTTCCTTCCAGGTGTCGCCGGACTTGTGGAGGACGTTGAAAAGATAGATCGACGCGACCTGAAGCAGGATCGCAGCCACCACCAAAGACGTGGCGGGCGCTATCGGCGGGGCAAAGCGGTTCCGATCCGCCAAGGACTCCGGGCGCACCTCCTTTGTCCCCGCCAGGCGCGCGCGCATGGCATCGATGGAAAAGCGGGCGCCCATCGGCAGGAACACCGTCCACGTGGCCAGCAGGCGCAACGTCACCTCGCTGCCGTCCTCAAACAGCAGCAAGCGTCCTTGCAGGCTGTAAAGCGCGAGCAACGAAAGCAGATGAAACAAGCGCGTGCGGTAGCCAAGCAGGAACAACAGATAGACCACGCCACACACCACGAACAAAACCGCGGCTTGGCCCGTTGTTGATGCGGTGAAGAAAAAGGAGATTTGAGGCTCGCCCGGCGGGCTCCACAGCAGCGTGTGGTTGGGCAGCAGGCCATCGTTGCTGTACCAAGTGGAAAGGTTTTTGGCGCGCCAAAGCAGGTCAACCAGCAGCAACACAGCAAGGTAGATACGCGTCAACCCCAGACTGCGTGCATCTAGTTGCAGATAGCGTGCGGCGTTTTGACGCTGGCGGCAGGCTAACGTGTGCAGCCACGCGGGCAGCCGGTTGGCAGAGGGGACTTGGTTGGTCATCGCGGGGGCGTGGGGCGGCGCCAGTTCTGGGCATTCCACAAACGGGTCCGCGTGTCAAGCGACATGCCGCGCTGCGACATGACAGTGATTGCTTGACCCATTAAACACGTTCAGTGAACCACCTGGCCGCGCGCAATCACCATATCGATTTTGCCTGCGAAGAAAGTGGCGCCGTCGCTGATCTCGACGTTCGGGCTCAAGATCACCAGATCCGCCGCCATGCCCGGGGTGAGCGTGCCGACCATGTCCTCAATTCGGAGCGCGTGGGCCGCGCCCCGGGTGTAGGCGGCGAGAGCTTCTTCGACCGCGATCCGTTGGTGAGGGATCCATCCGCCTTCGGGTTTGCCGTTGGGGCTGCTGCGGGTGGAGGCGATGGCAACGCCTTCAAGGGGATCAAGACCCATGACGGGCCAGTCGCTGCCAAAGGCAAGGGCGGCGCCCGCGTCTAGCAGCGAGCGGAAGGCGAAGGCGTGGCGCAAACGTTGTGGGCCCAGCTTGTTCGACCAGGGGCTTCCACCTGGTTCATCACCGGGCGCGGCGTGCAGGGGCATCATGGACGCCACGACGCCCAGGGCCTTAAGACGGGAAAGGTCTTGTGGGGCGATGACCTCGATGTGCTCGATGCGCAGACGGCGGTGCGGCCGTTCGGCCTCAGCGTTCACCGATTGCAGGGCATCCAAAACCGCGCGCACGGCTCCGTCGCCTATGGCGTGGTAGGCAAGGTCGATGCCCAAGGCATCGGCTTGGCGGATCTGGGCACGCAGCTTTTCCGATGCGAGGAGCGGCGGCGACGCAGGTCCGCTGCCGTCTGCCGGGGGCTCGATCAAGGCGGCGGTGTTGGCCTCCACAACACCGTCAACGAAGTCTTTCATGGGGCCGGGCAGCACACGCACCCGCGGCGTCCGCGCTGCCTGCAATCTCTTGCGGTGAACGTCATAGCGATCCATACCGACTTCGACCGCGGGCGCGAACACCACGCGAATCGGAAGGCGCCCCGATTGGGCGAGCTTCTCGTAGAGCGCAAGATCGTCGAGGTCGCCGCCAATCTCGCAAACCGTCGTGATGCCCTTGCTCAAAAAGCGTTGTGCTGTTTGCACGATCGCGAGCCGGTGCGCCTCCTTGCTCGGGCGCGGAATCAGGTTCTCAACGACATCGATGGCGCTTTCAAGCAAAACGCCTGTTGCCGTGCCTTGCTCGTCACGCACAATGCGGCCACCCGGGGGATCCGGGGTGCCAGGTCCAATGCCCGCCGCAAGCAACGCCCGTCCATTGACCCAGGCGCCGTGGCCATCGTAGCTAACGAGAAAGGCCGGGCGGTCGGACACGGCCGCATCGAGTGTCGCGCGGTGGGGCAGGCCAGAAGCGAACGCGCCATATTTCCATCCGCGCCCGGTTATCCACGTTCGTTCAGGATGGTTCGCTGCGAACGACGCCAGCCGCTCCTGAATCTCTTCGGCATTCTGTGCCCCGCTGAGGTCCACCGAATCGCGCTCGAGCCCGCCCTTAAGGAGGTGAACGTGGGCATCAATGAACCCCGGAACCACCAGTCGCCCGTCGCCATTCACTTGCCGTGTGTGCGGGGCCGACACGTTCGCCATGGCACCGCGCACCTCTGCATCGCTGCCTGCGGCCACGATCACGGTGCCAGCGATTCCAAGCGCCTCAACCCACGGCCGTCGTGCATCGCCGGTCCAGATGCGCGCGTTGGTAAGCAACACGCCTTCCGCGGGCGGCGTGCCAATCCGTGACGGCACGTTGGGCGCGCTCGTCTTGCAAGCGGAAACCGCAAGGAGGCCCAAAAGCATGCATCTACCGGCGCCAGCCATAGGCAGACTGTAGCGCGCGCTTCGCGCTTAACAATCAGGCCGAAGTCAAACGCGGCAACACGCCGCCCTTGTGCATGCCAAACTCAGTTGTGGGTACACCCATGGCGTTGCAGATGGAAACCAAGAGGCCGCCATGCGGAGGGGAGTTCGTGTAGCGCAGGAAGCGTCCTGTTTCGAAATACCCGCCCACGTTGCCACCTAGCACAAAGGGCACGTTATAGAGGTTGTGCTGATCGCCATCACCCTCACAGGCCATGGCGTCAACCAGGATGCGCATCTGCAACTGGCATAGCTGCTCGAAGTTTTCGTAGGCACGCGTGTTCAGGGTGGGAACTTGGAAGGTTCCACAGGCGAACTGCCCGGTGGCTGCCGAAAGTGAACGGGTTTGTAGAAAGTGCGCTCGTTGGGTTGCGGCGTCGGGTTTGGCAGGTTGCGACGACGCAAGCAGATCCTGGTAGGCCTTGACGGGATCTTGTGTGGGATCCACGGGCCTATCTGGGCCGGCATTGCACATCCGGTTCCATATGTCTTCACGTCCGAGCCGTCACAGCGCACGCCCAACTCATACGAGCGGTAGCGCGCGGGCCCCTGTACCTTTGGGGCCAGGAATTGGTCAACAGAGATCCACGGAATCTGATCGTCATCGTGGACGCGGCCGGCGACAACTTGGTTGTCACGATAAAGGACGACGGCTGCGGGTTCGTCACGGGGCTCCAAAATCTGACGGACGAAGGTCACTTCGGCATTATGGGCATGCGTGAGAGGGCCCGCCGTCTCGGGGGCGAACTCGGCATCGAAAGCACGCCCGGGCAAGGAACCGTTGTATCCTTGTCGGTACCCTTAGACAAAACGCTGTCTTCATGACGACGGATCAGGATCGAGCGGCACCCGTGATAACTGTCGTCCTTATCGACGATAGCGCCGTAACACGTTTAGGCGTGGCGGCGTTGCTGGCAGCTCAGTCCGACATTTCGGTCGTCGGGGAAGCGCGCGACGGCATTGATGGACTGAACCTTGTCGCTGCGCAAAAGCCGGACGTTGTCGTCGTAGACTTGAAGATGCCTGGACTATCAGGCGTCGACGTGACGCGGTTGATGTGTGAGCGGCATCCTTCGGTGCGCGTACTCATCCTGACCAGCTATGAGGGCGAATAAAACATTTTTCGTGGCCCTGGCTTTGGAAAAATTGAACGCGAAGAGCCGTACCGAAGCCGTCAGCATCGCCACCAGACGCGGTCTACTTCCGCCATCATGAGATGGCGCTCAACGCTCGGGCGTCGCGCATTCGCCCCTACGGGCTTGTGAGCACGGCCTCCACCAAAGCCAAGGTGGCGCCTGGGGGACCCTCCCCGGGTGGCGCGGGGGGCAGAGTCAAGATCTCCGCAAGTCGCGCGGCGAAACAATCCGCCACGTCCTGCCACCCTTCAGGCACCTGCACCGGCGCCGCATCTTGCACCTGACCTTCCAGCGAGACGCGCAGCCGGAAGCGGAAGCGTTGAAGTCCCGCCTGTGGCGCCGGCAGCATGCAGGCCTTGAAGGCTTCGGGACGTCGCCACGACACATCGAACAACGGTGCGGGCCAGGGCCCATCCGTGCGCGTGGTGACTATGGCCAAAAGCCGGAGCGGGCTGCCCGCGGTCATTGACGCTCGCGCCTCGCGGGCCCGCCAAAACCGCAGGCGGGCGTGCCAAGCCTCGGGCAAGCCGGCTTCGTCCACGTTGGCGAAACCGCCATGCGCTCCGGGGCGGCCCATGCGGGCCCTTATCAGCCCACACAAGAACCGCGCTTCAGCGCCGCCCCACACCGGCAGCTCCATGCGCGCGGCGCAAGCCTGTTTCGCCAGAGCATCGCCCCCGTCGTAAAGCGTGCCCAGCGCCAAAGCCTCGTCAACCAGCGGCAGATTGCCTTGTAGATCGCGCACCAGCGCCAAGCCAAAGCCAGCCTGCGCCAACGCCCGCGGTGTGGCCGGACCCTCTCGTTGCCCCACACCAATTGCCAAGGCTTGTGAAAAAAAGTTGGCGGCGTCGCCTACCTGCATGCGCGCCAAGGCCACGGCACCAGCCCACACGTAGCTTGTGCCATCAACAGCGGTCCCTGTACGGATGTGCCGCCGCAATTCGTCCGCAGCCGCATCCGCTCGGTTGGTGCGCGCGAAACGTTGCCCTAACCATAAAGACAACACAGATTCGACGTGCGCCTCGGCGCTACCATCACGCCAAGCCGCCACCTGCCGCTCCGCCGCATCGGCTTGGCCGGCGCGGTCACTTAGGGCCACGAAGGCATGAACCAGCTCGAACTCAAAGCCTGTGGGCGTGATTTGTTGCTCAAGGCGCTTAGCCTGTGCCGCAAGCGATGCGGGCGCGGCTTGCGAATCGGACAACGCAGCTTTGGCTTCATTTAGCAGCGCCAAGCGCTGAGTTTCCGACAGCGGCGTTCGCGGTGGGCCAACCACCTGCGAAGCGGCCGTTTGCGATCGGGTTGCGCCGCAGCCCACGGCACAAACCAGCAGCGCAGCCGCGCAGAGACCTGCCAGGAATGCTTCGTGAAGCTTGATCTCCTGGCTGCCCCGCATGCCGCGCCTACAAATCCAGTTCTGCTTGCGCGGCGCTTTCCATGATGAACTTGAACCGCGCTTCCACGTCTTTTCCCATCAGATCGGTCAGCACGCGATCCGTTTCTTCCACGTCCGAGATCTTAACGCGCAACAAACGCCGCGAGTTCACATCCAAAGTCGTGCGTTTGAGCTCTTCCGGCTGCATTTCGCCCAAACCTTTGAAGCGCATGGTTTCGGGTTTGGCGTTGGCGGGCAACTTCTTGATGATGCGGTCCCTATCAACTTCGTCCAGCGCCCAGAACGTTTGTTTGCCGTGATCGATGCGAAACAGCGGCGGCTGAGCCAAATACACAAAGCCCTGCTCTATCAACGGCCGCAAATGCCGATAGAAGAAAGTCAGCAACAACGTGGCAATGTGGTTGCCGTCGGAATCGGCGTCCATCAGGAAAACGATCTTGTGGTAGCGCAGGCGTTCAATGTTGAAGTCCTTGCCCACGCCACAGCCCAAGGCGGAAATCACGTCCTGAAGCTCTTTGTTCGACAGCACCTTTTGCAGCGACGCCTGCTCGGTGTTCAACACCTTGCCTCGCAACGGCAAAATCGCTTGATATTTGCGCTCGCGGCCCTGTTTGGCGGAGCCACCTGCCGAATCGCCCTCAACGATAAATAGCTCGCTTTCAGCGGGGCTGGTGGAGGAGCAATCGGCCAGCTTGCCTGGAAGATTCAAGCGGTGTGAGATCGCCGTTTTTCGCGACACAGCTTGTGCAGCCGCACGGGAAGCTTCACGCGCTTTGGCTGCCAAAGCGATGCGCTCCACGATGGCCGCGCCCGAGCTGCGGTTTTCCAGCAAGAAAGTTTCCAGCGCCGGCCGCACCACCCCATCCACTTGCCCCTGCGCTTCCGGAGTTCCCAAACGCTCTTTGGTTTGCCCCTGAAACTGCGGCTCTTGAATGTAAATGGACAGCACCGCCACAATGCCTTCGCGGATGTCTTCCGCGGTGATGCTGGCGCCTTTGGGGGTAAGGTTCGCGCGCTCCATGAAGGTGCGCACCGCTTTGACCACCGCCGCGCGCAGACCCTGCTCGTGGCTTCCACCTTGCGTTGTGGGCACACCATTTACATAAGAGCGGATGGTTTCTTCGTGCGATTCGGTCCATTGCATCGCCACTTCAATGCCGATGGGTTCGTCCCGCTGCAGATAAAACACCTGCGGCGCCGTGGGCGCCTTGTTTCTATCTTTGACAACTTTGGCGAGAAAGTCGGCGATGCCTCCTGC
>JBBSJE010000135.1:0-16799 GCA_038257535.1 Polyangia bacterium
AGCAACGGTCTCATCATGAATGCTTGCAGGTGGGCCGTCCGAGCTACTGCTGGCCAGCACATCGTCAACGTCGGTCATGACCGCAGCCTTGTCGTTGACGTAAACAATTCCATCCCGCACTTCTATGATGTCTCCGCTCAACGCCAGCACGCGCTTCAGAATTAGACGCTCTTGAGCGTGCGGGTGCTCGAACACGACCACATCGCCCCGCTTTATCTTGAGGCGGCGTTTGTCGACGAAGATCTGATCACCCTTTCTTAAAGTGGGAGCCATAGAAGCCGTCGGGACGGAAAATGCCTCAAGTTGCGACCGCATCAGTGAGGACTGCACTTCCAAGAGGCCAAACATCGCTAGCCACACGAACACCACGAGCGACCAGCGAGGCCTTGTGATCGACTTCCGGGCCATGCGGAAGGCATCGACTGCCGCGGGGATCGAGATTGCCAGGGTGCAAACGAAGACGACCGTCGAGGCGATGACGCACGATCGTTGGGCCAACATGATTGTCGCCCAGAGCAGAGCGGCGCGACCGAAGAACCACGCTATGCCGCGACGCCATTGGCCCAATGTCACGTGCCCCGCGCCGGGACTTACGATGGAGGCAACAACGGCGATTACACGACGGCTGCCAGGGTCGCTTTCATGGGCCGCCTGAGGTGGTGAGAAGGGAGATTCATCATCGTACGGCATGGAAGCGGAGCGTATCTCATACGCCCGGGATTGAGCGGGACTTTCCAATGTTTTGCGCAACCCGCGGCCAACAGGCCCCGCGCGCTAGGGGCACAAATTCGTTCTCGAGCGAGAGTCCAGATTGGGCCCCCTTACGGCGCCACAACCAACGGCACCAACCGCTTCACCGCCTTCGCGTTCCCCTGCACATCCCCATCAAGCACCGTCACCTTCACCGGCGGCGTCAGCTGAAACCGATACCCCTTGTAGTCGCTCTCAAGCGCCACTTGCTGCCCTTTATACTCAAGCTTTCGCACATAGTCCTCAGGCGCAAGCCCATGCCGCACGTGCGATCGGTGCCGCACAAGAAACCCCGCCAACCGCAGCGCCAAGTGGTTGTGCAACCGATGGCAGCCGCTGCTCTCGCCGCGCTTTACTGATCGATAAGCCGGTGTGCCATGCGTTCGAATGCGATGATCCATCAGCTGCGGTTCGCCGGCCTCATTCATCCCCTCGATCTGATGGTGCACGATCGCCACCAGCCCGTAGGCCGCGCGATAACCAGGCCCCACGATCTCGGTCTTCGGCTCCCAACTGTCGCCGCGTTTCACCAGCAGCTTGCGCGTGGGCATGCCCGGTGACGGGTGCCAGGTTGGCGTGGCCAGAACCTCGGGCCAAAGCGCATCACCAGTTACCGACTCCTTGTACTTCAGCGCCATGCTGCCGTCGGACTTTTGGATCGCCTTCCAGCCTCCGATGGTGGTGGGCCAGCGGGCCAGGGCCACCTCGCCGTTGCCCACGCGCGCGTAAAGCGTGAGGGTGGGGCGGTCGCTCACGGGGGGGCGCCACTTCTTCTTTCCATCCTTGTCTAATTTTGGGCGCGCCAGCACCACGTCGCCGCGGTCTATTTCGGCGCGCAGATCCATATTCGCGCTGTGATAGGCGGGCAGCGGGGGCAGGCGGATCGCGACGGCTGCGGGTAGTGGCGCAGGACCTTTGCGTGGTGGTTTGCGCTTAGGTTTTTTCGATGAAGTCGGCGGCGCAGCCAGCGTGCTTGCGAGAACGGCCTCGGCAGACGTCCAGCTCAACGCTTGGCTGGCAGCGTGGGTGGCAGCGGCGATCAGATCCCCCGCCGCGGTGACGTTGGCGCCCGAGTCGGCGGTCGCGCCGTCGGTTCCCGCTTCGCCCGATGCCAATTGAAACTCGGTGCTGTCCAGCGTGCGCCCTTGCACCTGCCCCGCAACGCCCAGGGCCGAGCCATCTTCAAGCAGACCCGTCGCATCCACGACGCGCTCGCGCAGCCCGCGCAACAGCGCCCGGAAGTCGTGCTCGCGGCTGTCGCCAAGCAGCGAAGTGCGGCTCTCAAGATCGAGGCGCCCGCTATCGGCCAACATGTGCAATCGCTGGTAGAGCTGCAGGCCCTCGACCGTCCGACGATCCATTCGCCCGGCGCTTGCTTTGCCATTGAGCAGATCTTCGCAGCGCAGGTGGGACTGCATCGCGATCACGGCGCGTTTTTCTGTCGCCGTCAACACGCGCGGCGAGATCGTTCGCCCGGTCAGAATCATGGGCGTTTCCGCGACCGTTGCCGGATCGGGGTTCGGCACTTTCTCAGCCTCTTCGGGCGGGATCACATTTTTGGGCGACAATTCCTCAAGCACCGCGTCCTTCACCCGGTCGTGGCAGGTGTGGCGCTTGCGATCCGCCAGCCGCCGCCGCAGCAGGTTCAGGCTGGGGGGCACCCCGAACGCTTCAAAGAAACGATCCTCTCGGGCGCGGGCGTAGGTCTTGCCACTGCGCACGCGTCCGTTGGCCAGGTCGATCAAATACGGTCGCAGCGGTTGCGGTTTTTCTGGCGCTTCAGAGAAAATGTGCGGCAGAAAGTCATCCGAAAGATCCATCACGGTCAAGCCGTCCCGCCGCGCATTGTCGGGCGATGTCTGGCCCACGACGCGCCCTGCCTCAACGACCATGAGCGCGACGCTGACCGGTGCCGGTGGGGGCACTGCAGCCGGTTTGGTCTTCGGCGCCGCCTGCCCGCTGCCAGCCAACATGCAACCCAACGTCAAAGCAATCGCGCCGGCCCACCGCGCGCGGCCGATGCGGAAACGCCTTCTGGCCGGACGCCGTGTGTACATCTCCAGCATCATGCAAGAGGGTAGACGCTTGGCCATCGGGGTTCAAGCGGGAGTTTGCCCCCCGCCGCCCGCCCTGTAAGCGTCAAACCTCCAACCGAAATACGGGTCGAACGACCCTAGTCCTTCTTGTTCTTCAGAAGGTGGCCATCTTCCGAGACTTTCATCTCGTACTCCTGGCCGTTCTTTTTGTAATCAACCTCGTAAACAACTCGGCCCTTTTTTTCCTCTTTTTCAATCTCTTTGATCTCCCCGTCGCCTACCGTCGCCCTCACCGTCTCCTGAACTTTTTGCGGGAGCTCTTCCATTTTAAGGTCGTCATCGGCCAAGGCCACCGAACCTCCCACACACAAGCTCAGCGCCAAAGCGGTTGCAGACAGAGCGTTTACGATTTTCATGTTCGTCCCTCCTTGTTTTGGTCTTTGCGTAGCCTCAGCAATTTGCGTGCCGGCAGCGCCGGCCAAAGCGCTAACGCGAGCCAAATAGGGGGTGCGAGGCCGCTGTCGATTGGACGACCGCACGCCCCTCAATCCTTGCCCTGGCGACACCAAGGAGTTTGTCGCTGGAATTTGCTTGCCTCCTTAGTGAGAGGTCCTTTAATGGTGTCGAAATGTCGTTTACACGCCGCGCTGTAGTTTCTGCGGGCGCCCTGGCTGCTGGAGCTTATGGTTTGTCGTGTTTGTTCCGACGTTCCTTTGCCACCACGCCTGTGTCCTTGGTTGCCGATCCGGATGGCTTGCTCGATCTGGCGCCAGGCTTTTCGTACCAGATCATCGATCGCGCCGGCATGAGGATGAGTGACGACGAGAACGTGCCCACACTTCCTGATGGCATGGCGTGTTTTCAGGCTTCCGATGGCGCTTTGGTTTTGATGCGAAACCACGAGTGCGTCAACGCCACGGGCGGTGTGACGAGGGTGGTTTTGGATCCCACGACCTACGAGCGACGGTCCAGCAATTGGGTGCTCAGGGGCACCACGCGCAACTGTGCCGGTGGCATAAGTCCATGGGGGTGGTTGTCCTGCGAGGAAACGGTGGATCCGGGTCACGGATACGTTTACGTTTGCCCCATTGATGCCACCAGCGCAGCCTCGCGCACCAAAGTGGTTGGGTATGGGCGCTTCAATCATGAAGCCGCGGCTGTCGATCCCGTCAGCAACACGTGTTACCTCACGGAGGACCGGGGCAATGGTTGTCTCTATCGCTTTGTGCCCACCAACACAAACACGCCGTTCGAGGGAAAGCTTCAGGCGTTGAGGATAGGGGCCTCGTCTTTAGATACCAAAACGGGTTATCACGTTGGCAACGTATGGCAGGTGTCGTGGGTGGATCTTCCCGATCCTGATCCCACGGTGGACACACTTCGCCAAACCGGCAAGAGCAGCGGTGCCGCCACATTCAGTCGCGGCGAAGGCATTTGGTTTTTCGAGGGCTCCATCTACTTTGCCGCGTCCGATGGTGGCCCCGTGGGTGGGGGCCAGATCTTCAAACTTACGCCAACGGCAATAGGCGGAACGCTTGAACTGATCGCGCAATCGCAAGATCGCAATGTGCTGGACATGCCCGACAACATCACGCTTTCCCCCGCGGGTGATGTGTACATGGCCGAGGACGGATACGGGCTTGGCGGCGATGATTACCTACGCATCTTGCGCCCTGATGGCAGCATTGAAGATTTTGCGCGCACAAGCACCGGAGAGCTTGCGGGCGCTTGTTTCTCGCCCGACGGACGCGCGCTTTTCGTGAATTTGCAAGTGCCAGCCGTCACCGTTGTGATCACGGGGCCGTTTACAGGTCCGGGCGAGCAGGGTGGCCAAGGGGGCCACCGCAGCCAGGCGGGATAAGGCGCCGCACCCCCGCTGACTTAACGGCACGCGGTACCCACACATTTTATGGGCCGCTATACTCCGGCTCGTTTTCGTAAATGGGAGGATGAACATGACATTTAATGGGTTGGGTCCGAAGGCTTTGATCTCACTGCTGGGGTTGTCATTGGCGATGGGCGCGTGCGCCTCGAACACGGGCAAGGGGGCGGCGGCGGGGGCAGGCGGGGGCGCCTTGTTGGGCGCGGGCATTGGCGCTTTGGCTGGCGGAAAAAAAGGCGCGCTGGTGGGTGCGGGCGTAGGTGCGGCCGCAGGCGCAGGCACGGGCGCGTTGATCGGCAACTACATGGACAAACAGGAAAAGGCCCTGAAGGAAGTCAAAGGCGCCAAGGTGGAACGCGAAGGCGACAAGCTTTTCGTGAAATTCAATTCGGCCATCCTCTTCGACACCAACAAAGCCAAGCTGAAAGCCGCTTCAGAGCGCGATCTCAGTGAATTTTCCAAGGTGCTTGCGGAGTACAAAGAGACCGATCTTGTGATCGAAGGCCACACGGACAACCGCGGCAAGAAGGTGCGCAACAAGAAATTGTCTGAACAACGTGCCGAAGCCGTTATCGCGTTCTTGGAAACGCACGGGGTAGAGCGTTCTCGCATGCGGGCCGTGGGCTTCGCAGATGACAAGCCCCTTGGTGACAACTCAACCGAGGACGGGCGTATGCAAAACCGACGCGTGCAGGTGGAGATTGCAGCCAATGAGGCGCTGAAAAAACAAGACGAAAGCGCGGCAAGCAGCGCATCGGCTCAATAAAGAAGCCGGCTTTGTGAGCAACGTTCAGCGCGGGCTGGAAGCCCCCACGGGCGGCATGCTATGAAATGAGCGTGGAGGCGGGACCTAGGCGGCTATGGATTGTTCGGCATGGCGAAAGCGCCGGCAATGTGGCGCTGCTGCACGCGCAGGAAAAGGGGCACCACTGGATTGATGTGGCCCATCGCGACGCTGATGTGCAGCTGTCAGCCCAGGGCGAGCGTCAATCCGCCGCTTTGGGCTCATGGTTTGCGCGCCAGCCGCCAGAGGCGCAACCTACCTTGGTGCTGGCGTCCCCCTACGCACGCGCGCATCGCACGGCCGAAATTTTGCTGGAGCATGCGAAGCTTACGTCTGTGCCTTTGTTTACGGATGAGCGGCTGCGCGAAAAGGAGTTTGGCGCGCTTAACCGTATGACGAAGGCCGGCGTTATGGCGATGATGCCCGAGCAAGCGGAGCTGCGCCAGGCGGTGGGCAAGTTTTACTACCGACCTCCGGGTGGAGAAAGCTGGTGTGACATCCTGCTGCGGTTACGAAGCTTGTGGTTGACCTTGCAGCACGAGCATCCTCAAGAGCGTGTGCTGCTCGTTTGCCATTCGGTGGTGACTTTGTGTGTTCGATGCATCGTGGAGAGATTGACCGAACAGCAGATCTTGGAAATCGACAGAACCAACGACGTGGCCAACTGCTCGCTCACGTCCTACGTTCTTGAGCCCGCTTCCAAGCCGCTGCGTTGGCAGCTTGAGCACTTCAATTTCGTTGCGCCCATCGAAGCCGCTGGCGAACACGTTACCCGTGCCCCCGATGCCCCGCTCCCCAAGTAAAAGCGGCCCAACCCTCATCAACGCGGCCTTGTTGGCACGCTGGCCACTGCCGGCGCCGCCTGTGGATGGCGACAAGGAGGGGCGGGGGCGGGTGCTGATCGTGGGCGGCGCACGGCAAATGCCCGGCGCCGTCATGTTAGCGGCCACCGCGGCGCTGCGGGCGGGCGCAGGCAAATTGCAGATCGCCACCGTGCAGAGCACGGCGTGTGCGGTGGCGATTGCGATCCCCGAATCTTTTGTGCACGGCCTGCCTGAGCACGCCGATGGGGGCTTCCGCGCAACCGCCGCGGCTCCTTTGCTCAAGGTTACCGCTTCAGCGAAGGCGATCGTTTTGGGCCCCGGCATGATTGAAAACGCAGGGCTCGCCCGAATCGTGCTGGCCGTGATGGAGAGTTTAAGCGCCGAGCAAACGGTGGTGTTGGATGCTGGCGCGCTTACAGTGCTGGCGCAGCAACGTGGGCGCATTCCCAAATTTCCGTGCGCTTTGGTGACCACGCCCCACGCAGGAGAGATGGCAAAATTGCTTGGGATGGAGAAGCAGGAGATCAAGCAGAAAGCCGCACGTACAGTGAAGGACGCTGCACGCCAGCTCAACGCCGTAGCGGTGCTCAAAGGCGCGCAGACGTTTATTAGCGATGGTTCAAGCACTTATCGCAACGTTGCGGGAAATTCCGGCTTGGCCACTTCGGGGTCAGGCGACACATTGTCGGGCCTGATCGGTGGGCTGCTTGCGCGTGGGGCGTCTGCGCTTCAAGCGGCCGTTTGGGGCGTTTACCTTCATGCCCGCGCGGGCGACATCTTGGCCAAAAAGCTTGCACCTTTAGGTTACTTGCCGCGCGAATTGCTGGGAGAGGTTCCCGCCTTGATGGCAGCCCACGGACGAAAGCCTACTCCGAGGCGTCGGCCGATGTGATGCTTGAGCCGTAATTCTGAGCCCAAACGTGCGTAATCGCCGCGCCGAATAGCACAATCTGCGACGAGTAATAGATCCACACCAACAACACCGCCAACGATCCTGCGGCGCCGAACTCCGTGGCCAAGCCGGCGCGCCCAAGATAAAAACCGATGCCGATACGCCCCACTTGAAACAGCAGCGAGGTGACCACGGCGCCCACCCAAACGTCCTTCCAAGCCACGATGGCGTTGGGCAGATATTTAAACAACAGGGCGAAAAAAACCGAAATCACCGCGAACGTAATTATGACGCCCGCGACGCGGCCCAGAAGCACCCAGCCCGGAAAAACGTCACCCAATCGTGCAGTTGCGAAGCTTAAAACCGCGCTAAACACCAACGACGTTACCAGTAAGAACCCAACCGCCAGTACAAGACCTAGTGACAAAATCCTTTCCTTCACCAACGCCACGATGCCCGTATTGCGTGGCTCCGTTTTCCAAAGTGCGTCTATCGCGGCCTCTAACTCGACCATCACCACCGTGGCACCAAACAACAATGTGCCAATGCCCAATATGGCCCCCCAGACACCGCCGTCCCGCTCGCTGCCTGCGGCCACCATCGTCTGAATCATGCCTGCTGCGTCTTTACCCAAAAGCCCGGCAATTTCCTCGAACATCCGCTCCTGTGCGGCGTGCGTATCAAAAAACAGCCCCGCCACATAAAGCGCAATCAACAACGTGGGCGCCAACGAAAACACTGCATAGTACGACAACGAAGCCCCCCACCGCGGCGCCTTAGCTGCAAACCATTCAAGAGCCGCCGTCTTCACAATGAAAATCACCTTGCGCGGGCCCCTTGGTGGGGCGGCCTTGGCTTTTGGCGGCTCCGGCTCGGTTTGGCCGAATGCGTTTTCGCTGGAATGGTTTCGGTCGGTGGAAGGTGCTGGCATTCGTGGATGATAGCAAATGGTGCAAAATGGCGGACAGTGGGGGCACTGCACGGTTCGGTGGGCTATTTGTGAACTTGCCATTTCTGGGCGATAGAAAGCGTTAGGCGGACGACGAGGGCGAGAATCGCTTGGGGATTTTTTTTGGCAGGGCTGTGCGCAGCAGCTTGTCGGGAGCACAAACAGCCTGCGCAAGTCGAGCACGTCAGCTCCAAGGATGCGGTTCGCGCTTTCCTCCGCAAGATGGTTGCTCGAGATTTAGAAGCCCGTTCGAGTCGCCAGCCGACTGCACCGATCGACGAAGAGAACACACGTCAGATGAAGTCGATGGTTAAGCAGTTCGGTTGGATTCACATCTCCGAATATGGAGTGCAAGCGCAGAGGTGCGATCGACCATGGCAGAGTTGCTGCGCACCTCCAATCCGCCTCCTCGCCGCGTGCTTGAACTGGGCTCCGGTCCCGGACTATTGGCGGAAGCAATCTTGCGCGTTTGCTCGCTCGAACAACTACACCCTCTTTGACTTCTCTACGCCAATGCTCGACATGAGTCGGGCGCGTTTGGCGGGCTATCCCGCTGCCACATTCGTGTGCGGCGATTTCAAGCTGCCGGACTGGAACAAGGCCTTCCTTACCCCGTTCGACGCTGTGGTTTCCATGCAGGCGGCTCACGAAATTCGCCACAAGTGCCACGTGCCTGGATTGTATCGGCAATTTGGTTCGTTGCTACGACCGGGCGGGCTGCTGATTGTCTGCGATCACACGCCGCCGGAGGATAGGCCTCACGTCACGGCGCTGCACTCTACTGAAGCCGAACAGCGCGCGGCACTAGCACTAGCAGCTGCAGGTTTTGTGCAAGTGGGCACGGCCCTTGTATTGAAGGGTTTGTATGTCTGCACAGGGCTGAGGCCCTGAAAAGCTGGTTGAGCAGCGGTTTGCCTCGACCAGAGCCGTCGCGCCGGTCGAGGCCAAAGTTCACGCTATGTCGTGCCCAAACTCTTCACGATTTTGTTGTAGTTACCTATGATGAGAAGCGTTGACGGCCAAAGCCCAACCAAAAGGCCGGCCTCGCGCTTGCCCGAAACGAACAACCCGATAGATGCGGCGATGGATCCAGCGGCCAGCCACATCCACAACTGTGATGGGGCACGCGCTGTTACCCTCTCAATCATTGCTGTTGATTTGCCTTCGCTGATGGGACCCCTGCTGTTTGTAGTTTCACGGTTCAGTTCCATTATGCTCACCCCCTCCTGATGAAGTCGTTGGCTCTCACAGGCTGCAAACGATACGCCACCAGAACTCGGCTCTGGCGCGAGCTGCCGCGCAGCTTGAACCCTTGATTATCGCGAGCATGGAAGCGCCTGGCATTTTGAACGTCGTTGCAGGTTACTCAAAGGCACGGGCGAAGGTGACGCAGAAGATCCCTAACGGTGCGGTCAGGCTGTCGTGAAATGTGCAGGAAACACGGGCGTTCGCGCGTGCTGTGGCTCATGGTGAAAGTGCCAACATGCCCGCTGCCTACAACGTGGAGAAGCTGAAACATGGCCTGATGACCGACGGGGTCATAGCCTGCAAGAGCGCGTCCACATCTGCAAAAAGGCGCTGCAACATAGCTTGAGGGTTCTGAAGAAACGCCCGTGTGAGGGTGTAGTGATGCATCCGCGCCAACAGCGCCAATTGCCGTTGGGGTGAGAGCGCCGCTTCGGGTTCGTCGAGAATGAAGAGACCGCCTTCTTGAAACTTGTTAAGGGCGATCCAAAGAAAAGCTTCGCCATGAGACATCTCGTGGAGATTTTCCCAATGGTAGGCCGTGTAAGCCTCCGCCTCGGTGGATACGTTGAACATGGTTTCGGCGCGTAGGAAAAAGCCGCCGCGTTCTCTGCGCGAGCCGCGAGCAAGCCGAAGGTGTTTGTGAAGCGGCGATTCAGATGGGCGATTCGCCGCCTGGAAATTCTTGGTACCTCCTTCAGCATTGAAGCCCGCCAAAATTGCGATGGCTTCAATCAAGGTGGACTTCCCAGCACCGTTTTCGCCAATGAAGCACGTGACCTTTGCGTTAAACTCTAGTGTCTGCAGCGAAGCGACGGCGGGAATGTTGAAAGGGTACGCTGACCAGTCCTCCACGGTGTCTCGTCGCAGTTCGAGGTGGCGCAATATGCTTTTGGGATTGGTGGGCATAGATGGAGACCGAGATCTGGTCGGTTGGGTAGGTTTGCTGTATCACACGCGATCAGCGTTCGCCGTGAACGCCCCGCATACATAGACTGCAAGGCCGCCTGCGATCTTATCAAAGTGCGCCGTGAAGCGACCATCGTCTACGTACATGTTGCCTAGGGCACGGTGGATTTCTTTGGGGGCACGTGTAGAACCAGCGGCTGATATGCATGCGATGCGCCTCGGCCAAGTCCATAGCTTGCGTGTCTTCGGGTGCCACGCCAGTCCCCATGAGCTTGGCAAGACCTGCGAATATCCCATTGCCTTCGGCCATGATCTCCGTCCAGTCGGTCTTGGTGTAACGATCCGTGCGGCGCTTGCTCTCTTTGTACTCTTGCGATTGGCCCCAGCGCTGCTTGGCTTCCTCCTCGTATTGCTTCGCCTCTTGCCAGGGTGCGAACATTTCGTTTGGTGTCATGGCTGATCCTTCATTTGGTTGTGGTTGTTCAAGGCGGCGAAGGGTCGCATTGACCGCGCCTATCAGGGTTTGAACGCGGGCTGCGCGCTCCGACAACATTTGACGTTGGGTCTGCAGTGCCTGTCGCAGGTCAAAGTTTGGATCGTCAAGAATCTTTCCAATCTCCTCCAGCGGGAAATCAAGCTCGCGAAAAAACAAGACCTGTTGCAGGCGCAAAAGGTCCCGCGACTCGTAAAGCCGGTACCCCGCGTTGCTGCGTCCGGAGGGGCGCAAGAGCCCGATCTCGTCGTAGTGGTGTAGGGTGCGCACGCTGGTGCCGGACAGGCGTGCCAATTGGCTGACCGTCATTGAGATGCCTAAGTGATACAGGCTCACGTTGCGTGAGGGTCAAGCGCAAAAATGCGTGTCTGGTTGATCTATTTATTTTGGACTTATCCCTGCCCAGAGCTAACATGACCCGTGGCTTAGCCACCTGCAATTCCTGAGGAGATCCCATGGCCGTGACCATCGCAGACTGCGCAAAGATGATTGATCACTCCCTATTGCACCCGACCATGACAGACGCAGATCTCCGGGCTGGGTGTCTGCTTGCGCGTGAGTACGAATGCGCAACCGTTTGCATCAAACCCTACGCCGTGCCGTTGGCAGCGGAGCTCTTGGCGGGCAGCAGCGTTGGCGTTTGCGCTGTGGCTGGCTTCCCCCACGGCAACAGCCACACGGAGATCATCATTGCCGAGGCTGTACGGGCTTGCAGCGAAGGCGCCACGGAAATTGATATTGTTTGCAACACCGGCAAGGTTTTGGGCGGCGACTGGGCCTATGTAACGGCTGAACTCAAAGCTGTGAACCAGGCGGTGGTGGCCAAGCAGGCTATCCTCAAGATCATCTTCGAAAACGATTTTCTGCAGGACCAGCACATCATTGCGCTGTGTGAAATATGCTCTGAGCTTGACATTGCATTTGTCAAAACATCAAGCGGCTATGGCATGGTGAAGCAGAGCGATGGATCCTACAGCTCCCGCGGCGCCACTCATGGGCACGTAAAATTGATGCGTGCCCATTGCAAGCCCTCCGTACAAGTGAAGGCGGCCGGCGGGATCCGTACACTTGACGATCTCTTGCACTTACGAGCCTTAGGCGCTAGCCGCATCGGCACCAGCGCTACCGCAGCCATTGTGCAGGAGGGACGGGCCCGACGGGCGGCGGGCGAGCCGCTTGTTCCCAGCGCGGCAGCCGGCGGCGGCAACGGCGGCTACTGACGAATCTAAGTTTCGAAGGTCGCCCCTTCGCTTTTGGCGATGGCCCCGGTTGACACGACCTGGCCGAGTCGTATGGTTTGAAGGCAACTTTGGGGGAGGCGAGATGGCGGGAGGCATTGGTGTGCGTGGTGGCGGCTACGGCGTGGGTAGGCGGCTTTTGCGTGACGGCATCGTCGCCATTTTTGCTGTCCTCATGGCAGCGGGTGTGACCGCAGGCTGCTTTGGGATGCGCTCGTCCAAGGGCGGTGGCCAAGTGGACGGGGCAGAGCGCCGACGCGCGGATCCGGCCGACGTCGCCGTGTTGGACGGTTACACCCTCGAAGTGGTGGCGCGCGGCCTCACCTTTCCCACAGCGTTGACTTTCGACGCCCAGGGCAAGCCCTACGTTGTGGAATCTGGCTACGCCTACGGCGAAGTGTTCACGACGCCGCAATTGTTGGAGTTAAGGGAGGACGGCAACCATCGTGTGGTGGCCAAGGGGGATAAGAATGGCCCCTGGAACGGTGTTGCCTTTGCCAATGATGGCTTTTTCGTGAGCGAAGGCGGCGTTATGCAAGGCGGCCGGATCTTGCGTGTGTCGCTGCAAGGTGAAGTGACCACGTTGGTGAAGGATCTGCCGAGCTGGGGCGATCATCACACCAACGCGCTGACGGTTCGCGACGGATGGATCTATTTCGGTCAAGGCACGGCCACCAACGCAGCGGTCGTGGGCCCTGACAATGAAAAGTTTGGTTGGCTCAAACGCTTCCCGCAGTTTCATGATGTGCCTTGCAAGGACGTTGAATTGAACGGCGAAAACTATGCGAGCCGAAACGTTCTTGCAGGTGGCGACGAAGACGTGAAGACAGGTCCGTACCTGCCTTTCGGCACGGCGGCGGAGACCGGACAGGTTGTGCCCGGAACCATCCCTTGCAGCGGCGCTATTTTGCGGGTG
Source organism: Polyangia bacterium (assembly GCA_038257535.1). Taxonomy (GTDB): domain Bacteria; phylum Myxococcota_A; class Polyangia; order Fen-1088; family Fen-1088; genus JAGTJU01. Next base: position 12,919 of record JBBSJE010000135.1, read on the forward strand.
CCGATAAAGGGCGGTGATTCTGAAGTCGTTGCGTGGGGCTTTCGCAACCCCTTTGGCATCGCGTTCGACAAGCAGGGTCAGCTTTACACGAGCGAAAACGGCTTCGACGTGCGCGGCAGTCGTCCGATCTTTGGTGTGCCTGACGTTTTGTGGCGGGTTCAGGAAGGAAGCTGGTACGGGTGGCCCGACTTCGCCGCCGGCATTCCTGTTTCGAGCGAACTTTACGATACGCCCGACCATGGCATTCCAAAGCAAGTGCTGGCACGGCACCCGGGCAAACCGCCTCAGCCTGTGGCGAAGCTGGCCGTGCATTCATCAAGCAATGGCTTCGACATTTCTCACAGCGAAAAATTCGGCTTCGTCAATCATGCGTTTATCGCACAGTTTGGCGACCAAGCCCCTGACGTGGGCAAGGTGTGGTCGCCCGTGGGCTACAAGCTGGTGATGGTCGATCTCAGCAATGGCCTTATCGAAGACTTCGCCGTTAACCGCGGAAAGAAGAATGGTCCAGCCTCATTGCAGAAGTCGGGCGGTCTGGAACGTCCCATCTCCGCGCGCTTCGACCCCTCGGGACAAGCGCTATACCTGGTCGATTTTGGTGTGCTGCGCATGGATGAAGAAGGCGCGCATCCACAGCCGGAAACCGGTTTGGTCTGGCGCATTCGACGAACGGGAGCTTCACGATGATTCGTTTTGCAACGCTTCTGGCGCTCGTGTCCGTTGCGGCCTGTGGAACGCCACGCCGATCGGCGCCGCTCCTCATCAACGACATGCCGGGGCCTCTCGAAATCCGGCTCGCCTTCCAACACCATTGCCATCATTGTCACCCGCACGGCTCTTCCGGTTTGGGTCCGGCACTCAACAATAAACCGCTGCCGGCGTTGGCGATAAAGGCGCAGGTGCGCGAAGGGCTGGGTGCCATGCCTAGCTTCTCATCCGAAGTTCTTTCCGAAGAACATCTTGAGCAGATTGTGAAGTACATACAGGCGCTAAGACGCGCCGAGTGACAGGGTGTACCTGCCAGCTGTTCGTCGATTGCGATTAGGTTTTGGCGTGCAAGCTGTTCTCGTACCACCGCATCACCGGGTGGGTTGTCATGCCGTGCACCAGCACGCTTAGCGCCACCACCGATACCGTCAAGTCGATAGCTTGTACCGCGGCTTCGCCTTTGAGACCGTGCGTTTGTGCGTACGCCAGATAATACAAGCTGCCGATGCCTCGGATGCCGAACCACCCCAGTAGCCCACGCTGCGTGTGGTTGGTGGGCGAACGCCATAGCAGGGCGTATGTGGCCAACGGACGAATCACGAGTAGCAAAGCCGCGGCGAGGATCAACGCACGCGCGTTCCAGTGGACGTTGAGCGAAAGCCCAATGATAAATACCACGAACAGCTCCAGCAACCGTTCAGCTGTCTCGCCAAACGACAACGCTTCCGCCACGATCACGCCAGCGGCCACTGCGGGATCGCCCAGGTCCTCGGCCTTCACCGTCGCAGCCACCAGCGTTTCGGCCGGGGGCGGTTCAACCGTCTTAAGGGCACCACGGTGACGCTGAGCTCAACATGGCGCAGCCCAACGCCTGCCGCGAAAACCGACAAGAATCCCCACGCGCCAATCTTATCAGCGCCTACGTATGCCAGCGCGATGAGCGCCAGCGCGAGAAAATCTGATGGGGCAGTCGTGTCGCGGTGACGACCGCGTAGCCACACCGCCAACTTTCCGACGAGCCGCCCCAAGACGTAGCCAACCAACAATCCTGCAGGCACCGCCCACAACACACGATGCGCAAACCATCCCCACATCCATTCACCTGGTCCGCTGTGCTCTGTCCACAGCAGACCAAGCACCACGAAGGGGAAGGCCATGCCGTCGTTCAGCCCCGCTTCGGCCGACAACCCATAGCGCATTCGATCGTGATCAGAGGAATCGTTGACCGCAACCGCGCTGGCGAGGACGGGATCTGTGGGGGCCAGCACGGCGCCCAGCAACAGCGCCATCCCGAGGCCAACGCCCAACGCAAAATGCGCCACCAAAGCCAAGCCTACGATGCAAACCAACATCATGGGACCCGCCAACCGGTAGGCTGCAAACCAAGCTGGATTCCGAAGCGGCAGCCTAAGCTTCAGGCCCCCCATGAACAGGGACACGATGACCGCTACCTCTGTGAGCCGCCCCATCCAATCGCCGGCCTCTGTGAGGTTGAGGCTTAGCCAACCGAAGCCCGCGTGACCCGCCATGAGCCCCATGAACATATAAATGATCGACGTTGACAACGGCAAACGCCGCAGCAGAGCGGGCGCCAACGCCAAAACCAACAGCAGTGCGCCTGCCAGCGCCATCCACCCCAGGAAATCCATGTGTGTGAGAGGATAGGATGTTTACCTGACTTTCACACTGAGCGGTTGGTGCTTTGCCTACGAAGGTCGATGCGGCCCGCACCGCAGGTCAGCTCAGAGATTGGTCAACGTCAAGCCAGGCACAACCGCAGACGCCACGATCGGATTCGGCCCAGGCGATCGCCGGCGGATCTCTATGGCTAAGAACCAACGAAGCGTCGGCCAAAACGAGCATCATGGCACCAAGCGCCGCGCCCAGATCTCCGAAACAGTCAGCGGGATGTTCGATCATGGCTTCAGAGGAAATGACGTCGTTGTGCCGTAGCTGAGCGACTCCCCAAGCCTTTGCGCCGAAAGCCTCGCCGTTCATCGCTGCGAAAACCACCTGGGCTGCAGAGCGAGTTTGCCCCCACTGAGCCCGCATCGACGCGATGGCATTCGCAACGCCTTCGCCCAAAGCGGGGCTGTCACTATATCTGTGTCCGGCGTCGTAGAACGTATCGACACCGCCCACGAGCGCGGTGGTGCACCGTCCGGCCCTCAGGGTCTCACAAGCGGCCTTCAATGCCTCGAACACAGCGGCGCGGCCAGAAGAAAAGACCCGGCTGTTGTCCTTGTCGATCGAAGGTTCCAAAGATCGAATTAGAAATTCCATCCACTGCTCATCACCAACCACGCGACGAGTTCGAGGGGTTTCCGGCAAGCCGACGAACAAGGGCGTCGGTGCCGCCGGAGGCTCAGCCAACGCCTCTTTCAATGCATGTGCCGACAACGAAAGCATGCGCCGCTGGCTGGGTGTAAGGGCGCTGGACAACAGCTCCGGCGGCAATGCGGTGAGCACTTCATCGGGAATCAGAGCCATCTTGAACGGTTCCACGACACGCCCATGGAGCGAGGAAAAGGCCGTGCGAGAGATCCCAGCTCGCACCGCGGCCCAGATCTGCGCCACACCTGTACCGATCGGACAAATTGCCCCCGATCCGGCGATCCGTATTCGTGGTTCCCCCATGCGGATGGACAGTACATCAGGGAGACCCGGTACAAGCATCGAGGGCTTTTCTTTGGCTACACCGTCAATTTTTTGACGGGACTCCCCATCGAATATTTTGTGAGGTGGCTTCCCACTTATAAAGCCGAGACCGTTGTCTCTTCAGTGGCAGGAGGGCCTGTCATGGGGCAACGTTTAAGACTTAAGTCGGAAAAAGGGTTCCATGCAGTACGGATTCCGCGTCCAGCTTCTCGCGTTCATTTGCCTGTTTCCGCTTGCCGCATGCGCGGGGGCTGTGGTGGAGGGCACCGCACGGCAGGGAGACGGGTCGGGTGATGATTCGCCGCAAGCCGGCGAAAAGGGCAGCGCCAACGGCCAAGCGGGCGAAGGCGGCAACGCCGACGATTCCGGGAATGACGGAGCCAACGAGTGTCCTGAAAAGGCGCCGCCCGCCGCATCCGCCTGCAAAGACGGCGTGCCCGGCCCCCGATCGCTGCGCCGTCTGACGGGCGCGCAGTTGACGGCCACCGTGCGCGATCTCTTTGCCGATCCCAATG
>JBBSJE010000136.1:0-16795 GCA_038257535.1 Polyangia bacterium
CATGCACGCGAGCCCCTGCTAACCCCGTGCCAACGTGACACGTACGCGAGACAGACCGGGGAAATATGCGAAGCGACAAACCGCTGGAAACCAAAGGGAAGTTTCCAGCGGTCTGAAATTAAACAGATTCAATGCCGCCCAGCTTAAACTGAGGCGTGATTTCTTTGTTCAACAGGGATGGTCGGAACCACCACCACCTTCTCTCCTAACGGCAACAATTGTTTCGCGCGCTGTAGCACGCGTTCCGATTCGGTACGGCCCCACTCGTAGGCTTGAGCGCCACGTTCGCGAAGCAGCTGCCTCGTTTGTGGTCCCGTCCGCTCGGTTAAGAGCGCCGCCGTGCCAATGCCCACGAGCGCGCCTGCAGCAAACCTGGACGCAAACAAAAGCCCAGCGCCAGCCACCGCGGCCAGGGCCAATGTGGGGTGTTCTGCAACAAAATGCCGCGCCTGTTGTGCGTACTCTGTGAGCCGCGCCGCTTGCTTTCGGCCTGCGCCAACCACCTGGTTAGTCCTAGTTTCCATTGGTTCTCCTTTCATCAACGCTAACGTATGGAAATTAAGCAAGCTTCGGACCAACTTCGCGAACGACTTTTAGCGCCCCGCAAGTTGTGACAAAAACGCCTCAAGCTCGTTTGCGCCGCCGATGTACTTGCCGTCAACGAACACCTGGGGCGTGCTTGACTTGCCGCTGACGGCCCGCAAGCGCCGGGGCGACGCGGGAACTTCCTCGTAGGGCCATTGTTGATCGCCCAGCAGCTTTTTGGCCTTGATGCAGAAGCTGCAGCCCGGCTTGGTAAACATCAGCACATCGTGTGGCGGATCGGCAGAGGGATCCAAGTGTTTCAACATCGTGTCGGCGTCGGACACCTCAACGGGATCGCCCGCCACCTCGGCCTCGATGAACATCTTCTTGATCTCGCCATCTTCCACATACATTGAATAACGCCAGGAGCGCTGGCCGAAACCCAGATCTCGCTTGTCCACCAGCATATTCATGCCTGCCGAGAATTCGCCGTTGCCATCAGGCAGAAAGGTGATGTTTTCGGCATGCTGGTTCGCCGACCATTCGGACATCACGTAAGCGTCGTTCACAGAGATGCAAACGATCGCGTCGACGCCTGCGCTTTTGAACGCCGGCACCAATTCATTATAGCGAGGCACGTGGCTACTTGAACAGGTGGGCGTAAAGGCGCCTGGCAAGGCGAACACAACCACCTTCTTTTTGGCAAAGACTTCTTTGCTGCTGATGTTTTTCCAGTCCCCATCTACCCGGGTGCGGAACGTCACTTCAGGAACGCGTTGACCTTCCATATTTTTGACCATAACTTTTCTCCAAATTCTCTTTTGTGAAGGGTTGGTGTCGCTAAAATCAAGCGCCAATGGCGGCTGCGGTCCGGTTGGCAAGTTGGGCACTGGCATCTCGCAAGGCGGTGCGAATGCCCTCTTCAACCACGGGATGGTAAAACGGCATGCTCAGCATCCGATCGATGGTGAGCTCTTGCTGATGCGCCCAGGCCAACAGGTGGCCAATGTTTTCGGCACGGGGGCCCGCCATTTCGGCGCCCAAGAATCGGCCCGAGGCGGGATCTGCGTAGATGCGACAAGCGCCGCGATTTTGCAACATCACCCGGCTGCGCCCCTGATCCACGAAACTCACGGCTCCGATCACGGGCCCCCCTTGATCTTTCAGATCCCTAGCGACTGAGGCATAGGTGGCGCCGGCAATGGCCAACTGCGGATCGGTGAACGTGATTGAAAGCAGGGATCGCCGTGTCCCCGGCTTTACCAAGGGAAATCGAGCGGCGTTCTCTCCAGCGATTTTTCCTTCATCGGCGGCCTCATGAAGCAGCGGGATGTCGTCATTGGCATCTCCCGCTATGAAAGTTGACGAGGTGCCGCATTGCAGTGTGTGGCGATCGAAAACGGGAACACCTTGACCGTCCAAAGCAAGGCTGGTGGTTTCTAGGCCCAAATTTTCAACGTTGGGTCGCCGCCCAGCGGCCACCAATGCGTAGTCGAAACATTCGGTTCGCATCTCGCCATCAAGGAACGTGACCTCAACACCTGGCCCCCCGCTTGGCCCGTGTTCCACACGGCGCACTTGCACCACCTCGGCATGCGAATGCAACTTCAACTCAGACGCAAACGCCTCGCGCGCTGCCTCACGCACAACGGGATCAGTCAGCGGCCCCAAAGTGGCGCCTTTGCCAAAAATGCGAACGCGAACCCCCAGCCGATGCAGCGCCTGCCCCAGCTCAAGCCCGATCACGCCGGTGCCAAACACAGCGACCGCGGCCGGCAAGCTTTCCCACGCGAACACATCGTCATTGACGACCAATCTATCGCCCACAGGGGCCAGCACAGGCGGAATGTAAGGCGACGAGCCCGTGGCAATGACAATCGATTTTGCGGTGATGCGCTGGTCGCTGACCTCAAGCGTCTGCGGCCCAACAAATCGGGCCTTGCCCGAAAGCTTGTGCGCGGTAGGCAACCGGTCCACGCTGTCCACCACGAACCCCACGAAGCGATCACGCTCCTTGCGTACCCGCTCCATCACCGCGCGTCCGTCAACGGTGACAGATGCGGTGATGCCAAACGGTTGACCATGCGTGGCGTGATGGCTAACCTCCGCCGCAGCCAACAACAGTTTGCTAGGCATACATCCCACGCGTGCACAGGTGGTGCCGTAAGCTCCGCTTTCGATCAGGAGCACGTTTGAGGTCACGGCCGTTGCCGAACGGTAAGCGGCCAAACCAGCGGTCCCGGCTCCAATCACCACAACGTCGGTGTCCCGCTTCGATTCCATAGATCAGACCTTAGCCGTATCGACGCGTTCCGTCTAAGACATGCTCGCTATGTCACAGATAGGGCCAGCCTATCAGGCCTGCCCCGACGCTCCACCCTGCCCCCGAATCGTGCCCCTGCGCTTGCAAAGCTGGGGTGCCCTGGCAGCATGCCCCCATGCCAGCGGGGCCGTTTGTAGGAATCGATTTTGGAACAACCAACACCGCCGTGGGTTTGGGGCAAGCCAACGGCGAGGTGCGTCTGGCAGAGCTTGCGGGGCCCCAGGGGCGTGTTTGCCAAACCTGGCGAACGGTTTTGTTTTTTGAGCAAGGCGCTCCCGCCACTGGGGGCGCGCTTGCCGTAGATCGCTTTTTGGAGACGGAGGGCGATGGCCGGCTTATGCAGTCAATCAAATCGCACCTCGCCAGCGCGGCTTTCAAACGCACGCTGATCTTGGGACGGCCATTCTCCCTAGAAGATCTGATCGCTCTGTTTCTCAAACTTTTGCGTCAAGGCGTGCGCGAAGACTTGGGAACCCAAGCGGTGGTGGGGCGACCGGTTCGCTACTGGGGCGCTCAAACCGAAGCCGATGAAACGCGCGCGCTCACGCGTATGCAGGACGCCCTGCAAGCCGCCGGATTTCGCGACGTGGTGTTCGAATACGAACCCGTGGCCGCGGCGCTTCGGTACGCCTCACGGTTGGATCACGAAGAGTTGATCGTGGTGGCCGATTTTGGCGGTGGCACCAGCGACTTTTCGTTGCTGCGTGTGGGGCCCAAGTTGGTGCCGGGTGCCCGTGACGCCATCTTGGCCACCGCAGGGCTCGGCATGGGCGGCGACAGTTTCGACGCACGTGTGATCGATGCCGCCATCGCGCCGCACTTGGGCTTGGGCACCTCATACAAGGACGAATTTGGACAGCAAACCCCCGTACCGGCCTCACTGTTTAGCCAGCTGCGGCGGTGGCACTACCTGTCGTTCCTGAAGGAGCCCGCGACCATGCGGTTGCTTGAGCGCATCGAACACGGCACCGACGCTCCGGAAAAGATCGCCCGCATGTTGGATCTTGTGCGCGACGAGTTGGGATTGCCATTGCACCGGGCTGTGGAGCAAACAAAAGTGCGGCTGTCAGCCGAGGCCCAAGGCAAATTTTCGTTCCCCGCCATCTCGCTTGATGTCCCCGTGGACCGCAGTGATTTTAACGCATGGATCACGCCAGAGTTGGATGCCATTGATCAAACGCTTGATCGCATGCTGCAATCGGCAGGCGTGGGTGCCCAGGATGTCGACACCGTGTTCGCCACCGGGGGATCATCGCTTGTGCCCATCGTGCGACAACGTTTGGCGCAACGATTTGGCGCCGACAAACTTGTGGGCGGCGAAGAGCTCACGTCGGTGGCGTGGGGTTTGGCAGCCCGCGCACGGCAATTGTTTTCCTAGAGGCGCAGTCAACGCGTGCGAGCGCGCGCGCCGGCAAGGGCAGGTCCTGGCACAAGCTTCGCAATGCAGCCCTGCATGCGGATGGTATTCGATAGAGGCACGGTTGTGCTGCACGACATTCCCCAAGAGCTGAATCCGGGTGAGTTTCCCTGTGTCTTGTGGGATCCACGCATCAGCGCTTGGCGTGCCCCGGGACGGTTCGCTTACCCCTTAACGTCCGCGCTCAAACGTCGCGGTGTTCAGCTGACGAACACGCCGTGTCCAAAATTGGAAGCGCCGTCCAGATTTGCGACCGTGGAGCTTCGTTCGTACCAGCAAGCGGCGCTCGATGCGTGGCGCCTGGCGGGACGACGCGGGGTTGTGTCGCTGCCCACTGGCAGCGGAAAGACGCGCGTGGCTCTTGCCGCCATGGCTGCAACTGCAGCACCGGCGTTGTGCCTGGTGCCCACGCGCGCGTTGCTAGGGCAGTGGACAAGCGCGCTATCTGAAGTGTACGCGGGACCTGTTGGGTGTTTGGGTGACGGCGCGCGAACGGTGCATTCCGTCACGGTGGCCACGTTTGCCAGCGCGTACCGGAACATGCCGCTGCTGGGCGATAGATTTGGTTTGTTGGTGGTGGATGAAGCCCACCACTTTGGACAAGCCCGGCACGACGACGCCCTGGACATGGCGATCGCGCCTCTGCGGCTGGGTTTAACCGCCACCCCACCCGCGCCCGGCCCGGCAGCCACCAAATTAGCGACCTTGCTGGGACCCACGGTTTTTGAGCTGCGGGTGGCAGATCTGGTGGGCGCGTATTTGGCGCCTCTCGATCGCATCACGATGCCGCTGTGGCTTGATCCCGATGAACAACGTGAACACGATGATTTGACGGCCGTGTATCGACACGCGTTTTCGCTCTTCCAAGTTAGCCATCCGCGCGGTACGTGGGCAGATTTCTTTCGCAGCGCAAGCCAAACCGATGCGGGCCGCCGCGGCGTGGCGGCGTGGCGGCGTACGCGCCGTTTGTTGGCTTTTCCGCGCTGCAAACAGCGGGCTTTGGCCTTGTTGCTGAAACAAACCGCAGCGCAACGAACGCTTGTATTTGTGGCCGACAACGAAACGGCGTACGCCGTGGCGCGCGAGCATTTGATCATGCCCCTCACCTGCGACATTGCACGCGCCGAACGCGATGCCACTTTGGCACGATTCCGAACCGGACAGCTACGCGCGTTGGTTTCCGCTCAAGTGCTCAACGAGGGCCTGGATGTGCCAGATGCCGACGTGGGCATTGTGGTGGCCGGTCGCCTGGGCGAGCGCGAGCACACACAACGGGTCGGGCGGCTGTTACGGCCGGCGCCGGGAAAACGGGCCGTTGTGTACGAGTTGGTCATCCAGCGCTCGAACGAAGTTTGGCAAGCAGAAAAACGATGGAGTCGCCTTGCTTCCTCAAAACGATCTGCCGCTTAGGGTCATTGGCGCCACCGCCCACTTCGATTTCTTGGGGCCACAAGACGAACCGTGGGTGGGTTTTCTCTTGGCGGAAATGCATCGATTTGAAGGCAAGCGGCGCAGGCAATTGGCCGAACGGTTGGCGGAGCCCATGCCGTTCGAGGCGCCGCATTTCAAACGGCGCGCCGCAAGCCGCGTGTTGATGCGGCTGTGGAAGCCTGAACGTTTGCGGGGACCCCGTCCGGCCTTGCTGCGTGAGGCCTTGTTTGTGGCCGCGGCAGGCAACTCCCCACCGGACGCGGTCGTGGGCGAAGTTGCGACCCGATTTGGTATGGACCAGCAAGCTCTACGCACTGCCCTGTTTTCTGATCTTCCCGGCGAACGTATCGTGCAAGCGCCGGCCGAACGCCCCTGCCCGCGCGACGTTGTGTTGCGCACAAACCTTGCGATCGCGCAGGCGGCTTTGACCCGCGCCGCTTCGGTGGATCTCAGCATCGTCGGCGCCACGCGTCCCATCGTACGTTTGGCAAAATGGCGAGGCTTGTTGTGCGTGGTCCGGCAAAACAGCGACGATCCCTGCCCCGTGTTGGAGATCTCCGGCCCATTTTCTTTGTTTCGCCACACCCTTATCTACGGCCGCGCGTTGGCTGAGTTGCTCCCGCATCTGGCCTGGTGTCAAAGGTTTGCCTTGCATGCCCGCTGTGCCTTGCGAGGTCGGCTGTGCGACATCACCCTCGACAACACGGCGCCTCTGTTTCCCGCCCAGCCGCCCAGGCCCTTTGACAGCAAACTGGAACAGCGTTTTGCCCATGACATTTCCAAGCTGGCCTTGGACTGGGATGTTGTACGCGAGCCCGAACCCCTGCCGGCCGATGGCACGTTAATCTTTCCCGACTTCCTGTTGCGCCACCGCATACATCCCGAACGCCAAGCCTTCGTGGAAATTGTGGGGTTCTGGACGCCGGAGTATCTTGCAAAAAAGTTTCATCGCCTCAAGGCCTCAGGAATCAACAACCTCATCGTCTGCGTGGACCAAGACCGCCTATGCGCGGACGCGCCGCCGCCCGCCGGCTTGCCCTTGGTGCCCTTCCGTCAACGCATTGACGCTGCTGCGGTGCTGCGCGAGATCGAACGCTTGCTGGCGATTCGGCCCCCTGCTTGAGGCCCCCACGTGGCATGCTAAGAATGCGTCTGCCCGGTCGTATCGAGCAGCGCGTAACACGCTCGTTTACAGCCTCCTTCGCCTGTGTATTCGTGAAAACATCCTTAGAGCACAGATTCTCCCCGCGAAAGCCTTCGCCATGAGCACGAAGGTGCTTCTGATATCCAGCGACGCTTATGGCACCCGCAGGTTGACAGCTTCGCCCGCAACCGACCCGGGACATCGCCTGCTCGTGGCAGCCACACGGGCCGAAGCCATGTTTCACCTGCGCACCGATCAGATCGGCGTTGTGGTTGCAGATGAGAACACTGGTGACGGCGATCCGCTGGCGTTGCTCGAGCAGGTGGCTCGAGAACATCCCGCCGTCCCCCGCATCTACATGGCGTCAGAGGTCGATCTGCCTACCGCCATGCGCTTGATCAACCGGGCCGCTGTGTTCCGCTTGCTGCCCAAGCCCACCCACATTGACGATTTTAAGTTTGCCATTGAAGCGGCCATTGATGCCCAAACAGCGCGCAGCCTTGACCAGCAAGTTCGCTCGGCAGGGTTAGCGGCGCCCGGCAGCCCGCCCGTACAAGCAAGCTTTGCAAGCGATGCCGCGTGGGCGGTTGAAGGGCAGCCCCTGTCCCGGCGTGAAAGAGAAATTCTGCTTGCGGTTGTTGAAGGCAAAAAACCAGCGGAGATCGCGCGGCTGTTTTTTATTAGCGTCCACACCGCGCGCAACCACATTAAGTCCCTGTACCGGAAACTAGAGGTCCACTCGCAAGTGGAGCTGATTGCCAAAGTGCTCAAAACCAACGTGCCTTCGCGCTCCCGCCAAGTGATCTAGCCGTCGGTTCAAGCGCTGCGTTGTCAGCGTTCCGCGCCGCGACTGACCAACCCAAATGGGCACACCCCTGGGGGGTGACGAAAGCAACCGGCGCTTGCGTTTAAATTGCGTTCATCGGGTAAGCATATGAACGCACCAACCATAGTTTCTAACGTTCGGTGTTTGAACTCGCTCGATCCCAAAGGCGACGAGGCCGAAATCTTCGTTCGCGGCTATCGGCGAAGCGGCGACGGTGGCGGCGGAGAGTTTTACTGGGATCCCATGTCCGACGAGCCCGAAGACGGAGGCACCATCTTTCGCGTCCAAGGTGTTCCCCTAGGGCGCTGGAAACGCCGCACCGAGGGCAACGATGGCGTTGCGTTGCTGAATCTGGCTTGGTTCGGTGCCACGGGGACAGGCAGCGAAGAAGACAGTCAAGCCTTGGCCAATGCCACCCGAGCCGCCGTGCGTATGAGCGCCCACCGCGCCACCGCGTTGTTCCTTCCTCAGGGAAGTTACCAACCACCCAAACAACGGGAAACGGCACGGTTGCGCGTCGTATAGGTTCATCTGCGTCGTTGTCGCTGCTGTAAGCTTTTCGATCACGCAAGGTGACGAAACTGTAACCTTATACGAGCCGCGCCCACCCATTGGGGCTAAGATAGTGATTGGGTGGGTTAAGAATGGCTGGTCCGGCAAAGACCTGGCAAAGAGATTTACAGCATCAAAGCGAGGGCGCTCAGCCGCCTTTGGAGCCCTTGTTTACCCGCGGGCTGGAGGAATGTTTCGCGCGCACTGATCTGGCTTGGCGACTGACGCAGATCCCTAAGCACTATGCCGTGCGCGGTGTGTTTATGAACATGTTGGACGAGCGCGCTCTGGAGCTTGGCGCCGACGCGCAAGCCGCCTATCGCGATTTTTTTGGATTCACCAAGTTTTCGCCGGTTCGGCTGTATTCGGTGAAGGACTACCTCATTCGCCTGGTCAAACTTTCCGAGCTTCATTTTGGCGGCCCGAACATTCACCAAGGGTTATTCGAGATTCAAGCGGCGGCGTTTCCCACCTGGCGCCGTTCGCTTCCGGGCCGCATGACGTTTGCCATGTTGGGTTCAAACTTCGATGCCATCATGCGCATGACAAACATTGGAATGAGCGCGGCCATCAACCACGGCACCTGCGTGATCACATCCCCCAAACCCCGCAGCTACGTGGCGGCCTTTCGTGATCAGCCCAATTTCATTGAGCATGCGATGGCAGGCGCACTGGTGGGCGTGGCGCGCGCATGCGGGATTTCGGCAACCTTTGAGACACGCATGATCGATCCTTTCAACGGGGACATCGTTCTGACGCTTGGTGAAGAGACGCAAAATCGATGAAAAAATCCACCGTGGCGTCGCAGATTCTAGATGGACTCCGCGAATTCGGTGTGGATCGCGTGTTCGGCATTCCCGGTGGCGCCGTGGGCGGGCTGTACGCCGCGCTTGAACAAGCGCCGGAAATCGCTGTGGTTCATGCAAAGCACGAAACCGGCGCCGCGTTCATGGCTTTGGGGTATGCCGTTGCCACGGGGCTGCCCGGGGTTGTGCTTACCACCGCAGGCCCCGGCATCACCAACGCGATAACCGGGATGATGTCGGCGCATTATGAGGGCGTGCCTGTCATTCACATCGCGGGCGAGGTGTCGCGCGCGGCGTTTTCGCGCGGCGCTTTGCAAGAAAGCTCGTCGCACACTTGGGACGCCGTTGGCATTGCCAGGCAATACACAAAATTCAGCGCACAGATCACGCGCCCGGGAACGGCCACGGCTTTGGTGCGCAAGGCTTTGTCAGCCGCCTACACTGGTCGCAAAGGGCCCGCGTTTTTGTCATTGCCAATGGATGTGGCCACCGAGCCAGCCGTTGCACAACCGCTTAAAGGCAACATCGGGTCCGCGTTTGATGTTGACCTTCCCGCCTGCCGGCAGGCCATGGAGTGGCTTGAACGCTCTCGGCGTCCTTTAATCCTGGCGGGTTCGGGCACACGCGACTTCAGCAGCCGACGTGCCCTACGGCGGTTGGCGGAACATTTGGGCGCGCCGGTTGCGGTCACCACGAAGGGCAAAAGCGTGTTTCCTGAAGATCATCCGCTTTATCTCGGAATCTTCGGCTTCGGCGGACACGATTCGGTCACCGACTACTTGGCCGGCGGCATCGACGTTCTGCTGGTCACGGGCTCGGGTTTAAACGACTTCACCACCAACGCGTGGTCTCCGCTTTTAAAGGCCCAAAAGGCCTTCATCCAAGTGGACATCGATCCTGTTCAGTTGGGCAAGAACTATCCCGTAGACCTGGGACTTTTGGGCCCCATCGATGCCGTGCTGTCACGCATGTTGGAACACCGCCGGGGAGAACAGCCCGCGCTCACGCTGAAGGTGGCGCCCGTCTATCAGAAAATCGAAGAGAGCCCCAGCGGTGCCTTGACCACCGCCCAAGTTGTGCGGGCCTTAAATGAACTGACGCCATCGCATTCACTTTACACCGCAGACATGGGCGAACATTTGGGCGTGGTTCTGCATCACCTGCGCGTGCGCGACAATGGTGATTTTTTCACCTGCCTGGGCTTTGGGTCGATGGGGTCCGCGATTTGCACGGCCATCGGCTATCAAATGGGTGCGCCCGATCGCCATAGCTATGCGATCTGTGGCGATGGCGGCTTCTTGATGCAGGGGAATGAATTGGCTACCGCGGTTCAGCACCGCGTGGCCACGACGTTTGTAATCATCAACGACAGCCGCATGAATATGGTTCATCACGGCCAAGCCGCCATTTACAACTCGAAGATGGACTTTTCGACCCAAGAAGTGAACTTCGCACAAATGGCCCACAGCATGGGTGCCAAAGGCAGCGTCATTCGCGACGAAAGAGAGTTGCGCGCGGCGCTTGCGCATCCGGCACGGGAGCCAACGGTGCTGGATGTTCGCATCGATCCCGACATTCGGCTTGCGGGCAGCCAACGCCTTGCCGCCTTGAAACAATTTCAGTTTGCCCCCGCCAATGATCGCTGAACCAAAAACGCACAGCAGAGCTTTTGATCCCATCATCAAGGGCATTGGTGTCTGGTTGCCTCCGCACAGACGTGGCAACGATCACTGGCCCAGCCATTTCAACCCTTTGGCGGAGCCCGCGCGCCGCAAAGACATCCTGGCCTTAGAGCGCACAAGCCAGGGCGATGCCCCGCCGCTTGCGGCCGAAATTCAAGCCGCCATGAAACAACACGCCAACGATCCTTTCCGCGGCGCGCGTTTTCGGCACGTGATTGCCGACGACATGGAGGTCTCGGATATGGAAGCTTTGGCCGCGCGCGCGGCTATGCAAGACGCCCAGGTGCAACCAGAAGACATCGATCTCGTTCTGGTGGCCTCTCCCGTGCCCGACCGTATCTTGCCTGGCAACGGACCTGCCATCCAAAGCAAATGTGGTCTGGTGAACGCGGTGGCGTGGAATCTTGAGATTGGCTGCGCCGTTTTTCTGCCCATGCTCGTGATGGCTGACGCGTTGGTGCGCACGGGCGCGTACAAACACGTGCTTATCGTGGCTTCATCGGCGTTGTCGCGGGTGCTTGATTACAGCACCCCCATGTCGTTGGCGTTTGGCGATGGCGCCGCGGCGGCGGTTGTGGGCCCTGGGCCACGTGGCTTTGGCTTGTTGGGGCATTGGATGCGAACCGATGGCGATCTGCGCGAAGGCGCCGTGTTTGCCCCCGTGGTGGAAGGGCAACCCGCCCGTGCGTGGACACGGGCCAATGGAGAAGTGCGTTTGATGTCGTTTGAGCCCGATGCGATCAAGCTGGCGGGTCGGCGCGCCGTTGACTACTGCAAAGAAGCTTGCGCCGGCGCGCTTGCGGCCGCCGGTGTTTCCATCGCCGAGGTTGCGCTTTACGTAGGCGCCCAAAGCCAAGGCTGGTTTGTGGAAGGTTGTCGATTGGGATTGGGCCTACCCCAGCACCGCACCATCGACACGTTTGCGGAGGTGGCAAACCTGGGGCCCGCCACGCTGCTTTACAACCTTGATCGCAAACGTCGCGAAGGGGCCGTGCGGCCGGGTGACAACATTTTGATGTATTCCCCTGGAGTGGGCCTTACCCGCGCCGCCGTGGTGTACAGGTGGGCCGAAGCCAACGTGGCGCCCACATGAGTGAGCAACCCACAATCTGGCTGGCCTACGAGTGGCCCACCACCCTCGAAAGGGTGGAGGCGGCAATGGAAAACACAGCGTTGGCGCTTGAGCAAGCGCTACCTCTGGATGAGCTGCCGGCCGATCTGTCTGGATGCCATATGCTGGTGATTGATCAAACGCTGCGGCCCTCACCCGCCACCTTGCGCATCTATTCAATCTGCGAGGCCAATCCCGAAACGTTGGTGGTGGTGATGGTTAAACCGCCACGCACGTTGGTCAACGAGGAGCTTCTGCGCGCGGGGGCGTTCGCTGTGGTTGAAGACGCATCCACGCTTTCGACCGATCTGTTGCAGGCTGCAGCGGCGGCCCGACGGCTGCAATCGATTCAGGAAAAACACAGACAAATGTCGGCCAACCTTGCCCACCAGGACAAGATCGCGGCCATTGGCGTCCTAGCCGCGGGCGTAAGCCACGAGGTGAACAACCCGTGCGCGGCCGTTTTGTCGAATGTGGCCAGCTTGCGTGAAGATCTCGAAGACATCATGCGCAAGCCGCGCGCGCAACGTTTACAGGCGCTTGACGCTTTTGCCCCTGAAGCCATCGAAGCGCTCACGGATTGCATTGGCGCAAGCCACCGCATCGCTGACATCGTTACCACCTTGAACTTGTTTTCTCGCAAGGACGAACACCCTGAAGTGGTGTCAGTGAATGTGAACGACGAAGTGCAAACGGTGCTTCGTTTGTTGGGACGAGAGGTGAAATATCAGGCGGCGTTTGAAGTGGATCTGGCGCCAACGTTGCCGGCCGTGGTTGGACCTCGCAACAGCGTGGCGCAAGTGCTCACCAATCTTGTGGTCAACGCATTGCACGCCACCAGCGGCATGCCAAAGCACGAGCGGCGGATCTGGATCAGAACTCTGTGCGATGCCGATTATGTTGTGCTTGAGGTGGGCGACAACGGCCCCGGCATCAGCCCAGAAATGGCGCCGCGGGTTTTCGATCCGTTCTTCACCACCAAACCACACGGCGAAGGCACCGGCTTGGGGTTGGCGATCACCCGCCAATTGGTGCAACAGATGGATGGGGAGATATTGTTGCACTCCGCCCCCGGCGAAGGTGCAACTTTCAACGTGTTCTTCGAGCGTCCCAGAGCCTCCATGTCTAGCGAGGCCGCGGTGGCGTGCGTTCCCCCATCAAGCGAACGACTCCGGGTGCTGGTGATCGACGATGACCCCTATTTCCCCGCTGCATTGGCGCGCGCTCTAGGTCGGCAATTCGAACTCAAAACCGCCCGAAGCGCGGCCGATGCAAGGGCCTTGCTGGCCAAAGATACGGCTTTTGACGTGCTCTTGGCAGACGTGATCATGCCGGACACCGACGGCGTAAACTTCTTTTTGTGGCTGTCTCGCCAGCATCCCCAGCTGCGCACGCGGGTGATGTTTATGACGGGTGGCATTACTTCGCGGGCTTTGAGCGAGGCGCTTGATGCCACAAACCGCCCCTGTTTGGCCAAGCCCATCAATCATCAAGAGTTGGCGGCGCTCATTCGTGCCTTGGCGCGCGAGGAAAAGGCCCTTCAAAAGGAGATGCCCCCTGTGGGCCACCGAACTATGGGCTAAACTGGCCCCGTGGACCAGCTTTCCGCCGCACCCGAAACCTCACCTGCCGAGGCGCCTACGTCATGGCTGGTGGTGGAAGACGATCGACACGTTGCGCGCGCCATTGACCGCTTCTTGTCCAAGTATGGAAGCGTGTCGCATGCCGCCAGTGTTGAAGCCGGGCTAAACCTCGTGGCCACGCAAGCGGGATTTTGTGGCGTTGTCTTGGACGTGCGGCTTCCCGATGGCAGCGGTCTTGACGTGCTTCGCGAGCTACGCGCGCGCGGCTGCGAGGCCCCCGCCCTCGTCATGACCGCCCATAGTGATCGCGAAAACATAAGCGCCGCACAGTTGCTTGGGGCGCAGTTTCTTTGGAAACCGTGGTCAAACGAAAATCTGCGGGCGTTTGTAAACCGCGCCCTGGATTGGCGTGCATCCAATGGAGACTTATCGCAGTGCCTGGCGAACCTGGCTGCAGAGCACCAATTGTCCACCCGTGAAAGCGACGTGGTGCGTTTGGTCACGATAGGTTGGCCCGTGGAAGAGATCCCCAGGGTGATGGATTTGTCAGCGAACACCGTTAAAACCACCGTGCGTCGCTTGCTGCAAAAAACCAATGCCAAATCTGTGGCCGACCTCGCCCGAAGCTTGCACCGCCAGCTGTTGAACCCCCGCCAGTAGCCCAAGTGGCCGTCCTGATAGAAAAAACAACTTCACCGTTCACCTCCGAAATGGCAGAAAGCCTCGGTGTCTTCGCTTAGCTTTCGCTCCACGCCGGGGCCCAAGGGAGCCGGGTACGGGATCAAACCGTTGCCGCTGCTCACCACAGTGAACTTTTTCAACTATCTCGATAGGCAGGTCGTCTACAGCATGACGCCGTTTATCGCTGAATCTTTCGGCATATCGAAATTTCGGTTGGGGCTGCTCACATTCGTGAACCTTGTTGTGTTTGCGCTTGCCTCCCTGGCGTCGGGGCCGGTGGCAGACAAAGTGGGACCACGAAAAATCATTTTTGGTGGTGTGGTGGTTTGGGCCATTGCCACCATGGGGTCGGCGATGGCCACCTCGTTGCCCATGCTGTTGTTTTGTCGCGCGCTGGTGGGCGTGGGCGAAGGCGCCTACGGCCCCAGCGCCATCATGTTGTTGTGCGCGGCTGCGGAACCACAAAAGCAAGGACGTTCACTGGGCATCTACAACGCAGGAATGGCATTGGGAGGCAGCACGGGACTGTTCTTAGGCACAGTGTTGGCGCCTGAGATTGGCTGGCGGGGCGTGTTTTGGATTGCGGGGGCACCTTCCTTATTGCTTGCGCTGCTGACTTTGTTCCTGACGGCGCCGCCTCGCCTGCCCCGGCCCCATACGCAACCAGCACGCACTTATCTGCTCAACTCCACATTCCTTCTGTGCACCTTGGGGGGCATCTTGGTGACCTTCTCAGGCGCCGGGTTATTGTTCTGGGCACGCTATCTGATCATCGACGAACGTGGCTTCTCCGTCTGGGGCGGCAGCATCCTCATGTTGTGCCTGGGGTTAGGCTGCGGCATTGGCGGTGTGCTCACCGGTGGCTACTTGGGCGATTGGTTGGGCAAACGCCGCGTGGGCGGCCATGCGTTGGTGGTGGGCATTTCGCTTCTGCTTGCCATCCCCATTGGCATTGGCTGTTTGACCGTTGAACACAAACTGGCCTTCGCGCTGCTCACCGGTGGCATCGTGTTTCTGCTTTCGGTGTACAACGGCCCCGCAGCGGTGGTGGTCGATCAGTTGGCGCCTCCACAATACGCAGCCACGTTACAAAGCGTGTTTTTGTTCAGTGTGCATGTGCTGGGCGATGCGCCCGCGGCCTCTGTGGTTGGTTACATCGCGGATTTCACCAGCGTCGCCAACGCCTTGATGGTCACCGTCTTGGCATTTGCCATGTCGGGGGTTTTGTTCGTATGGGTGGCCCAGCGGCAACGGACTGCCATTCCTTCGGGCCCTGAAACCACCCCGTTGTTGAGTTCAGGCGAAGATGCGTCACAGACGCCGCTGTGGACTTGACGCAACGTGCCATCGCGCCGCGCCCGCGCTGACTGGCGCATGGCGAATTCTGGTTACATCGGCCTCTTACACCTTGCGCCACAGCGCGTGTCGGGCTCTACTGTGGCCCCAGTGGCGTGCAGGGCGAGGCAATAAATGGATGCTGAGATGAGGGGCCTCCCCCTTGCTCTGACGTCGGTGCTGGATCAGCTCAGCGAAGCGGTTCTCATCACGTCGTCCCAGTTGGACCTGCCCGGACCTGTCATCGTTTACGCCAACGCGGCGTTTGCAGATTTAACCGGATATCACCCGAACGCCGTCCTAGGGCAAACGCCTCGCATTTTGCAGGGCCCTTTAACAGACAGAGCTGTCCTGGCCGAGCTTCGCGCCACGTTATCGGCCGGACACGCCTTTTTCGGCCAAGCCGTAAACTACAAGAAAGACGGCACACCCATCGACATGGAATGGTCGGTGAGCCCTCTGCGCTCACCGGCTGGGGACATCACCCACTTCCTTGCCATTCAACGCGACGTTTCGGCGCATGAGGCCCACCGTCGGCGTGATCTCGAATCGCAGAAGCTGGTTCGCCAAGCGCAACGCTTTGGCCGCATTGGCTTTTGGAGCACGTCATCGATCCGACCAGAAGCTGACTTAGAGTTTTCGCAAGGATTGCTGGACCTATTGGGATTGCCAACGGGCCTCAATGCCAAGATGCTTATCGAAGCGCTGGCGCAAATGCTCCGACCCAACGATCTTGAGCACGTGCAGCGGCAGTTTGCGCAAGCGGTTCACACGAAAACGGCGATCGAATTCACGATCGAATGTTTGACCAGAAGCAACGAGCGCAAGTGGATCTATG
This sequence comes from Polyangia bacterium, assembly GCA_038257535.1. Lineage (GTDB taxonomy): Bacteria > Myxococcota_A > Polyangia > Fen-1088 > Fen-1088 > JAGTJU01. Next base: position 16,255 of record JBBSJE010000136.1, read on the forward strand.
TCCGTGGCGCGGTTGAAGCAGAGGCTCAAGCGCCACGGGTTTTTGGGATAGCCAAAGATGTGACGGCACAAAACGCTGCGCTTTTCGATTTGATGGAGGCCGAGGAGCGGTTTCGAGCCGCCGTTGACGCGAACAAGGATGGATTGTTCATTTGTCAGGCCTTGCGCGACCCGCAAGGGGCCATCGTTGACTTCGGCTTCGTCTACGTCAGTTCAGCGGCGGCCGCCACTGAGGGGTTAACGCCAGAGGACTTCACCACGGGAACCCTGTTGACCCTGCTCCCCTTCGCAGCCGAGGGGCTCTTGGATAAGTTGGTCACGGTTGTATACACGGAAGAGCCGCTCGTGGACGAAATGCGCACCGTCACTTCCGGGGGAATGGAACGCTGGCTGCGCTACAGCGCCGTGCGGGTAAGAGACGGCGTTGCGCTCACTGTGCGAGATGAAACCGAAAGCCGGACGCTTGAACGCATGCTTCGGCAATCACAGAAGCTTGAGAGCGTGGGCCGGCTAGCTGGAGGAATTGCGCACGATTTCAACAA
>JBBSJE010000137.1:0-16756 GCA_038257535.1 Polyangia bacterium
CGCGGCTGGGCTTCGGCGGTTGACACCCTGGTGGGCCTGCGGGCACATTTCGATGCCGCACGGCAGCGGCTTTAGCGTTGTGGCGGCTAACCGCGCCGACCCGGTGGTTGCGCTTGTTGCTCGGCCTTCACTTCATCCATCGACGTGCGCAGGGTGCCGCCCGTGTCGTTCTTTTTCACGCTGGCCGGGCGTTCCCACGGTATCTCTTGCAGCGGCTGATCGCCTTTGACCTCCCATAAGAACCGAGCCGACATCGGCACCGTAAGCATGAAGGCCGCATCTTTGCGACCCAGCGGCCGTTCGCGCTTGTCGTCGCCCATCCACGTGGTGAGCATCCAACGTGAAGTGTACCCAATAAACCAGGTGTCCATCGTGGCGCTCGATGTGCCGGTTTTTCCCGCGAACGGCAATTGGGTGGCGCGCATCGCGGGAGCGTGACCGTGGGTTACCACCCGCCGCATCAGTTGCGAAGTGAGCCAGGCGGTGCGCGGTGGGATGGTAGGTTGAGGGGCCAAGGAGGTGGCAAGATCCACAAGCCGATCCAGGCGCTCTAACGGCATACCCATGGGATCGCCCATCTCGGTGTTGTCTTCAAGCACCTGCCCGTGTCGGTTGCGCACCCGTCGGATGTAGACCGGATCGATCGGAAGCCCATTTGAGGCAAACGTAGAAAATGCGCGTGTGGTTTCATCAATGCGGCTGCACGAAGCGCCTAACGCCAGCGCTTGGTCAGCGATGATAGGGGTTGTGAAGCCCAACTGCCGCGCCCAGGTTTCCACGTCGTTGGCGCCCATCAGTTTGAACAGCTGAACCGAAGGCACGTTCTTCGACCAAATCATCGCGTATTCAAGCGTCACTTGGTACTCAACCGTGTTGTTCAAATTCGTGGGTGTCCAAACCTCGCCCGTAATGGGATCCACTTCGGCGCGTGGAATGTCGTTGAGCAGCGAGGCGTAGCCATAGCCTCTGTCGAGGGCCAGCGAATAGTAGATGGGCTTGTACGTTGAGCCGGGTTGCCGGCACGCCTGCACCACACGGTTAAACTGCGAGCGATCGGCGTCGTGGCCACCCACCATGCTAACCACGTAGCCGCTGCGATGATCGTAAGCATAGAGCGCCGCTTGCGCTTTGGGCTGCTGTTCAAGCCGCAGCTTCACCGTCTTGGGCGGCTTTTTGTCTTGGTATGGGGCAAAATAGCGAACTTCACTCTTCTCGTCGTAGATCCAATCACCGAAGCGCCTCAAGGAGCTGTTGTGCGCGTTGGCCACCCACACCACGTCGCCTTTTTGTAGCGGGTTGCTGTGCTCGGGCAGTGTCAATGCGTTGTCGAAGTTGCGGGTGCTATAGGGAAACGCCCAATCGAAACCTTCACGTGGTAACTCATAGACGTTCGTGCCCACCAGCACTTTGGCGGACTTTGCGTTGGCTGATTCCACGAGGCCCAAATACAAGCGGCCCTCTTGTGGTGGATCGGCACCATAGCGTTCAGCCGCGCGCTGGCGGAATGACTCGGCCGCGGCGCCTTCAAGTCGCGCCACCGCGCCCCGGTACCCCTGGCGCTTGTCGAGTTTGCGCAGGGAAAAATCAACGTTCTCTTGCGCCGCCGCATCCACCCACGGCACCACAGTGGTTTCCACCTGTAGACCACCACGCCACAAGGTGTCTTCGCCGTAGCGGGCTCCCAGGTCCCGACGAACGTGTTCTGCAAAATAAGGCGAGCGCTCGTGGAAGATGTCGGGCGCTGCGTGGGTAACAACAGGATGCGCCCGTTGCCGCGTGGCTTCGGCTTCGTCCAACACGCCCGCGGCCACCATGGCGTCTAATACATGGTCTCGGCGCTCGCGTGCCAATTCAGGCCGTAAAAACGGCGAAAAGCGGCTGGGGGCGCCGGCCAGCCCAGCAATCAAAGCCATTTCGCTGGTGTCCAGCTCTTGTAGCGATTTGTCGAAGAACCGGCGCGCCGCCGCGGCCACACCGTGGGCGCCGTGGCCCAAGAAGATCTGGTTTAGATACAGCGTCAGAATTTCGTCTTTGCTGTTATGCGCTTCAAGCCGCCGCGACAAAATCGCTTCGCGGATTTTTCGCGACAGCGTGCGCTCAGGTGACAGGAACGATTTGGCCACCTGTTGCGTGATGGTGGAGCCCCCCTGCGCCACGCGATCGGCACGCAGGTTGGCAACCAAGGCGCGGCCAATGCCGCGAAAATCAAGCCCGCCATGCTCGAAGAAGCGGCGATCCTCCACCGAAAGAAAAGCCTGCACCAAGGTTTTGGGGATGTTCGCGAGCGGAACGATCTCTCGGTATTCTTGCGCCCATTCGGCCAGCGGCATGCCGTCCCAGGCGCGCACCGTGGTGGTGGCGGCCGCTTCTTGCTCGAAGCGCGACAGATCCGGAGTGGGGGGCAGCGTCAGTGCGAAGTAGAGATAGGCGCCCAGCGCGGCCATGGCCAAAAGCCCTGCCAAGCAGCACAGGCCAAACGCATAAAACTTTGCCAGCCAGTATACGAAGCCACCGTCAGCGGGGTTGGTGATCTCAACCCGGTCGTAGGGCTCTTCTTTGTGTCCACGCCATGTCACGGAAGCCTCGAATCTAACACCCCCCGCGGGTTTGCGCAGAAGGCAGCGCGCGTTTCCCGCATTGTTCCCCAAATGAAACGGGGAAGGCGCCGCCGCCTCCCCCTGGGGTCCTATGGCCTATGGGCTTAGCCCAACGCGGCCAAGGCCTTGTCGTAATCAGGCTCGGTGGTGAGTTCGGGAACCTGCTGGGTGTAAACCACCTTGTTGTTCTCGTCCAAAACCACCACGGAGCGGGCCAGAAGGCCTTTTATGGGGGAATCTAGCAACTCAACGCCCCAATCTTTGGCGAAGCCGCTGCGAAACGCCGATAGGGTAACAACGTTGGTGAGGCCTTCAGCTTCACAGAAGCGCTTTTGCGCAAACGGCAGATCCTTCGAGACCACCAGCACCACAGTGTCGCTGCGGCTGCCGGCATCTTGATTGAATCTGCGCGCTGAATTGGCGCAAAGGCCGGTGTCCAAGCTGTGCACGATGTTGACGACCTTCTTCTTGCCGGCATAAGCGTCAAGCGAGACCTCCTCCAAAGTGCGGCCAACAAGCGTGAACGCGGGGGCTGTGGAGCCCACGGCGGGAAGTTCGCCTACCGTTTTGGCTGGGGCGCCCTTAAATGTCACTGAAGCCATCGTCTATCTCCTGTGTGGTGAAAACATGTGCGCGGTGCCCGGGGCCCCATCGCGCTGGTACTCATACAAGGCCGCAAGCGGGGGCGCTAGCGGGTGGCCTTGCAATCGCCTTGGCCGCCGTTACCCGCTACGTTAATCTCAACGCGCTTGACCATGAACATCATCCAGGGGCCGTACTTTCACGACATTCAGTTTCAACCGCAAGCGCTCGCGGCCACCTTCGCGGCGCTGGACGGACTTGTCATGCCCAACGCGCCATTGGCTTCTCAAGGCCCGTTGATTCTTACGGGCATGGGCGCTTCATTGCACGCGCTGGTGCCGTTGCAATTAAAGCTCGTGGCGGCGGGCTTTGCGCCTTTGCTGATGGAAACGGGCGAATTGATTCACCATGCCTCGCAGCTGTTGCGGCCGGGCGCTGTGGTGGTGGCGGTTTCGCAATCGGGACGCAGCGCCGAGACCATAGGCTTGTTAGACCAGGTGCCAGCCGGCGTGCAGGTTGTTGGCATCAGCAACGATTCGGCGTCACCGCTGGCCCAGCGATGTTCGCACGCGCTGATCACGCACGCGGGTCCCGAGGCCACCGTGTCTTGCAAGACCTACGTGAGCACGCTCATGATGCTGGAATGGCTGGGCGCGCATTGGGTGGGTGAAGACTTGGCTGCCGTTCGACCTGAGCTTGCGCAAGCGCCATCGGCTGTCGCTGACTATGTGCGTGCGTGGCCGCAGCATGTTGAAATTTTCAGCGAGGCGCTCAGCGAAACCGCGCTGCTCTATTACGCTGGCCGAGGCCCCTCGTGTGCAGCGGCGCAGGCGGCAGGGCTTATCACAAAGGAAGCCTCACATTTTCCCGCTGAAGGGTTCTCAAGCGCGGCGTTTCGTCATGGGCCGCTCGAAATGGTGGGGCCGCAAGTGTTCCTGGTGGTGTTTGAGGGGCTGCCCCCAACGGCCGCTCTCAACGCCCGCTTGGTTCAAGACGTTTTGCATCGTGGGGGGCGGGCGGCCTTGTGTGGCGCGGGGGGCGACGCGGGCTTTGCACTGCCCACCGTACCGCCGCGGCTCTTGCCCATGGTTGAAATCTTGGTTCCTCAGATGATCACCTTGGCGTTGGCGGCGCGCTTGCAGATGGAAGCCGGGCGGTTCGCGCACGCCACCAAGGTTACCGCCGTGCAATGAACCTTGCTGATGCCGTTGATGCGACAACGGCGTTGGTGGACTAAAACCGAAGCCGCTTGATGTGCTGCGCGCTTTGCGTGGCGCAGGCCATTTCGGTGGCCGCATCGAATTTGCCTTCGCGCTCCCAGAAATAGTGTTGCTCGTGTGGCTGCTTGGCCAGGGCCGCGAACACCGCCGAAAATGGAATCATCCCTTCCCCCACGCAAACGCGTTCACCTGCTTCGGTTTTGTCCATGTCTTTCACATGAAACAACCTGAAGCGGCCCGGGTGCTTTTCGATGTACGCCACGGCATCTTGTCCACCTTTGTAGATCCAGTAAATGTCGAGCTCCATGCTGACCAACGCAGGATCGGTTTGCGCCAGCAAGACATCGTACGGGATCTGATCCTCGGTGCGCGCGAACTCAATGTCATGATTGTGGTAAGCGAAGGTTAAGCCTTGTTTCTTTGCTTCTGTTCCCAGCTGATTGAGCCGGTCCGCCAGGCGCTTCCAATCATCCAGCCGCTTGTCTTTTCCCTTGTCTGCCCAAGGCCAATAACAAACCAAATAATTGCGCCCAAACGTGTGCGCGCTTTGCACTTGCTCATCGAACGCGGTGTTGAGCTGATGCATGGCCGCGCCACCGGCCAAGGGCTTAAGACCCGCGGAGGTGATCATGCGTTTGAACTTGTCGGCCGGCACGTCTTTGGGTGGGCTCGAAAATTCCAGCTCTGTGTAGCCCAGGCGCGCAAGCCGCTTGAGGGTGCCCGCCGGATCTTCGGCCAATGCCCGATTCACACTGCCAAGAATCAACCCGAAAGACTTTAGCTTGCCTTTGGGTCGCGCGGGTGCGGCCATGGCCATCAGGGGATGAACCATGGCCGCGGTGGCCGCGCCCAATGCAGATTTCAAAACGTTGCGGCGGCAGGGAAACATGCGCCTAGAGTGTAAGCGGGAATGGGCAGCCCACACGTGCGGCCGCCCATGCAACCTCTATTACAGTGATGCCCCGCACAAGCCGCGGTTTTACTTCACGCTTGTGGTCTTGATGTAATCAAGCTTGGGGAACGCTTGCTTGAGGTAGGCGTTGCCTTGGGATTGAATCAGCATTTGGTTGGGCGTTTCGCCGTATTCCGAGGTGAGCTTGTCCACCACGTCCATGCCTTTGTTTACCTGGCCAAACGGCGCAAACCCCATGTCGTCCAAGAAAGCGTTGTCTTTAAGGTTGATGAACAGTTGCGTGGTGCGCGTGTTGGGCCCTGAGGTGGCGAACACCACGTAGCCGCGCTTGTTGCTGGTTTTGACGGGGTCGTCCTGAATGTTGGCGTTGCGCCAAGAGCTGCCCACGGCTGGATCTCCATGGATGCCCCATTGCACCACAAACCCCGGCACGACACGGAAGAATCGATTTTCGTTGTAGAAACCCGACTTCACCAGATTGTAAAACCGATCGGCGCCCTGGGGAGCCAGCGCGCGCTCTACCTCAATCTCGAAGCTGCCCGCTGAAGTTTCAAACGCCGCGGTGAATTTGGCCGGTGCGGTTTCGGTGAGCTTGCTGGGATTTAGGGCGCCCGCCGCTGAACCCGGTTGCGCTTCGTCTGCGGGCGGCTTGTTTGCTGGCGCCTGCGCTGCCGGGGCGGGGTCGGGCAGGGGCGGGGGGGGAGGCGCATCCGCTTTTTTGCAGGCAGAAACGCTGAGGGAAGCAAGGATCAGGGCCAAAATAGGTGCGGTTCGCATGCGCGCAGAATACGCCACGAACTACCTATGGCCAAGCCGTCGCCGCAAAGCCCACTCCACGCTCAAAAGCAGCACAGCGAAGATCAGCAAAAACGGATTGGACCACAGCTCGATGGCGCGCTGCCGGCCCATCCGCTCTTCGCGCAGGGGCTTGAGGGGGAAGTTCGCCATCTTGTTTTCCACAAATTGCCCGCCCGTGCTGCGGGACAGCTCTTGCAACACGCTCTTGTTTGCCACCACGTCCTCAAGCTCGCGCCCTTCAGCTTTCACAAGCAGGGTTTTTTCTTCTGCCACCAAACCGCTTTCCAATGTGGCTTCCGCTCGCAAACGGTAGGCGCCCACGGGCAAATCGGCCAAAGCCAGATGGCCTTCGCCCTCGGCATTGGTTTTCAGCGTCCAAGTTCGCAGCGGGGCATCGTCCGTCGATTGTGCCGCGCCTCGCAACATTACCCTCACCTCCACATTGGCGGCCCGGGTGTAATCGGCGCGCAGGGTTCGCACGCGGGCGGCAATGTCTTGCCCCTTGCGGTGTTCAACCCGATCCAACTCCAAACGCAACAAGGTGAGCGCTGGATCGCGAACCAGCCAACGAATGGCGTTTTCCCAGAAGGTCTGAAACGCGCGGCCGTCGCCTTTGCTGCCGGCGTCCACAAACCCCCATTGCCAGGCCGAATCCGTCAGCAGGCCCAAGCTGCGCCCCTTGCCGGCGTCCATCACGGCCAAAACGGGCGCGGCGGTGCCATCAAGGGTTTTGAGCTTGGGATGCTCCATCAAGGCCGAGGCCCCCGTGCGCAGGCGCGCCACCTTGTTGGTGCCTTCCAGCATGGGCAGCGAAGCCCAACGCTTTTCATTGCCACGCGGGTCAAGGCTAAGCGACGTGACAGGATGCCCAAGGCCTTGCGGCGTGAGCTTGGGACGATATTTCTCGGTGCTAAACGAACTTTCCCCCGCGAGCGGCACGCCTTCCAGGTCCACGGGCAAGATCTCCGCCAAGGCGCTGCGACCATAAAGCCCGCTGGCAAATGACAAATCGCCGCCCACCATGGCCAGCGCGCCCCCGCCCAAAACGTAGTCACGCACACCCGGCAAAAACGCTTCCACCTTGTAGGGCAGATAGTTGAAGTTTTGAAAAATCAGCAAATCGAAAGATTGCAGCTGATCGTAAAACACCTCGCGATGCGGAAACGGAATCAGCGACATCTCGCGGCGTTCGTCGTACGGACGTTCGTCACCATCGGTGCGCAAGATGAAGAACGAAACCAGATCCACGTTGGGGTTTAGGCGCAAAAGCGATCGCACGAACCTTTGATCCCACGACGGCCGCCCTGCCACATGCAAAACACGTATGCGGTCTCGGATCACCTTCAAGCTAAATATTTGGCGGTTGTTTTCCGCCAGAGCTTCGCCGGTGAGCACGGGGGTGGCGATCTCGAACACGAAGTTGCCCGGTTGTTGGGGCGTGAACGGAAAGCTTACGCGGGTTTCGGATCTGTCCGAAAGCAGCTCCACCGCGCGCGCGTCAACCAAGCGGCCGTCGCGTGTCAGCGTCACTTCAACTTTGCGCCCCCCAAGGCCCGTGTGGCGCACGATGGCCTCAAGCGCGATGGGCGTGCGTACAAACGCAAAATCATCGGCCAGTACGGTGGACACCGAGAGGTCTTTGATGGCGGTCTCGCCCACCCACACGGTGTGGATGGGCACGCCAAGGCGCTTCACAGCGTCTACCGTGTCGGCATCCAAGGGACCTGCGCCTACGCGCCCGGTGTCCACGCCGTCGGAGACAATGATCACCCCGCCCATGTCTCGTCCGGTGTACCGGCCTTGCAGTTCCGTCAACGCTTCGCCCAAGCGCGTGGCATCGGCGGTGGCCGGGGCCGCCAACGCGTCCCATGTGGCGGGCGCCAGCGTTTCTCCGAAGGAATACGTATCCAAGCGATGCCCGGTTTGTCGCCAAGCTGCAAACATGGGCTGCGCGTTTTGCAACAGCGACGTCATGCGCTGCTGTCGCGAAGCGCCTCCTTGTGGGGGGCTTACGCTCATGGAGCGCGAAACGTCCGCCATCACAACAACGTGGTTGGGCACGCGGGCGATTTTGCGCAACTCAAGCGTGGGCTCAAGCGCCACCATCAAACACGAGGCGATCGCCAACGCGCGCAGGCTGAGCAACAACCAACGTTTCTCGCGGCGGGGCCCCCGCCAAAGCGCCAAAGCAGACAACGCTAGTGCCAGGGCTGCGCCGGCACACAAAAGCCAAATCAGCGATGGCTGCAGATGCCCGCCGAAAGCCACACGCCAATCTTGGAACGTTGGCAGGTGCATCTAAAACCGCGGTCTGCGTGAGCGCAGGATAAATTCGATGTGTGCCTGCTCCTGTTTGTAATCAAGGCACAACGCGTACATGGTGATGTTCACAGCAAATCGTATGGCGTATTCGCGCTGCGTTTCACCGCCCGGAATCACTTCGTGTTCGTAGCGGCCAAAGCCATCGCGCGCCAAAGCGCCGCACAAGTCGTTTTGGCTGTACAGCACCACAATGCGTTTGTCGCGCTCCACGGCTTCCACGTAGGGCGCGGCCATGATGCGACCCGCAGGCCCCTGCAGCAGATAAAAGGTTTTCCACAACACGTGATCTTCGGGCACCCGCTGAGGCAGATCTGTGGGCAGCAAGCGCGCCAGCAGCTTGCGCACCGATTCGTCGAAGCCACCCGCCGCGCGCCCCTCCGCCGAATCAATGAGCAGGAAACCACCAAAGGTCAAAAACCGACGCAGCCGCGAAACGTCCGCGTCGCTGGGGGGGGCGAACGCTTGATCGCCGGACAGAATCAAAAACGGATGCCGAAACAGCTCGGCGTCGTTGGCCCTTGGGGCCGCGGGCTCGGTTTCGGGTTCAAGGCTTGTGCGGGCCTCCAATTCCCAGGCCCAACGCTTGAGCGCCGTGGGGCGGGGATCAGCAAGTCCGCCGAGGTTTAGGCGCGCCAGGCGAAATCGCCCCGCATCGGGGGAAGGCCGCGCGCGTGCGCGCGTGGGCCAAAAGCTCAATCCACTGGCCGCGGCCGCTGCCAAACCCAACACGTCCCGCCGCGGAGGCGCTTTTTGCACAGATCCGGCGCGCGGCTTGTCACTCACAGTGGAAAAACTCCCCGCGCCGGCCGATACTCGCCGTTGCCATGGTCCGTAACTTGTCTGGTGCCCTGTTTCATTCCCCGGCCAGCGTCAGTATGGCGCTCCTTGGGGGTCTCGTCGCGCCCTACCTTTGCATTGGGGCGGCGTGGGCGCAAACCACGCCGGCGCCCGCTGTGGAGGCGCCAGCCCCCGAGCCGCCCGCTGAATCAAGCCTTACCCCCGTGCAACCCACGACGCCCCAATGGGGGGCTACGTATCATCACCGGGGTCAGGTGGGGCTTTCGCTCATGCCAGGGGCCGGATACCGCATGATTGTTCCCTATGAGGACGACGTTTACTGCGGTGACAAAGAAAACGATGGCCGCCGGGTGTGCACCGCCCGCAGCCCCACCTTTGTAGACCTGGAGCTTTCGTTTGGCGTGACCATGAAGCTAGACCTGCTGGTGGGCGCGCGTTTTGGTGTGGAGAAAGATTTTAGCCGCAGCCGGCAGTTTGCCCTGATGCCCGGTGTTCGCATCTGGCTGGATCAAGACGAAGCACTCAAGTTCTATACAACCGTTCAGGTGGTCTACGACCGAACCGGCCAACGAGAGTTCGTATCGGAAACAGACTATGGCGGTCGTGTGGCGCTGGGATTTATGTACGATCCCATTCGCAACGTGGGCTTTTTCACCCAGCTTGGCGCCACCTTCGGCTTCAAGCGCTGGTTCCGGTTGGAAGCGGACTTGGGCGTGGGCGTTCAGGTTCGGCTGCCCTAGCGGCCTTCGATTGCTTTTAACCCTGCTCGTTGGGTGAGGGCTTGGTGGTGGCGCGTGGGGCGGGCTCGGCGGCTGCCAATTTTTCGCTGCCAAGGGCTTTCTTGTCGGCGCGGCGTTGACGCACGATTTTGAAGGCCACCACAGCCACCACGACGACAGCCAGAGCCAAGATGCCGTATTCCGAGCGACGGCTCCAGGCGATGACCTTGTCGATGTGATCGCCAAAATACCAAGCCATGTACACGAGGGCGGGAACCGAAAGCAGCGCGGCTAGGCCATCGTAGACGAAGAACACCATGGGCCTGACCCGCAGCATTCCTGCGGAAAAGAAGATGGAAAACCGCACGCCCGGCAAAAACCGCGCGATGAAAATGACTTTGCTGCCGTACTTGCGGAAGTAGGCGCGCACCCGACGTTGTTTGCGGGCGCTGAAGTGAAGCTGAATCCGTGGCCAGCGCAACACCGCTTGGCCGCACCACCGGCCCATGCCAAACGCCATGCCGTCGCCCATCAACACGGCGGCCAAGCACAGAAAAAACACGTTGTGAATGTCCACAATGCCCAGATGCGCCAAATAGCCGGCGCAGATCAGGGAAATGTCTTCCGGAATGGGCAACCCCAACCCGCACAAAAGCAGGATGGCAGCCAGGGTTAGGTAGACCGAACTCGCAGACAGCGAGGAGAGGTGGGTTAGGAGCCAATCCATCTTGTCGTAGACATTCTGGGGGAGTGAGAGGGCATAGCACGAAGGACATAAGGTCGGGAGTCAAAGCGTGGGCCGGCGTCGGAAAACGACCGGGTTTCGTGGCTATATCAAAGGGGGACGGTCTAACGCCCGGTCGCCGACGCCGCTGTGACGAACAACCCACATTTCGGGCCGCAGCCCACAGGGAGTGTATTGACACGCGAACGCGCCTCTCTTAGGGTGGGCCCGTCCCTGAGGGCAACAAAAACATGCGAAATCTATCTGCGACGCTGACACTAGGTTTTTTGACTGTCGCCACTTGGTTGACTTTGGCGGGTTGCAAACCCGACTACCCAACCTGTGAAACCGACAAAGACTGCAAAGAGAGCGAATTTTGCGTTGAACGCAAATGCCAACAGTGCCGCAACGCCAACGACTGCCAAGAAGGTTTCGAGTGTAACGAAGGCCGTTGCGACGCCATTTCGGCGTTTTGCAAAGACAAAGCCCAGTGCCCCGCCGGTCAAGAATGCATCGCCAACCGCTGCCGCGCCTGCGCCGACGACGGCGAATGTGGCTCGGGCCTCATCTGCTTGCAGGGCCAATGCAGCCAGCCGCAATGCGCTTCTGACGACGATTGCCCCCAGGACCAAGACTGCCTCAAAGGCCGCTGCCAATCGGTGGCCGGCAAAGCGGCTGCCGGCCCTCCCTGCCCGCTGTCGCCTGTGTACTTCGGTTTTGACGACGCTGGGCTTTCCAATGAGGCCAGCAACATCTTGGCGCAGAACGCACAATGCTTGAAGAAGGCCGATCGCCCCGTGAGCTTGGTGGGCCACGCCGATCCGCGCGGCACCGATGAGTACAACTTGGCGCTCACTGACCGCCGTGCACGCTCTGTGAAGGATTACATTGAGCGTTTGGGCATTCCCGCCACCCGACTGCGTCCCTTGCCCCGCGGCTCGCTTGACGCCTCGGGAACCAACGAGTCGGGCTGGTCTCGCGATCGCCGCGTTGACCTTGAGTGGCAATAAGCTAGCCTCCTGGCGAGCCCATGGCCGCTTCAAAGACTTCGGGCCGCAAGGCCCCAGCAGGGCGCATTGCAAGCATCATCTCGATGGCTGGCTGCGCCCTGGCGCTTTTGTCAGCCTGCGTAACCTCCGGTGAGGGCCAGGCCATGCGCACCGAATCCAGCCGTTTGAAAGAGCGGCTGGACACCATGGAGACGCGCTACACCGAGGCCAATATGGCCATGGACAGGCTGCGCCAGGTGCTGGATGAAGCCACCGCCTTGCTAGCGCGCAACTCGGCCGATCTAGGCGCGCAAGTGGAACGGCAGGGGCAAGACCTGAACCTGCTGACGGGCAAGCTGGAAGAGATCCGCCACCTTGTAGATCAGATGCAAACCCAGCTGGTGGATGGCCGCATCGAGGAGCGGCTTTCGCTGCTTGAGCAAGGGCAGCAGCGCATCGTTGACAAAGTTGCGCCCACCATGCCGGAAGACAAAGACGGCTTGTGGGCTGAAGCGCAAGCGCGGCTGCGTGAAGGCAACCGCACCGAAGGGCGTCGCTACCTGCGTGAATACGTGAAACGGTTTCCCCAGGATGCCCATGCGGCCACCGCGTATTTGCTGGTGGGCAAAACCTTCGCCGAAGAGGGCAAGCACACGCAGGCGGCGGCGGAATACCAAAAGGTGCTGGATTCCTACCCAAAGTCGCCTGAAATCCCCGAAGTGATGTTCCAGCTTGGTGCGTCATTCGTGGAATTGAAGTTTTGCAGCGATGCAGAGGCCATATTTCAAGATTTGGCCAAGCGCTATCGCAAGTCACCCCGAGCCAAAGACGCTTTGAAGCAGGTCAAAGCTGTTCGGGCGCTGTCCCGCGACAAGACACGCTGTACAAGTTAACGGCTGACGCCAGGGCTGGTCGTCCGGTCGTCAAGGAACGGTCACCTAGCCGTCACAGAACTGTTGCTGGAGGATCGCGGGAAAGCTACTGAACGCTCCTACCCTTGGGTCTCGCTTTCCCCTGGGCCTTTTTCCCAGCGGGGGCTAGGCAACCCAGTGCGTTCTTCCAAACACATGGACTTCTCTGCGTCCTCTCCCTCCACTTCCCCCTCCTCCTTGAAGCCCGCCTCGCGGCTTTCGGGCCGCCGTGTTCTGGTGGTGGAGGACGAACCTGACCTGCGCGACCTGCTCAGCTACAACCTGCAAGGCGCCGGTTACGAGGTGAAAGCCGCCGAGAGCGGCGAGCTGGGTTTGTCGCTTTACGAAAGCTTCGATCCGCATGTGATCTTGCTGGACCTGATGTTGACGGATCTGCAAGGCACGGAGGTGTGCCGGCGCATTCGCGCGCAAAAACGTGCACAGCAGCCTTCGATCATCATGCTCACGGCGAAGGGCGATGAAATCGATCGGGTGGTGGGTTTCGAGGTGGGCGCCGACGACTACGTTGTGAAACCGTTCTCCATGCGCGAGCTTCTGTTGCGTGTGAACGCCATGTTCCGCAATGGCCGCGCGTCAGCAGGCCATGGTGCCGCCAGCGACACAACCGCGGTGGCCAGCGCGCCGGCCGCGGGGGCCGATCCCGAGGTCAAGAAATCTCGTCGCAAGTTGATCGTTGCCAACCTTTCTGTAGAAGTAGATGGCCATCATGCCTTCGTTGATGATCAAGAGATCCACGTCATCATTTTGGAAATGCGGTTGCTGATCTACTTGATGGAGTCGCGCGGCCGCGTGCGCTCACGCGAGGAGCTTTTGGCCGACGTTTGGGGATACAAGCCCGGTGTGTCAACGCGCACGGTGGACACGCACGTCAAGCGCCTGCGCGACAAGTTGGACTCGGCGGGGCGCTTGATCGAAACCGTGCGCGGCATGGGCTATCGATTCGCTGAAGCGCCGCGGACTGAGACGCTTTAGCGGCGGGGCGCGGCTTGTATTGACTGGTTCACCAGACTGGTCCACCATAAAGGTTATGGACACCTACAACATCCATGAGGCCAAGGCGCAGTTTTCAAGAATAATGCGACAGGTCGAGCAAGGCCAGGACGTGCTTATCGCCCGCGACGGCGTGGTGATGGCGCGCATCGTTCCCGAGGCGCGCAAGGTCGGCATCCGGCTTGGGCGAGACGAAGGATTGGGAAAGATCCACGACAATTTCGATGCGCCGTTGGATGACTTTTCCGACTACACGGGCAAATGAAAATTCTGCTCGACACGCACGCGTGGCTCTGGGCGATGCTGGAGCCTAAGCGGGTGGGCCCAAAGACAAGAAAATTGTTTGCCTCGTCCGGCCACAGCTTTCATCTGTCCATCGCTTCGGTTTGGGAGTTGGCGATCAAGTATGCCGCGGGAAGGATCTCTCTGCCCGAGCCGCCTCTTGCGTACGTTCAGTCGCGCGTTCGCGCCGATGGAGTTTCTTTGCTCGCCATCTCGGCCGAGCACGCGTGCCGGGCGGCGGCGCTGCCAAGGCATCATGCGGATCCGTTTGATCGTTTGCTGATCGCGCAGGCAGAGTTAGAAGCGTTTACGTTGCTGACCCATGACCGGGAGATAGCTGCGTATGGGATTGCCATACGTGATCCCGCCGCGTGACGACAGCCGCCCATCTGCCGTTTTCGCATTTTCGAATGGTTTTCGCGCCAACCGACCACAGTTGCGCGGGTTCTGTTGCCCGGCTGTTGCTTCAGTGTGACCAAAGGTTGGCCGTAGGAAGCCGCGGACGCGGCTATGATGTGCCCTATGCGCCATATGCCTAACCTTGCTCTCGGGCGTGCGCGCGCCTCTGTCTTGTGTGCTTTGCTCGCCGGCTGCTCAAATGACCCAACGGAGGCTGACCTGATGCCAGCCCCCGTTTCCAACGACGATGTGGCCTTGGAAGCGAAGGCGCTGATACAAGTGTCGGAGGTGCCAGCGGACGTGCGCTGCATTCGCATCTCGGTGATGGGCGCTTGGTCTGTGGCCTTCACGGTTGACACAAGCTTGAGTCAGCCAGGGACCTTATCGGTGGCGGGGCTTCCCACGGGCACGGCAACGTTTCTAGGCGAAGCGTTCTCCAAAGCGTGCGAGCAATTGACGCCAACCGATCAAGCTGAGTGGCTTAGCCCGCGCGCAACGCATGTGCTTGTTGCAGGTTCAACCGCTAGCTTAACTCTGGTGTTGCGTCGCAACGGCGTGGCGGACATCGATTTTGGCTTCGAGTTCGCGCAAGAGTGTGTTCCTGGCACCAATTCGTGTGGCAGCGCGGAGATGTGTTTTGTGCTGGCCTGCGGGGACACCCAAGGCGGCTGCCTTGATCGCCCCACAACCTGCTCTCAGCAGTACGATCCGGTTTGTGGCTGCGACGGCGTCACTTACTCCAACCCTTGCATCGCAGCTCAAGCGGGCCAGTCGGTTGCCCATGAAGGCTCTTGCACTTGCGGCGGCGCAAGCAACAAGACCTGTACCCAAGGATTTTATTGCGCTTATGCCGCGGCAACCTGCGGTGACGCTTTCCGCGAAGGCGTGTGCGCGGCCTTGCCCGTGGCGTGCTCGAACGTGCCTGGGCCTGTTTGCGGCTGCAACAAAAAGACCTACAACAACGAATGTGCCGCCGCGGCTGCGGGCCAATCTGTGGATCACCAAGGCGCTTGCGTGCCGCAGGTGTGTGGAGGGCCCATGCGGATTGCGTGTGCAAGTGGCGCGGACAGTTGTGTCTATCCTGACGGCACGTGTGCCGATCCCAACCGCTTCGGCACCTGTCAAGAGCGACCGAGGTCGTGTCCAACCGTGGTGTTTTCGCCCGTCTGTGCGTGCAACGGCAAAACCTATACAAGCCGTTGCCTTGCCAATTCCATAGGTCTTTCGGTGGCCACCGCGGGCACCTGTCCAGCGCCGTAGGCGTTCGCCACCAAGCCGTCATCAAGTCGTCACTTGCCACTTGATGGTGCTGTGGGCTAACAGGTTGTCCCGTGTTTCCCACCTTCGCCATTTCCAATCGCTTCGCCAGCCGTTTTGCGCTGATGGTCTGCGTGGCGGCTTTGGCAGGCGGATGTAGCGACGAGGACGAGCGCCCCGCGGAATGGGCGTTCATTGCACCCACGATCTTGGCTCCCAACTGCGCCACCGCCAGTTGCCACTCGAACGCAGCTGCTGAATCAGGCCTGAACTTTTCAGATCCAAAATCAGCTTACGAAAGTTTGCTGCGCCAACAGTCGCAGTTTCGATTGCCGCAACCGCTCGATGGCAATGGGTGCGTTGTGAAAGATGGAACCAGCGTGTGCTCGGGCACGCGTCCGCTGGTGCAACCGTGCCAGCCTGACCATTCGCGCCTCATCAACACCCTGCGAGGTCGCGGCACCCAGCTTATGCCGCCTGATCGGCCGCTGCCCATCGCCGACATTGAGCTCATCGAACGCTGGATCTTGGCCGGCGCCAAGGAGCATGTGGATGACCCGTTGCCCACGTGTGCGAGCGATGCCGGGGTGCCTGCACCGGTACCGGTGGTGGATGCGGGATCGGACGCCGAAAGCCCTGCGGATTCAGCCCAACCTACAGATGTAGACCAAAGCCCTGCGGACGCCTTACCAACCCAACCCAATGACGGAGGTGTGGGATGAGGCTGTCACAGTTGCTACGGCTCTTGGCCGGGATTGTGTTGCTGTTGGTGTCCCAACACGGCAAGGCCTTTGCCTACCCACAATGGCAGTTTTCCACCGGCACCACACGCTGCAACCAATGCCACTATTCACCTTCTGGCGGTGGTTTGCTGAACGACTACGGCCGCGACGCCAATGGCGAGGATCTGTCCACCTGGCAGGGCGACGGCAGTTTCATGCACGGGGCGGTGTCGTTGCCCAGCCCGTTGAAGCTGGGCGCTGACCTACGCTTCGCGATGGTCTCGAATGACAATGGCGGCCCCGATCAGCCCAAGACCGCATTTTTTCCCATGCAGGCCGATCTGCACCTGCGCGTGGGCGTGGATGCCTTCGCCTTTCAAGCCACCGTGGGCGCACGTGGGCAAGTGCGCCGCACGGATGGCGAAGTTCCCGGCTCAAACTTTCAGCCTGAAAACGAAAGCCGTCTGCTGTCACGCGAGCACTGGGTTGTGTGGCAGCCAGCCGCGCAGGGC
>JBBSJE010000138.1:0-16642 GCA_038257535.1 Polyangia bacterium
CCTTTTCACGTTGATCCTCCGGCTTCCGTACCGTAGTGGGAGCGAAGGATTAGCACCGCACTTCTAGAGTGTCAATTCGCGAAAGCAGGTTTATCCACAGGGTGGCCCAGTGAGCGAAACCTCGTGTGCTCCCGCCCTCTGCAGCCCCCCGATGGGAACAAAGGGAAACATGCGTCGTAGCAATTTGGAAACAGACGTTTCGCAAACTTAACGCTCTTGCTGGGACGGTTGTCGCAAAAACCCCGAGTTTTCCGGCCTCTGGGCGCATTTCATTGCGTTTTTGCGAGGGCGACAGCTTTGTGACGGTTTCGCGGTCACAAGACCAGCGAAAAACGCGGTTTGGGCCGCTGTAGATCGCGGCAGAGCCCATGCGATGGGCGTTTGCGGAGCGCATGCGTGGTTTTCGTCTAAAAACAGGGCCGCCCGGAGACCGCACCCCGTGCCATGGCGAAATCCCTGAAATATTTCAATCGGTTACGTAGCAAATGCGCGGTCAAGACTCAGTCAAGATGCAGTTTGAGGAATCTTTCGATGTCAAAAAACTGCCATGATCTTCAGGACCTTCCACCTTCGTCCCTCGAGGGTCTTGCTGGGTTGGAAACGCCTCTGCTAGAGAGTGGCTCGCCCGCAGCGCCCAGGAAGTTTTCTCTCACGACAGCCCCCGTCACACGGAGGTTGTGTCGGGGAAAGAGCGCGAGGGAACTTTGTGTGGACAGACTGGGGACAAACCGTCACAAGGCCCTAGATCTGTTCTGTTTTTTTTGCGTGCTCACCTGTGGAAAACATGCTCGAACTTTGGGGAGAAGCCGTCCGTTCTATAGAGCCGCTGGTTAAGCCGGCGCACCGCAACCTATGGTTGCGCCCCATTGAATGCGTTTCCATAGAGGAAGGCCGCATCAAGCTCAAAGCGCCCAATCGCTATCACAAGGAATGGTTCGAGGACCACTTTCTGCCTTCCATCCTCCGCGACTTGCAAAATCGGACCCACCAGACCTTCACGGTGGAGTTCGAGATCGAGGATGCGGCTCGCGCGGTGGCCGCCACCGAACCGGGTGCCGCAATACCCCCCCCCGCCCCCTTGGTAGAACTTCCGGGCCGCGCAAAGCCGCCCAGCTTGCTGCCCCGCTACGCCTTCGAGAGGTTTGTCGTGGGGCCTACAAATCGGTTTGCGCACTCTGCCTCCCAAAGTGTGGCCGAGTCCCCAGGAGAAAAGTACAACCCGTTGTTCATCTATGGGGGCGTGGGTGTGGGCAAAACCCATTTGCTCCAGGCCATCGGCCACGAGATCTATCGCCAGCATCCCGATTGGAATGTGGTGTTTGTGACCTGTGAACGCTTTGTCACCGACTTCATCAGCTCACTGATGAATCGCAGTGGTGGCGCCAACCAAATGGAGGAGTTCCGCGCCCGCTATCGCGAATTCCCGGATGTGCTGCTGATTGACGACATTCAGTTCTTGTCGAACAAAGACAGCTCTCAAGACGAGTTTTTTCACACCTTCAACGCACTTCATTACGCCCACAAGCAGATTGTCATGACCTGCGACAAGCTTCCAAGCGAAGTGGCTGGGTTGGAAGACCGGCTGCGCAGCCGCTTCACCTGGGGCCTTATCGCCGAAGTGGGAAGCCCGGACTTGGAAACGCGCGTGGCCATCGTGAAGCGCAAGGCCGAACTTGACCGCATCGATCTACCCGATGAGGTGGCTTTGTTCATTGGCACCGCCATCAAAACCAATGTGCGCGACCTTGAAGGCGCGTTGGCGCGGGTCAGCGCCCGCTCTTCCTTCGAGAGTCGCCCTTTGACGCTAGAGTTGGCACAAGACGCGCTCAAAAACATCGTGGCAAGCTCCCCCGTGGGACTCACCATCGAATCTGTTCAGCGCGAAGTGGCTACGTATTTCAGCGTGAAGTTGGCGGATTTGAAGGGTCCCAAACGCCACCGGGCCGTGGCGCATCCCAGGGCTGTGGCGATGTATTTGGCGCGCAAGCTTACGGCCATGAGTTATCCCGAGATCGGCAGCCGCTTTGGCGGCAAAGACCACTCAACGGTCATCAGCGCGGTTCGCAAAATTGATAAGCTGGTGAAAGAAGACGTGGCGCAAAGAAGCATCGTCAACACGCTTGAATCGCATCTGCGCGACAGTTAAAGCGCGGTCATTGGCGCTTCCTAGCCTTTTCAAAAAACCCGGCCTCCGCGCCGGGTTTTTTCGTTGTTTTTGCGCGTGTCCCCGGCAGTTTTGCCAGCTTATTTTCCCGGGTGCAGCTAAAGGTGGGCTTTCCTACTTGCTTGGGCGCCCCTGTGGATGAAGGTGTGGATAGACCTGTGAAAGCGGGTGTTGAGAGCCTGTGGTCAGACACTGGACAACTCAGCGCAACGCGGCTTTTTGGGCTTATCCCCCGTGAGCCCAATATTTGCCCCCACCCTCGTCCACAGGAAAAATTGAGTAAGTTCCGGTTGTTCAACGTTCCCACAGGCCCTATTAATGGCTTCTAGAGATCTGATCTTTTTCTAATAAATTAATGTAGGGTAAGGCCGCTGGACGAGGTGTCCCCATGGACTTCAAAATCGATCGCTCACAATTACTCAAAGGCCTGCACCTGGCTTCAGGGATCGCAGATCGCAAAAGCACTCTGCCGATCTTGGCAAATGTTCTGTTCAAGACGAACGGCAAGGACCGCCTGATATGTGCGGCCACCGATCTGCACGTCACGGTGGTGGCCGACTTACCCGCCAAGGTGGAACAGGAAGGTGGCCTCACGTTGGGGGCCAAACAGATCCACGACATCATCAAAGGCTTGTCGGGCGATGAGGTGCATATGCGCCGAACCGAGCAAAACTGGGCCGAGGTTCGTGCGGGTCGCGCTGAATTCAAAATTGTGGGCATGGCGGATCACGATTTCCCAAAGCTGCCGCCGATCGACGCTGTTGAAACGGTGAATGTGGAGCCGGCCACCTTGGCTGACATGATCAGCAAAACCATCTTCTCCGTATCGTCGGACGAAACCCGCCAGCATCTCGCGGGGGTTTTGTTCGAGAGTGATGGCAAGGTGGCCCGCATGGTGTCCACCGATGGGCATCGTTTGTCGAAGGTGGAGCGGCGTTTGGAAGGTGGTCCGGCGCTGCCGACGGGCATCTTGATTCCGCGCAAAGGCGTGCTGGAACTTCGGCGCGTGGTGGAAGGTCGTCAGTCTCCCGTGGGCATGGGGGTCAAAGACGGGCAGCTGGTGATCAAGGCCGACGAGATTGGTTTGGCCATCAAACTTTCCGACAGCCAATTTCCCCCTTACCAACAGGTGATCCCGGCCGAGAACGACCGCAAAGTGTTTGTGCCCCGGGATGGCTTTCTCGAAGCGCTCAAGCGCGTGGCCATTATGGCCTCTGACAAGACCTGGGGCGTGCGTTTGTCGCTCGACAAGGGGTGGCTGTCCATCGAAGCCGATAGCCCCGACCTGGGCAACGCACGCGAGCGCATAGAGGTCGAATACAAAGGCGGTCCGGTGCAGGTGGGTTTTAACGCTCGCTACTTCATTGAACTGCTGGGCGAGATGGGCAGCCCCGAAGTTCAGCTGGACTTGGCGGGCGAACTTGATCCCGCTGTTGTGCGACCCTCGGACAATGGCGACTACCTGGGCGTGGTCATGCCCATGCGCCTTTGATCCTGGGTTCATGAAGTTTGAGCGGCTGAGCGCGCGCGGGTGGCGAAACCTCGCCGATACCGAATTTTGTCCCGGGCCCCGCGCCACCGTTGTCTTCGGCGACAACGGTCAGGGCAAAACCAACCTGATGGAGGCGGTGTATTATCTGTTGGCGTTTCGCTCGTTTCGCACAAACAACGCGCAAGACTTGTTGGGCTGGAACAACGTGGGAGCCAAGTTGGAGGCTGATGTCGAAGGTCAGGGCCTACACAGAACCCTGGCCGCAGAACTGGGCCCCGAACGAAAAATCTTCAAACTTGACGGAAAGGCTGTGCGACGGGACAGCCCTGCGCTGGCTCCCTTCGGCACGGTGTTGTTTGTGCCAGAAGATTTGTTGTTGCCCAAAGCGTCGCCCGCGGCGCGGAGGCGTTTTTTGGACTTGGCGATTTTCGGCGCGTACCGGCCGTACTACCGCGAGGCCGCCGTTTACCAAAAACTGGTGAAAAGCCGGAATGTGGCTTTGAAGCGGGCGGCCGACCCCACCCTCCTCGATAGCTACGATCAGCAGTTGGCGGTCGCAGGTGCGCGTTTGGTGGTACGTCGGCGAAAAATGGCGCTGGCACTGGCGCCGCGGTTTCGCCGGTTGTTCGCAGAAATTCACGCCGACCTTGACGCAGAGCTTGTTTACCAAGGGCATGCCAGCGTGCAGGGGGTAGATGCGGAGCCGGAGCTCGCCTCCGCGCTGCTCGAAGGGTTAACGGCGCGTCGGGGCCTGGACCTCAAGCGTGGCCACACGGGCTATGGGCCGCACACAGATGACCTTGTGCTGGGGCTCAAGGGGCATCTGGCGCGAGAACACGGGTCGCAGGGGCAACTAAGGTCCCTGGTGTTGGCGCTCAAGTTGGCCGAGTTCGAGATTCTGGCTGCAGCGCTCGACGAGCCGCCTTTGTTGCTGCTGGACGACGTGGCCAGTGAACTCGATGGCGTGCGGCGAACGCGCTTATTTGAAACCATCGCCGCGCTGCCAGGCCAGACGCTCATCACGGTGACCGACCCAGAGTTTTTGCCGCAATTGCCGCAACGCTTTGACGTGCGGGTTAACGCGGGCCGCGTGACCTAGAGCCGCCCCGGTTGGTGCCAGCGGCGCCGGTACGCGGGCATGGTTCGCAGCTGGCCTTTTTGCTTCCCCTCAAACACTGGGGCTGTGCTAGATATGGAGAAATTCTTGTTTTTTTCGGATATGATCCGGAACCGTTGGCACCCCATCAGGGGACGGAAAACAAGCGGGCAAAAGGTCAGCCGGAAAACGTTAAGGCCAACGAAAAAAGCGCCATTTTCGGCGTCCCCCAAGGTGAGTGACAAGATATGAGCGAAGGCGAGGAGAACGCGTCCTCCATGGAACCCGGTGTGCCTGATGACGGTGGCTACAACGAAGGCAGCATTCAGGTTCTCAAAGGCTTAGAAGCCGTGCGCAAACGGCCGGGTATGTACATCGGTGACACCGATGACGGCACGGGTTTGCACCACATGGTGTACGAGGTTGTTGACAACTCTGTTGATGAATCGTTGGCCGGGCACTGCGACCGCATCGTGGTCAAAATCCACCTTGATGGTTCGGTCTCGGTTGAAGACAACGGCCGTGGCATTCCGGTGGGCGAACACCCCACGGAAAAGCGCCCCACGGCCGAAGTTGTCATGACCGTGCTGCACGCGGGCGGTAAGTTCAACCAGAACAACTACAAGGTTTCGGGTGGTCTACACGGCGTGGGTGTGTCCGTGGTCAACGGCCTTTCAGAGTGGTTGAAACTGGAGATCCGTCGCGACGGCCAAACGTTTCTGCAGGAATACCGCCAGGGCGATCCGGCCACGACGCTTGAACCCATAGGCAAATCTAGCCGCACGGGCACCAAGATTACGTTTAAGCCCGACCCTGAAATATTCAAGATGGTGGAGTTTAGCTTCGACATTTTGGCGCAGCGATTGCGCGAGCTGTCGTACTTGAACCGAGGGTTGTCGATCGTGCTTGAAGACGAGCGCAACGGCAAACTCCAAGACTTTCACTTCGAGGGTGGAATCGCCGAATTCGTGGCGGAATTGAACCGCTCAAAGACCACTGTGCATGACAGCCCCATCATGGTTGAAGGCCAGGTGGATGGAACGGTTGTGGAAATTGCGTTGCAGTGGAACGATTCGTACCAGCCCAACGTATTTTGCTTTACCAACAACATTAAAAACAAAGACGGTGGAACGCACCTGACGGGGTTCAAAGCGGCGCTGACGCGTACGATCAACGCCTACGCACAATCCACCAACCTGCTCAAAGACCTAAAGGCAGGATTGGGTGGCGATGACATCACCGAGGGCCTTACCGCGGTGGTTTCGGTGAAGCATCCGGATCCAAAGTTTTCCAACCAGCCCAAAGACAAGCTTGTGTCTTCAGAGGTCAAGGGCATCGTTGAGCGGATCGTCAACGAACGCTTGGCGCGCTACTTGGAAGAGCACCCGAAAGAAGCCAAAGGGGTCATTGAAAAAGCGGTTTTGGCCGCACGGGCACGAGACGCCGCCCGCAAGGCGCGTGAATTGGTGCAGCGCAAAGGCGCGCTTGATTATTCGTCATTGCCAGGAAAGTTGGCCGATTGCCAAGAGCGCGATCCCGCGTTTTCCGAGCTTTACATCGTTGAGGGTGACAGCGCCGGCGGTTCGGCCAAGCAAGGGCGCAACCGCAAAGACCAAGCGGTGCTGCCATTGCGCGGGAAGATCCTCAACGTAGAAAAAGCGCGGTTGGACAAGATGCTGTCGTCGGCGGAAATCGTCACGCTGATCACCGCGTTGGGCTGTGGTGTGGAGAAGGAAAAGCTTATTGAAAAGCTCCGCTACCACCGCATCATCATCATGACGGACGCCGACGTTGACGGCAGTCACATCCGCACACTGCTGCTGACCTTCTTTTACCGCCACTACCCCGAAATTATCGACCACGGGTATCTCTACATCGCGCAGCCTCCGCTGTTCCGTGTGAAGAAGGGCAAAAAGGAGCTCTACCTGAAAAACGAGCAAGCCTTGGAAGAATATTTGCTCGAGGGCGCCGTTGAGAGCATTCAGCTCAAAGGACGCGACGGGGTGGTGGCCAGTGGTGACGCTTTGGTGAAATTGGCGCGCTCCGCTAGCCACTATCGTCGCATCTTGCGCATGTTGGATCGCAAACTTGATAGCCGCGTTGTTGATGCGGTGGTGAAAGCCACCAGCTTGGACAAGCTAAGCATTAAAGACCGAGATCAAGTTTCGGCGGCGTTAGAAAAGATTCGCAGCCACTTAGCAGCGAACGAAAACGATCTTCCTGATGTGGCTTTGTCGATTCGTGCTGACGAAGAGCATGGCGCGTTCTCCATTGAAGCGGCTGTGCGTCCCGGTAGCGTAAGAAAGCAAACCGTGATGGATTACGGCTTGTTTGATGAAACCGAGTTTTCAGATCTAAGAAAGTTGTGGACGCAACTTTCGTCTGTGGGCGAAGGGCCATTTGTGATCGGCAGCGACGCAGCGGATCTGCCCTTGGATCGTTTGGACAATTTGGGCGAACGCCTGGCTGAAGTGGGCAAAAAGGGCCTGGGCATTCAGCGCTACAAAGGCTTGGGCGAAATGAACCCTGAGCAACTGTGGGAAACCACGATGGATCCCGCCAAGCGAACTCTGCTTCAGGTGCGTGTGGAAGATGCATTCGAGTCGGACAAGCTTTTCTCGACCCTCATGGGTGATCTGGTTGAACCGCGCCGCGAATTCATCGCAGCCAATGCTTTGAGCGTGCGAAACCTAGACATCTAGAACGCATTGAATCGCCGCCATTAGCGTCGAACGGAAAAACCCCGGTGCTTTGGCGGCAACCGGGGTTTTTTGCGGCATAAGGGGCGGGATGTCCCGCACCCAAGTGTCGCTTTAGCAAGCGAAGATTGTGTTGAGCTTCTCTTCGATGTTCACTTCGTTGGACTTCGTGGCCACAGCGATCTCTTTGACCAGAAGTGTTCGTGCGGTGTCGAGCATC
This sequence comes from Polyangia bacterium, assembly GCA_038257535.1. Classification (GTDB taxonomy): domain Bacteria; phylum Myxococcota_A; class Polyangia; order Fen-1088; family Fen-1088; genus JAGTJU01. The sequence goes on from JBBSJE010000138.1 coordinate 7,672, forward strand.
TTGCGCTCACCAAACGACAGCTCCTTGTCGGACTTGAGGCGCTGCAAATCACGAAGCACTTCAGCAATCTCGAAAACCGAGCCAGTTTTGATTTTCTCCATGTACTCGCGGTAGCGTCGGTTCCAGGTTTGCCCTTCGACCGCGATCTCGCGACTTTTGAGAATCTCGAAAACCTCTTCAACTTCGTCTTCGCGAATCAATTCGCGCAAACCCACCGCACTTGCGTTGCGGGTGGGAATCATCACCTTCATCCCGTTGTCCAGGATTTTGAGGATGTAGAACGTCTGTTTCGAAGACGCAATTTCTCGAGTCTCGATGCCCATGACTTCTGCGACACCGTGGGCTGGATAAACAGCCAGATCACCCACATGAAAGTTCGGATCCATTAACAGTCACTCCCAATATCGAGTGGATTGCCTCTAAGTTCTAGCCACTTGCCCTAGCTCTGAGGCGGCCGGAATCTACCATGAGGGTATAAAGCGGGCAAGCTAGAAAGACCATTAAACCTTTGCATCGTCAAGCGTCTTGAACTTGTTCAGTTTTTTTCTCTTCAACACGCTTCTCACTAAGTTTGGACCCGGTTTGCCCGGAAAGCGGGCAAAAAAATCTGCCTAGCGCCATTTCGGTGGCGTTTGCTGAACGGCCGTTAGCCCTGTGGACAAAAAAGCGCCGTAACCGCGTGGGCTTACGCGATTCAGGTTCAGGAATGGGACAGCTGACGCAGGTACCCCAATATCGTGGCAACACCGAATCCAGTGCCGCCCTTGCTGGTATGCCCTGCGTCTTTGTCGGTTGTGGCTGGCCCGGCGATGTCCACATGGACCCAAGGCGTGGTGCCAACGAAACTTTTTAGAAACAGGCCGGCTGTCAGCGCTCCACCCCACCGCTCGCCCGTGTTTTTCATATCAGCGACGTCCGATCGAAGCATGTCCGTGAGGCGTTCGGGCAGTGGCAAAGGCCACATATCTTCACCGGCTTGTCGCGCGGCCTCAAGCCACGCATCGGACAACGCTTTGTTGTTGCTCATGACGCCCGCGATGTGAGGGCCCAGAGCCACCACGCAAGCGCCTGTGAGGGTGGCAAAATCGAAGATCTCGTCGGGCTTCAGCTCCAACGCGTAGGTGATGGCATCTGCCAGCGTTAAACGGCCCTCGGCGTCGGTGTTGTTGATTTCTACGGTTTTTCCCGCTTTGGAATGCAACACATCGCCCAAGCGATAGGCTTTGCCTGAAGGCATGTTTTCGGTGCAAGCGGCCAAGGCGTGAACTTCGATTGGCAAGTTTTCGGCAGCGATGGCCGCCATCACGCTAATCACCGCGGCAGATCCCGCCATATCCGTTTTCATGTCAAGCATGCCGTCGTTGGGTTTGAGCGACAGCCCGCCCGAATCGAAGGTGACACCTTTGCCGATGAGGACCACGCGTTTTCTGGGTTGTGCGGGGCGGTGCACCAAGTGAACGAAGCGGGGAGGCTCTTCGCTGCCTTGCGCGACCGCTAAGAACAAACCCATGTTTTGCGCGCGACAAGCTTCAGCGTCGAGCACCGTGATCCCAAGCCCCGACGATTTGGCAACCGACTGCGCCACTTCGGCCAAGTGCCGCGGGGTCATCGACACCGGTGGCTCATTGACGAGATCTCGCGCCAGGCAGATGGCTCGGGCCGCGTTTTCGGCGCGAACGAAGGCCGCGGCCAACTCGCTGTCTTGGCCGGACGCCAATCCTACGTGTATCTGGGTAAGACTGGGTGGGGTGCGTTTGTCCTCCGCGAGGTATTTGTCAAATCGGTATTGGCCGAGCAGCAGGCCCTCGGCAACGGCTTGAGCCACGTTGCTGGGGCTGGTGGCATCGCTGCACAAGGAGTCCGGGAGCAGGACGCCCAATTGCTGCGCCCCGAAGCCATTGGCCAATTTCGCCGCCCGCCCTCCCAGAGCCCGCAGGTCAGCGGGGCTGGATTCACCGCGCGGACCAAGACCCAGCAAAACCACGCGCTTGGCGGCCATTTGGCCCAGCGTGGTGAGGCTGAAGGCCTGGTTCTTTTTGCCCCGGAACTTTTCCGATTGGGCGAGCTCCCGCAATTGCCCGCCCAGGGTGGCGTCAATTTGGGCCAATGCGCCAGTGGGTGCGAAGTCAGTGAACTCGGTTTCGTCGCAGGCCAAGGCCAAACAATCAACAGACAAATCGGCCCAGGGCCCTGACAAGCGAGCAAGTTTTGCAGCCACGAAGCAAAGGTACCCGGGGGCGTGCGGCAGGGCAAGGAACTGGCAAGCCAGCAAACACGAAGTGTGAACGAGGGGCGGAAATCAAAGGGTTGCAAGTTGACAGAACGGGCCCCGGCGCCGTAACTTCGGGGACCCTAGCCCCCCCACCCGATGACCATACAGCAGTTGAACACGGCGGATCCCCCAACACCCGCCGGAGCCATGCGCGACATGGTTGCAGCCGGGACAGCGGGCGAAGACAATTTGTTGGCCACGGTGGATTCCGAGCCTGTTGGCGACGAGAAAGCCCCAGCCACAGAAACACCGGCAAAACCTGCTAAGGGTTCGCAAAAAGGCCCTGCCAAAGGCGCAAACAAGGGAGCCGGTAAGGTGCCCGACGACCGGGGGCCGGCGCCGCCGTTGCCCAAGCCGTTGGCCACCTTCAATCTGTAGAGCTTCGGAAAGGACGACGCATGAGCACGAGCAACGGACTGGCGGAACAGAGGGAAGAGGCGTCTCGCGTGCTGCGTGAGATCTTGGAGCGCATGGGCATGGACGCCGAGGTCAGTGCCTTTGACGATGGCGAGCGTGTGATATTGGACGCTCACGGTCCGGAATCGGGAATCATCATCGGAAAGAAGGGCGCCACTTTGGACGCGCTTCAGTACTTGGTGAACCGCATCGTGTTCAAAAAGCCTGGCGTCGGGCCCTTGATTGTTGTGGATGCCGAAGGCTACCGCGGCCGCCGTGAGGATGCGCTCACTGATTTGGCGCGCAATTTAGCCGAAAAGGCGATTCGCTCGGGGCGCCCTGTGGCGGTTGAGCCCATGAGCCCTCATGATCGCCGCATTGTACACAATGCGTTAGCTGAACATGACCAGGTAAGGACTGAGTCCGAAGGCGAAGGCCCGGCTCGTCGCGTGGTGATTTTTCCCACCACAGGTCGGCGAAACGCGCCCAGCCAAGCCGCAGAATAGCGATTAACGCAGGCGATCGAGAAGATTTTCTAACACGGGCGGCGGCAGGGTTCTGATAAGGGCGTACGCGAGCTCGTCATCGGTTGCGTTGGGAAGGAACGGTAAGGGTCCCCAAACCGGGACGCCGCATAAAGCCATAATGTTTGCCGCGTTGGTTGGCGCGTCGGGCCCGAGAGGGCCTGTGTTAACCAAGAATGTGCCCATCGGCGGGGCCCCACGGCGGCTTAGTTCGTGAAGGCTAAGGGCGGTGTGATTGATGGTTCCCAACCCGTTGCGTGTGATGAGCATCAGGGGCAAAGCCAGCCGCAGGGCGAGGTCCAGGTTGGTTTGCTGGGGCGTCAGCGGCGTTAACAAGCCCCCTGCGGATTCCACCAGCAAGGACGCGCGAAGAGGCAACGCACGTTCGCAGGCTTGCGCCAGGGCTTCAACGTCAAGGCTTTCTCCACAAGCGGCCGCTGCGGATACGGGAGCCACCGGTAGGGGATAGGCGTGAGGGCAAACTTGGCCCACGGGCACCGCGGCGCCGCTGGCGCGGATCAGCGCGTGAGCGTCGGCGGGACCGTTGGGGCCCACGCCGGTTTCAACGGGTTTCATCGGCAGCACAGAGATCTTGCGTTGCCACGCCACCCGAAGCAACGCACGGCTGAACGTGGTTTTGCCCACGCCCGTGTCGGTTCCCGCAACGAAAAGCCCTTTGCGCTGCGGGGCCTTCATGGCGAGCCAACCCGTGGCAAAGCGCTCAAGGCGGTTGCCAACTGCGACACTTGTTGCGTGGTATGGGCTGCGCTTAGCGTAAGCCGAAGGCGGGCCATTCCTTCGGGGACCGTGGGAGGACGGATGGCTTGCACAAACAGACCCTGCTCCCGCAGATGGGCCGAGGCGGCCAAAGCGGCCAAATCCGAGCCCAAAACCAGGGGGACGATCGGGCTTAGCGGCCCGTGCAAGCCTAAAGCGCCCTGCAATTGAGAAATTCGGCTTGCGAGACGCGACCTCAGTTCGTCGCCTTCACCCGAAGCCACAACCTCTAAGGCGGCATGGGCGGCTGCGGCCACGGGCGCCGGCAGCGCGGTCGTGAATATGAAGGAGCGTGCGCGGTTAATCAGATGGTCCCGCACGATCGAGGAGGTGAGAACAAATCCGCCGGCCGCCCCAAAGCTTTTGCCCAGGGTCCCCATTCGCAGGTCGGGCGAGATCCCATTGGCGGCACTCAGTCCCCGACCGCCGGGGCCCAGGCAACCCACGGCGTGGGCCTCGTCGACGATGAGGCAGGCGTTGTGGGCAAGACACAGCGATTGCAGCGCACGCAAGGGTGCGATGTCCCCGTCCATGCTGAACAGGGATTCGGTGATCACAAAGATTCGTCGAAATCGTCGTTGATTTAGTTCATTTTGCAACACTTGTGCCGCATGGGACGCAGAGGCGTGTGCGTAGACCAGCACCTTCGCCCGGCTCAAACGGCAACCGTCGATAAGGCTGGCATGGTTGAGAGCGTCCGAAAGGATTAGATCCTCGAGGCCCGCCAGGGCCGTAATGACACCTATGTTTGCTTGGTAACCGGTAGGGAAGACCAAGGCGGCTTGGGCGCCGAAGTGGAGGCTTAGCGCCGTTTCCAGATCGCGAAGGTGGGGGTGGTCACCGCTGACCAGGCGAGAGGCGCCAGCGCCGACGCCCACTTTGTTGCACGCGTCCATGGCCGCCTGTTTTACCTTGGGGTGGCACGCGAGGCCCAAATAGTCATTGGAGGAGAAACTGACCAATGTTGTGTCGCCAAGGCTGACGTCGCGGCGGGACGACCCGGAAAGCGGAGGACAGGTGCGGTAACGGTCGAGCTGGCGAAGGGCGTCCAGTTCGGCTTGCAGTTGCTCCTCTAAGCTGCTGGGCACCCGGCGACCATAGGAGTGACGCCGGAAGCTGTCAATTGTTCCACGTGGAACGAAGGGAGTTTGTCCCTCGCTTCGCTAGAGCCCTGGCGTTGTGTTCCACGTGGAACGTTCAGGGCCAATGTTCCACGTGGAACAGATGTCAGTCCATGTTCCACGTGGAACGAATACCGGCCTACTCGGAAAACCGCATGAGCTGACGCTTTTGACCGCCAGGGAGTTCGTACGCGCGAACAAGGTCTCCACCGGGCAAACCAGACGGGGTGTCCCCTGTTAGGAACGCAAACACCTGTCCTGTGCCCACCAGCCGACGCCCGCGGACAATCCATTCTGCCGGAGGAAATGTGGCGCGCGAGATTGCGACACTAACCCCTTCGCTTGGAATCTCCCATTCATCGTCCCTGCCCACCACCGGAATCCCCTGCAATGCAAACTCGCGTACAGCCGTTCTTAGGAAGGCCACACGCTTGGCGCGTGGTTCCAGCATGTAAACGGTTAGATCCGGGCGCAAAAGGCACAGGGGTAAAGCAGGTAGGCCGCCACCCGAGCCCACATCCACAACCCGAGCGCCCTCCGCCAACTCATCGGCCAGCACAAAAGCATCTGGCAAGTGCTCGTGCACAACGTCCTTCCAAGTTCGCGCTCCTGTCAAATTCAAGCTGGCGTTCCATTGCAACAGCAGCTGGCAAAACGCCCCCAGCCTCTCGCCCAGCGGCAAGGAGGGGTGAGCCCGCTTGATTTTCAATCTGCTGCACAAGTCGAAGACTTCGTGACGAAACGCCTCAGGGTCGATGGGCGGCTGCGAGCTATGGGAAACTTGGTTGGGTGGCACGACACCATTATAGTGGGCAAAGTGATGCAGACAGTGGCTTCGGATTCTCCCCAAATACTGGGTTTTGTGCGTGGCTTTGCCGGCGGCGACAACGGCAAGGTGGCGACTTTGGCGGGTCAAGCCTCAACCCGGCGCTATCACCGCGTCACCACGGCGGGCCAACCTACGACTTGTGTCGTCATGGAGCTTCCTGAGGACGATCGCAAGGTCCCAGAAGCTCGCTACCCCTTCTTAAACCTTCAAGGCTACCTTTCACGGCAGGCCTTTCCGGTGCCCAGGGTGTATCGCAGCAATTTGCCCGAGGGGCTCATCGCCCTTGAGGACCTGGGAGACCAGACCTTAGAGAAAGCTGTGACGGCGGATGCGGGAGGCGCACGGAGCCAAACCCTTTATCGGAGTGCGATGGCGTTGATTGCGCGTTTGCAGCGCCTGGGCGCCGAATATCCGGACCCCGATTGCTTGGCGTTTGGTCGTCGCTTTGATTTCGCCTTGTTGCGCTGGGAGCTGGACCACTTTCGCGAATGGCTCCTGGAGGCGGATAGGGGGGTGATCCTCAGCGATGCTGAACGTTCCGTGGTGGACCACAGCTTTGATGCCATTGCCAAAGAGCTGGCGGACAGCCCCCAGGTGTTGGTGCATAGGGATTTCCAAAGCCGCAATCTGATGGTTTTGGACGAAACGGAAGGTCCCACATTACGCGTGATCGACTTCCAAGATGCCCTCCTGGGTCCTGCGGTTTACGATTTGGTGGCTCTACTTCGGGACTCATATGTCCCTCTCGACTTGTCAGAAGTATATGAATTTATTGATGAATTCTGCGTTATTTCCAGCTTTGACTCTGTTTCGACACGTCGTCTCTTCCACTTGCAAACGGTGCAACGTAAGTTGAAGGACGCAGGCAGGTTTGTGTTCATCGACCGACGCCGGGGCAACCCTGATTTTCTGCCCAGCATCCCGCTGTCACTGGCTTATGTGAGGCAAGCGTTGACGCAACTGCCCGAGCACGCCCGCTTGTGGGACGTCTTGCAGCGGCACGTGCCCGAACTGGCATAATTTCCGCAAAACGCCAGCCGGCTTTGCGACGCTTTGAGGTGCGAGATACAATCGCTGCCGGGGAAAAGGTTATGAATCCGGGGACGCGACAATGTCTGTTGCTGGTGGACGCCGATCCCCAGAGCTTGCGCGTTCTGGACGTGAGTTTGAAGAAGGCGGGCTACGACGTTGTTACGTCGCAAGGGGGCGCAGAAGCGCTTGAGGCGCTGGCGCAGCACCCGATCGATCTGGTGATTTCCGACACCCACATGCCACAGATGGATGGCTTTGATCTATGCCGTCGAATCAAAGAGCACGCGGAGTGGGCGCGGATTCCGTTTATCTTCTTGTCGAGTCGCAAGACCATCGAAGACAAAATTCGAGGGCTTGAAATAGGGGTTGAGGACTACCTCATCAAGCCCGTTTACATCAAAGAGATCACCACGCGCGTGCGCATGCTGCTGCAGCGACGTGAGCGAGAACGGTTGGAGTCAAGGCGGGACACGCGCACGCGATTCGCAGGTGAACTTAGCGACATTGGAATCGTTGATCTCGTGCAAACGATCGAGGTCAACCGCAAGTCCGGCATCGTGCACGTTGGCAATGCGGATGGACGTCGAGGCGCCATATATTTTCGTGACGGCCGCGTGATTGATGCCGAAGCGGGGCGTTTAACGGGTTTGGAAGCGGTTTACCGTTTGTTTGCGTGGAACGACGGTAGCTTCGAGGTTGAGTTCAAAAACATTCGTCGCCGAGATGTGATCGAATTGTCGGCGCAGGCCTTGTTGATGGAGGGCATGCGCCGGCTCGACGAGTGGACGCGGCTTTTGGAAACGCTGCCGCCGCTCGAAACCGCGTTTCAGGTTGATTACTACGTTTTGGCCGAACGCTTGGCGGATATTCCTGACGAGGTGAACGCCATTTTGCGTTTGTTCGATGGCCGCCGCTCGCTTTTGCAAGTGATCGAGGACAGCGACTTTCCTGACCTCGAAGCGGTTTCCATTATCACGCGCTTGCATGGCGATCATGTGATCTACGAAGCGCAAGCGCCGCGGCCCGATCATTCGGAGCTAAGGCAAACGCGCATGGGCAGGCTGGAAAGGTGGTTGTCCGAATCGCCGTGGGCGCAAGCTGATGACGAAGACGCTTTTTCAGCCCCCACGCGTGTCACGGGGCCGCCCGAGGCGGAGCCCGAGCTTCCTGACCCGCGTGCGACGCTTACGGGGTTTGTGGTGTCTGACGGGCCTGCCGAGCCGGGTCGCCCCTCGGGCGCCACAAATCCAGGCATGGCGATTGTGGACGAGCCGCTGCCGGACCTGTTATCGGCACCACTGGGCCGCACGCTGCCGGGCTTCGCTCCGCTGCGCTTCACACCACAACCTCACCCTCCGGAAACACCGTACGCGGTGGCGGGTGGGCCCGCTGTTGGCGCGCAACCGGTCCATGAGATGCAGGGGCCGGGACCTGCGGGACCTGCGGGCGAATCGATCCCCCAGCCGGTGAATACGGCCCTGCTGGGGGACCCGGACGCGACTGAGGAGGCCCCACAAGCGCAGGGTTCTCTGCCCGAGGCCGGCGGCTTGGCGCCAGGACGACCTGAAGATCTGACGCCCTTGATGTTGTCACGCGAAGACATGGACCCTGCCGATGACACGCGCGCCTTGCTGGCCGAATCCGAAGGTTTTCCCGATACGCCGTCGCGCCCCAGCAGTACGGTCTTGCTAGAATCACAGACCCCGCGGGAGCTGGCCAGCACGGTGTTGTTGGAGCCCGACGCGATTCGGAACCTGGCACCCGCCACGCCTGGACCCACCAAACCGCTGCCCCCCGAGACCAGCGCCGAGTTTGCGGCTGCCTTGAAGGCGAGGAAGTCTGGTTCAGCTCGTCGCGACGAGGACGACGACAGTGTGGCCTTGGAGGTGCCTGTGCGGCATCGTGGTGTGCTGCTGCTTGGGGCCGCTTTGGCCGTGGGGATTCTCGCGGTTTGGTTGGTGATGCGACACCAACCCATCGAGCCACCGCCCCCTGTGGCGGCAGCGCCGGCGGCCACCCC
>JBBSJE010000139.1:0-16609 GCA_038257535.1 Polyangia bacterium
CATGGGCGCTTGGGTCACGCCACCAGCCCTTGCTCGCAGCGATAAAACGAAAGTCCAGTGTCACCGTAATAGCGACGGTCGGTGAGGATCAAGCCCCCACAGTCGTTGGGAGGCACATTCCGCTTGTCGTGCTCTACAATCACCACGCCGCCGGCCACCAGACGATGGCATCCCAAGGCCCGCAAAACCCCTTCCACCGCGCCGGCTGCGTAAGGTGGATCCACAAACACCCAGGAAAACCGTCGCCCCTCGGCGGCCAACGCGGCCAAAGCAGCCAACACGTCACGGCCCACCACGGTGGCGCGGGCGTGCAGCCCCAGTTCCCCAAGGTTTTTCCGCAACGCCGACAAGGCCTTGGGTTCGCGTTCTACAAACACCGCCCGGGGTGCTCCGCGCGAAAGCGCTTCAAGACCCAGCGCACCTGTGCCAGCAAACAAATCCAACACGTCTCCCTGCGGCGCCGGGCCAAGGATGTTAAATACAGCCTCGCGCACCTTCGATGCTGTGGGTCGTGTTTTGAGACCGCGAGGCGATTTAAGTTTGCGCCCTCGGTCAAGGCCGCCAGTGAGGCGCATGTTGATGGCGGCGTCTTTACCGCGCGGCCATGGCGAAGTCAAACCCAAGTTACGGGTTGGGGGGCGGACGCGCCTGGGGAAATCCGGGGTTCTCCGTTTCAGAGCGGCGTCGGAACTGCCGATGCTTGCTTATACACAAGCCCGCATTTTTCCGCGTGTTTTCGCCGCTATCCCGCTTACACTTGGACGGTTTTAATGCTCCGCTCCGCTGCCTTCTTTGACCTAGACCGAACATTGGTGCCCTGCAACACAGGCCGCCTGTTCGTGGGTCATATGCGAAGCCGGGGCGAGATCTCGCTGGCCCGCGCGGTTCAGGCACTGACGTGGCTGGCACGCTACCAGTTTGCTTTGGTGGATCTTCACGCGGTGGCGTCGCGCGTGGTCATGTTTCTGCGCGGCCAACGCGAAGACGAATTCGCCGAAATGTGCCAGCGTTGGGTGGAGGACACGGTGCTGCCGCGGCTTTTGCCCGAGGGCTTGCGCCGGGTGGAAAGCCACCGCACCCAGGGTCAGTTTTTGGCCATATTGTCCACCTCCCCCGCGTACGTGGTGCGCCCCGTGGCGCGATCTTTGGGCATGGACGCGGTGGGTGCCACCGAGCTTGAAGTGGAAAAAGGCTTATTCACCGGGCGCCTGCGCGGCCCCGCCTGCTACGGCACGGGTAAGATTCATTGGGCCGAAAGTCTGGGCACCCAGCACGCGTTGAATTTGAACGAAAGCTGGTTTTACACCGACTCGTACACCGACTTGCCCATGCTGGAACGCGTGAACAACCGCGTGGTGGTGAACCCCGATATGCGCTTGCGCCGGGCGGCCCGCACCCGCGGCTGGCCCATTGAGCTTTGGGTTTGAGGCAGCCGCTACGGCATCTGCAACTCTTCGCAAAACCTATCAAAGGGTATGAGGATTATCTTGCCCGACTCGAAATGCTTTGTGCCCAGGTGCACCTGATAGAACTTTGGAATGCCAGTTCGCTCCGCAAAATAGGAAAGTGAGGGACTGACGTTTTTCTCTCCCGTTTTGCACTCGACCGCGAACAGCGGTTTGCCTTTGCGAAGCACAACGAAATCGACTTCGCGGCGGTCTGAGTCGCGTAAAAATCGAAGCTCCATCAGGTAGCCCTCCGTATCTTCGATGAAGTGGCAGTACTTAAGAAGTTGGGAGGCCACCAGATTCTCAAAGCGCGGCCCCGGATCGTCAACCTGCGACCAATCCCACAGATAAAGCTTACGCTCCTTCTTAACCGCTCGGATGCGTGGCGCACCCATCGGGGACAGTCGAAAACACACGTACATGTTCTCAAGAATTTGTATCCACCGCTCTGCCGTCTTGTGATCGACCTGCAGATCGTTGGCCAAGTTTGCCACCGATAGCGGCGATCCGACCCGTGCCGGCAGCAGATCCACCAGAAGTTCAATCAACGAGATCTCGCGCACCCGTTCGAGGTCCCTGAGGTCTTCTCTAACGACACGCGAGATCCGATCGCGCTGCCAAATGCGGTGTTCAACGACGTCCTGGCGAACCAACGGTTCGGGGAAGCCGCCAAACCGCAGCAAACTGTCGAGCGCATCGCGCCGGGCCGCATTCATCTCACGCAACGAGAACGGGTGCAGTCGAAAGTATCGGTAGCGGTTCGCCAGTGAATCGCCGCCCTTGCGGTAATAGTCAAGGCGAGCTGAGCCGGTTACAACAATCTGTCGCTGGCTTTTCTCAACGTCGTAGATGCCCTTAACAAGGTTTCGCCAGCGGCCGTACTTGTGTACTTCATCGAAGATCAGCCGTTGCTCACCGGGCGGCAACTCGGCCCGACGCAGTTTGGCGGCGGCCTGGGGGTTGTCCCAGTTCATATACGCCGGGTGTGTTTCGGTAGCGTCCGGGCCCAACAAGGCGAGCGCCATTGTCGTTTTGCCGACCTGACGCGGGCCCCCAACGAAAGCCATCTTGCGGCTTTCCAACACCTGTTGCACGGCGGGGGCGAGGTAGCGGGCATAGCGCTCCATGAGTAAATGGGAGTATACTCCCAAACACTCATGAGCAAATGGGAATAGACTCCCAAACGCGCGGACCGGGCGAAAGTCGCGGGCGGGAGTGCCCTTAGAAGGCGGGCCGTTTGGGGCCAAGCGCCCTCCCCGTCCTGCTAAGGTACGCCGCCGTGAACGCTTGGGAAACGCCGCACACGCTGGCTTTGATCGATTTGGCCTTAGAAGAAGACCTTGGTCGGGGGGATGTGACCTCCGTGGTCACCTTGCCGGCTGAACAACAACTAAAGGGGGCGTTCGTGGCGCGGCAACAGATGGTGGTGGCTGGGCTGCCGCTGGTGGCCCAGGTCTGTGCCCGCGTGTCGCGCGAGATTCAATTTGATGCGTTGGTGCCTGATGGGGCTGCGGTGAAGCCGAACACGCCGTTGGCAACGCTTGCGGGCCCTGCACGCGCGGTGTTGGCGGCCGAACGCACCGCTTTGAACTTCCTGCAGCGGCTCAGCGGCGTGGCCAGTTTGACCGCAACCTTCGTAGCGGCGGCCAAAGCGGGCGGTGCGCGCATCGTGGACACGCGCAAAACCACGCCGGGTTACCGGGCCTTGGAGAAGTATGCCGTTCGAATGGGCGGCGCCAGCAACCACCGCGCAGACCTGGGCTCGGGCGTTCTGATCAAAGACAACCACGTGGCCGCGGTGGGATCGCTGCTGCAAGCTGTGCAACGGGCGCGACAACAAGCGCCCCACGGCCTCAAGATTGAAGTTGAAGTGGACGGCCTGGAACAGTTCGACGAAGCGCTGCAAGCGGGCGCCGACATCGTGCTGCTCGACAATTTCACGCTGGCGCAGGTTCACGAGGCGGTGGCCAGGCGCAAGCGCGCGGGGGCAGCGGTTCTGCTGGAAGTTTCAGGCGGCGTCACGCTGGCCACGGTGGCAGAGCTGGCCAGCACGGGCGTGGATCTGATCTCGGTTGGCGCTTTAACCCATTCGGCGCCTGCGGTTGACGTTGGGCTGGACTTTGTCGGTTAGCGCATTGGGTTCGCAGCGGATAGCGGGTCCGTGGGAAGGCGTTCTACAGGCGGGCCTCACCTCGAAATGGCTGGGGCGCGCCTTCCAACATCATCTTGTTTGCGGTTCAACCAACGACGAATTGATGCGTTGGTCCGCACAAGACGCCCCCGCGGGCGCCGTACTGACGGCCGACGAACAAACAGCGGGGCGTGGCCGCTTGGGGCGCGCTTGGCACTCACCCGCGGGTGCCAGCCTTTACGTGTCGATCTTGTTGAGGCCGAAGCTGGCCCCCAGCGCCCTGCCCCCTTTAACATTGTTGATTGGCGCTGTGATGGCCCAAACTTTGGGTGACGTGGGCATCGCGTGCCGCTTGAAGTGGCCGAACGACATCATGCTGCCCACCGCACAGGGTTTGAGAAAAGCTGGCGGCATCCTGGTTGAGATGGCCACCTCGCAAGGGCAAATTCGTCACGTGGTGGTGGGCCTGGGCCTCAACGTCAGCCCGTTGGCGTTTCCGCCTGAGCTTCGAGATGTGGCGACGTCCCTGGGTAACGTCTCCGAAACGGTGCCTGATCGCTTGCACTTGTTGCAGCGGTTCTTGAACCACTTCGAGCCGGCCTACGAGGCGTTTGAGCGGCAAGGAGCGCCCTACGCACTCGACTTGTGGCGCCCCCACGCCTGGTTGGGGCAACTTTGCCGGATAGAACGCGACGCCTTGCCGCTTGAGGGCCACGCAGTGGATGTGGACGAAAGCGGCGCCTTGATTTTGCAGACCGCTGACGGAAAGCGACATGTGGTCCTTTCCGGAGAGGTGATCACAAAGCTATAACCCCTCCCTGTGACGCCATTCGAAGCCGCTTTGTTGGGGTTGGTGCAGGGGTTAACTGAGTTTCTGCCCATTTCATCAACTGCGCACCTGCGCATTGTGCCCGCGCTGATGGGGCAAAAGGATGCCGGCGCCGCGTTCACAGCGGTGTTGCAGCTGGGCACGCTGGCCGCGGTGCTGGGGTTCTTCATGCCTGACCTGATGAAGATGCTTCGCGCCTGGTTCGCGCCCAAGCCGTGGAGCAACCCGGAGGCGCGGAAATTGGTTTACTTGGTGGTGGGCACGATTCCGGTGGGTGTGCTTGGTCTCTTGTTTAAAGATTCTATCGAGGGCCCGCTGCGGTCTTTGTGGGTGATCTCCACGAGTCTCATCGTGGTGGCGGGGTTGATGGCGGTGGTGGAAAAACGAGCCTCGCCTGAGCGTCGCATGGAAGACACGGGCCTGCGCGATGCGATCCTGGTGGGTTTGGCGCAAGCGTTGGCGTTGATTCCGGGTGTCTCGCGCTCGGGCATTACGATTATTGCGGCGATGGCCGTGGGCATTCGCCGCGACGACGCTGCGCGCTACAGCTTCCTTCTGGGCGTGCCGGCCATCGCCGCGGCAGGCGTTTTCGAGCTGCCTGAAGTGTTGGGCGCCAAGGACGTAGGCGTGGGCGTTTTGCTGCTGGGACTCTTGGTTTCCGCGGTGTCGGGGTACGCAAGCATCGCGTGGTTGATTCGGTTTTTGCGCACCCGCAGCGTGATGCCGTTCGTGATTTACCGAGTCCTGCTGGGCCTGTTTTTGATTGCAGGTCTTTTGATGGGTTGGTTCATCTGACTGGCGTCGCACGCATTCTTCGTACATATGCTGATCTCCCACCTGGACAGCCGAAGTAGGCGGGGGTAATCTCCGGCCCTTAAACGTAATGGAACACACCATTGCCGGGCCCATAGCTCAGCGGTTAGAGCTGGCGGCTCATAACCGCCTGGTCCTAGGTTCGAATCCTAGTGGGCCCACAATCTCCCTTCGCCTGGTTTCCGTTATCGTTCCCTCGTCCGCTTTGAAAACTGGAGGCTCCCGTTGCGCGATCAGCTTAAGTGCCTAGAAGACCTGCAAAAACACGATGCAAAAATCAAGGAGCTCACAAGCATCCTTGCCAGCATCCCCGCAAAGATAGAAGCCACGCAAAACGACTTGGCCCGCGTGGAGGCGCTTTTGGCAACAGAGCGCGCGCAACTGGAAGACGCACGCAAGTACCTAAAAGAGCAACGCGACCTTCTGACTTTTGAAGGCCAGCAGATCTCGTCCTCGAAGCAGAAGCTTTCTCAATCAAAGAATCCGCGCGAGGCCAATGCCGCCCAACGCGAGATTGATCAAACCCGCGAGATGCAGCAAAGCCGCGAAGGTGAAATCAAGAAGCTGGTCGAGGCGGTTCAAAGCAAAGAATCTGTGCTGACCGAACGGGCGGGCGAAGTGGCCAGCTTGAATGAAGTTGTTCAAAAGGATCGGCAAACGGCCGAAGGCCAACTGGCTGACGTGCGCGCCGAGCTTGAAAAGCTGCAGGCCGAACGCGAGGGATTGGCCACAAAGGTGCGCCCCGACGTGCTGAAACGCTACGCCAGCATCCGCAACAAAAAGGGCTCGGCCGTTTCACCGGTTCGCAACGGCACTTGTTCGGCCTGTAACATGAACATTCCGCCGCAGTTGTTCAACATCCTGCGCCGGGCCACATCGATCGAGACGTGCCCGTACTGCCACCGCATTGTTTTCTTCGAAGAAGTGACGGTGGAAGCGGAATCGGGCGCAGACGCGTAGGGGCGGATTCGCGGGAGGGAGAACGGCCGCTTGCCTTTGGGGAAGTGGCCGTTTTTGCGTTTGGGCTGAGCTTCCGGGGCGGGCGCGCATTTTCCTCGCAACCTTTTAAGCCCCGGGCCGAAGAGCACACATGCCCTCTTTCCTGCACGAAGCGATCGTGGAGATCTTACGCGCCAACCCCGCGTTGGTGATCCAGCTTCTGCCCCAACCCAAGCGCTCGCTGCTGCCGCCGTTTGACACCATTGTTCCGGATAGCAGCGACCTTGGGGCCGCGCTCGCGCCCGAGCTATCGGCTGATTGCCTGCTTCGGGTCGAGCGAGAGGGGCAAACCGTTTTCGTGTGATCATTGAGGTTCAGCTGGGCATCGACCCGAACAAATTGTTCTCCTGGCCCGCCTACCTAGTGGGGGCTCGCACCCGTCACCGGTGCGATGTGATGCTTGTCGTGGTCACGCCTTTCGCCAACGTGGCGCAATGGGCGAGCCAGCCTATAGGACTGGGGGGCCCGCATCGGGCTTTGTGCAAACGACCGTACTGGGGCCCCATGAGATGCCACCCATCTGCCGAATCGAGGAGGCACGGCAATCACCAGAGTTGGCTGTCCTGTCCGCCATCACACACGGCCACGACGAGAACGTGAAGCGCGCTGCGTCCATCGCCAACGTCGCCATGGCCGCTGCCTTCTCTCTGCCCGACCACCGAGCACAAGTGTATTATGATCTGATTCGTGCGGCCCTCAGCGAAGCCGCAAGAGAGGCGTTGAAGATGATTCCCCAGAACTACGAGTACCAGGATGAAGGACTGCGCCGCGCCAAAGCCGAAGGCAAGGCTGAAGGTAAGGCCGAAGGGGAACTTAGAGCGACCGCCTTGGCTCTGATTGGGGTTTTGGAAGCCCGCGGTTTAGACGTGTCGATGCCAGCAAGAGCCCGCATTCTCGGATGCACGGATGTAGAGCTCTTGCGCACGTGGCTCGGCGCGGCGGTCACCGCTTCCTCAGTCCACGACATCCTTAATGCCTGAGCACGAAAACCTGCCTGAGCGAGCGCGCTAGCTAAAACCGCAGCGTCTTCAAATACGCCACGCTCCCGGGCACAGCTTCCATCGCGCGCGAGCTTTCGTCTTCAATGAAGAACCACTGTGCGGATTGCGCGCGGGCAGCGGCGATGATGCCGGGAAAATCCATTTGGCCGGTGCCTAGAACCACGTTGTCTTCCACGTTGCCTTTGCCGGTGGCGGCGCCCGTGGGCACGCCTTTGCGCAGGTCTTTGAGGTGCAGCAAAGGGAAGCGGCCTGGGTAGCGCTTCAGGTAGGCCACCGGATCGGCGCCGGGCGACACCACCCAGTACACGTCCATCTCGAAGTCCACCTCGCCGGGCGTGGTCTGCTCTACCATCTGGTCGAAGTAGAACTTGCCGGTGGGGCCTGCTTGAAATTCGTAGCCGTGCATGTGGTAGGCGAAGCGAACACCTACCGCCTTCAGCGCGGAACCAGCCCGGTTGAACACCGTTAGCGCGCGGTTCATGTCGTCGGTGTCGAAACCATCCTCGTCTGGGATCCAGGGGGAGAGCGGCCGCTTGCCTTTGGAGAAGTGGCCGTTTTTCGTTCTTGGGCGAGAGGTTGGCTTAATTTCACTACCTCCATGCTCCAGCAAGACGGCGACTACAAAAGTACCGTCATGGGACCAGGCGCGCCGCCCAGGCAGTAAGACAAGCCAAAATGTGCAAACCTGGGGTGCTGCCCATCCTGTCGATACTGAGCCTGGCTGCCATGTCCTGCTACGGTCCAGCCCAACGGGCGCGGTTCGAAACCTTTGCCACGCAAGAGGATCATCGCGCGCCAGTTGTCGTTCGGTACGCACGTCATCTCAGCAGCGCCAGGTTGCACCTCAAGACCATCGTCGCCCGCCTCGACGGCATCGATGCCTCACGCCTCCAAGGCTTTGCCAACCCCGGGACGCACCGGGTGGACGTTTCAGCGACGTTCTCTGAAGACTCATTCATGGCCTTCGGACTAGAAGACACGCCGCCCTCGGATTCCTTTGCGCGAAGTTGGAGCTTAAATCTGGAAGAACCCAGTCAGATTTTGGTAACACCAAGGCGTCAACGCGCAAGAGCGCCTGAACATCAGCGCGTCGCTGGCCATGCTGAAAGAAGAGCCATTGCCTCCTGCTTCGGCCGCTCCGCCTCCACCCGTCAGGTTTCACGACAAACCGGAGCCTCTGTTGCCCCAATCCCTCTTGGGGCTGGGCATTGACCTAAGCAACCTCGTGAGGGTCTGCCTCGACGAAACGGGCACCGTAAAAGCACAAACGCTGCTCCGCGCGGCCCACCCACTCTTTGACGGCGCCTGGTTGGACGCTGCGTCCCGCTGGAGGGCGGATCCCTTTGTTTGGGAAGGGAAGCCGCGCTCCGTATGCCTACACCACCGCAACGTTCTGAAGCACGCGTATGGATTGGCAAAGCGCTGATCCTGGGTGGGCCCCTCGGCATTTTGGCCAAATACTGGCTCGATTAGCGCGCGATTCAGAACTGAGATCGAAAAATCGCCAACCCGCTAGGCATCGCGGTGCTCTGGCCAGCTCAAGACGTTCAACCCCTCCCTGGCGGCGGCATCGGCTAGACGACGGTCAAGCACCACCATCGCAAGCGAAGAGGGATCAGGGTCGGCAACCAAAAGGGCTGCGGCAAGTTGCAATGCATCGGCGGCCCTCAGCGCGTGGCGCGCCAATACGGCGAGGGCGCGCGCTCGCACTGCAGCGACGTCTATGACCTCGTGCGCGTCGCTGGCAATGCGGGCAGCCCGCTGCAGAAGTGTCGCACGTTCGGTCCGGTGCAGAGCGCCCTCGCGGGCGCGGCGTTCGATTGATGAAGCGAGCTCAACGCGTGTCAGCGTCCAAAGCGCAACTTCGGGATCTTCCTGCAACCACTGCTGCGACAATTCAGTCCCTGGTTCCCGGATCAGTAAAGGGAACAGGGCAGAAGCGTCCCAGAATCTCAAAAACGATCCTCGCGGTCATCATCGAGGGCGGACGCGAGATCAACTGACGGCACGTTCAAAAGCGGCTCCTCAAGCAACCAGGTCAGATCGGCGACGCCCTTTCGAATAATTCCTGCCTCCGCCAATCTGCTCACCCGCTGGTTATCGCGGCCACGAGGGGCTCCGGCTAAACCAATCAAGCGGGCGACGGGAACGCCCCTGTCCATGATCTGCACCTCGCTCCCCCTCTGAACCATCCGCAGGAAGCGCGACAAATTGGCTTTCATTTCCGAGACCGAAGCGCGCGCCATATGACCATTATGGTCACGCGCCGAAGACCATTCAAGTCCTCTCTTGCCCATTTGGGACCAG
This sequence comes from Polyangia bacterium, assembly GCA_038257535.1. Classification (GTDB taxonomy): domain Bacteria; phylum Myxococcota_A; class Polyangia; order Fen-1088; family Fen-1088; genus JAGTJU01. The sequence goes on from JBBSJE010000139.1 coordinate 9,529, forward strand.
GCGAACCGGAGACCTCGTTTGGCGGCGCGTTAAAACCGCAACGACTTCAAATACGCCACGCTCTGGGGCACGGCTTCCATTGCGCGGGAGCTTTCGTCTTCAATGAAGAACCACTGGGCGCCTTGCGCGCGGGCAGCGGCGATGATGCCGGGGAAATCCATTTGGCCGGTTCCTAGAACCACGTTGTCTTCCACGTTGCCTTTGCCGGTGGCGGCGCCCGTGGGCACGCCTTTGCGCAGATCTTTAAGGTGCAGCAAAGGGAAACGGCCTGGGTAGCGCTTCAAGTAGGCCACCGGATCGGCGCCGGGCGACACCACCCAGTACACGTCCATCTCGAAGTCCACCTCGCCGGGCGTGGTCTGTTCTACCATCTGGTCGAAGTAGAACTTGCCGGTGGGGCCTGCTTGAAATTCGTAGCCGTGCATGTGGTAGGCGAAGCGAACGCCTACAGCCTTCAGCGCGGAACCCGCGCGGTTGAACACCGTTAGCGCGCGGTTCATGTCGTCGGTGTCGAAACCATCTTGGTGGGGGATCCACGGGCACACCACAAGATCCGCACCCATCGCCTGCGCATCGGCCACCACAGAATCGAGCTTGCCTTCCAAGCTATCGAAATTGCCCATCATGCTGCGAACGTGCAAACCATGGCTTTCGATTTTGGTGCGCAAGTCGGCCGCCGTAAGTCCGTATAGCTCGGGAACCTCCACCTCTTTGAAGCCCATTGCCGCCACCTTGGCCAGCGTGCCATCTAGATCGTCCTTCATCGCTGCGCGAAAGCTGTAGAGCTGAAGCCCAATCTGGTCGGACACATCGGCCTGCGCGCGCGCCTCCTCGGAAGGCTTGGGAGCGGCAGAGCGACAAGCGGCAAGACCGGCGAACGTGGCCAGGGCGAATACGGAGGCGCGGTGAATGAGCATGGGCAGGTTTTTATCACTGGCCGCTGCTGCGCCGCCAGTTTATGAATTGGGGGCGTACGCCTGCGGGTCGCCCCAAGGGCCTCGCTGGCCGTAGCTAGACAAGATCGTGCAAGGACCAAAGTTGACCGAAACCTCAGGCAAATCTAAGGCTTCCCCGCCTCCCACGCCGGAGGATCTGATCGCCGGGCACGAGGAGCCGCCCATTCCCCTGGTCATGCGATGCAACGTTTGCCACGCGCAGCTGCATGGAATTTTTGAGTGGGCATGTCTTCACCCCAAGCCTCCCTCCAAGGATGACGAATGGGATGGCATCTTGCTGTCTCGGATCGTGACGTGCGGGCGTTGCGGCGCCGTCGACGATTACACCCTCACCGAGCCCTCGCTCTGGCGGGTGCGCGACGCCGCATTGACAACGCGTGGGGGTGTGCCGGGGCGGGTGATCATAGGCGAATCGCGCCTATGGGACGGGACGATCTCTCGTCGGCCTTCGCAGGGGCTCGCCCGCCTCCGCGAACTGTGCGTCCTGCACCCGGGCCGCCCCGATGCGCTCCGACGCCTGGGCAATGGCTGCGAGCGATTCGGCTTGCTAGACGAGGCCGAGCAGGCCTGGGAGCAGGCGCTCGCGCTCGACCCTCTGGATCTGGAAGCTTCCTACTCGTTGGCGGCGTACTGGCTTGGGGCGGGTGGCCGCCCGGAGCAAGGGTTCGCGTGCTTGCGCAGGGCGATCTCCGCCATCCCCAAAGCAACCACCCGCCCGGATCGCGGCCCTTGGCCCGACCACCTGCTGCGGCTACTCGGCCACGCGATCGACGCCGCCGGTCCTCTCGCGTTGACGGTGGCCTGGCTCAGCGGAGAAACGAAGGGCGATCCGGTGGTCACGATAAGCTCTGTCGATCTGCGCCAGATCGACTTTGGTCGCTTGAGTGACTTTATTGAGAACACTGACCTGATCGCAATCGACCTTGTCAGCGAACTGCCGCAGGGAACAACAAACTTGCAGGTGCTGCTATCGGCAGAACGGCTCGCCTCGCCGATCGCCGGCCGTGCAACGCGGGTGCGGGCGCTTGAACGCCCGGGGCGCAACGCCCTTTGTCCATGCGGCAGCGGCAAGAAGTACAAGCGCTGCTGCGCCGGATAATGGACGGCGGTGCGTTTCTGGGAGGGTGTGAAAATCGTTCACCTGCCCGACGCCCCGGCAAGTTCCCAAACTGCTGGTCAAGGCGCCGTCTCATCGGATAGCATCGCGAAATGCGGCTGGAAATCGATGAACAAAACAGGCGACAGCTCGTCGCCGGTGGTCCCTGGGTGTTTTGGCGGCGAGGCGCCGATGGGCGCAATGAGGATGGGCTCGTGCTCGAGCTTTTTGGATGTAGACAACGGGAATGCGCATGCCGAGAAGTTCGCGTCAGATGTCACGTCGTCGCGCCTGGCCTATCAAGCATTGATGTTTCGCGCGAGGGGCTCGTGTTCAGCTGGCGCGCCCCCCATTGCGCCCCAGCGGCAGAGGATGGGCCCGTGATCGAAGCTTCCATTTCGTTCGAGACCGGCGAGGTTCTCCTCCGCGAGTCGAGCCAACCCGTGCGAGGCGACGAGACTGCGATCCTCGCGAACTTAGCCCGCGAAGTTGACGGCGAGGTTTTGGATCGCCTTTACGATGAGTGGCTGCATGCAAAGGCCTGGCACAGGCGGGTGACCCCCACGGAAGGCCCATGGATGTCCGACCCTGGGCTGATGGTGGCGTGGCAAGAGGTGTTCCCCGACGCACGCCAGGACATCTTCGTGGAGGGCGATTCGGTGACGCTCGTGGCGGATAACTACTGCATCGCGCCTCGGTGTTCCTGCAAAGATGTTCACATGATGTTCCTGGAGCCCGCGGGCGGGGGCAAATGGAAGCAGTTTGGCGACTTCATCTACGACCTCGGCTCGGGCACGGTCGAGCGACTCCGCCCGGCGTTCGGGGCGAATGGGAAACGGGTGCAGGCCGTGTGGCAGGCATTTCAGAAACGACACGATGTTTCGGCCCATTTATCCCAGCGTTTTGCTCGCATGAAAGAGGTGGGATCATCCATTCAAGCGAGTCTGCCAACGCCCATAACGCGCGCACCGAACGAGGTTGCTCGCAATGCGCAGTGTCCATGCGGCTCGGGCAAGAAGTACAAGAAGTGCTGTATCAATGCCGTAAACAAGGACGAGCAGCAGCGCCCAACGGTCGCTTGAGAACATTCGCGTCGAGAGGGCTGTGTTGTCAGCTGCAACCTGGGACGTTCAGCGTTTTTTTCGCGGCCCGCTCGGTTTTTTTTTGCCGCGCGGTTTGCTGGCCGGGGGGTGGCTTTGGATGTGGTTCGCAATTTCAGCGAGGAAATCGAAAAAGGACTCCTCCAACTCGTCCTCGTCCATGGGCTCGGGCTCGGGCCCGGCCAGGAAGGTTTCCAACGAAACACGACCATCGCGAAAGTCAGCCACGAAGCTGACGATATTCTCGAGTGTTTGCTGGTCGTGTTCAAGGTCGGTGCACATCTCGTCCAGCACCCGCTCGATCCCCACGCGCTTTGCATCCGCGACAGCGCGTCCCATGATCGAATGCCGCAGGTCCCCCAGTTCATACCTGAGATCGTCCGCCTGCATCTCCAATTCGTCGATACGTTTGCGCACGGCTTCGCAGCGCGTTTCGAGCGCGTTCGCGTGGGTGGGCCCGGGCCCTTGATTCAAGGCCCAAGATTTTTCGAGCCACATGAGGCGCGCCAAGTCTCCGTCGCCGTAGGCCGCCGAGGCCTCCTTCATAGCCGCCTCACGCCGGGCGCGTTCTTCGGTGCTTAGCTCTTTCGGAGTCTTGTCGGGATGAAGCATGTCGGCCAGCTTTCGAAACAGCGCGCGGCTGGCCTCACGCCCACGGCCTTTGTGCATCGGCTGGTTTCCGTCGTCCGGCTCTGGAAGGCCCCTCGGTTCCGAAGCTGAAAAAGGCCCCGCTTCGAAGGAGCCGAAATCGAAACCCTCGAAGGGGTCCGATGAGGGGTCCACGGGGTGTTGACGATCGGCTGGTGAGCGGCGATCAGAAAGCGGCCCACAGTCTTGCAGGTCCAGGTAGACGCCCCGCACCTGCTTCTTGGCGCGTTTGCCGAGGCGGCGGTCGGCGGGGTCCAGCATGCGTTCAAACATCTGATGGATCTGCTGGTCCGCCGCTAGGCACCGCGCAAGGTAAGGCGCCGATTGCTCCTGTAGCCTGACCTGTAGAGCGTCAATCTTCTCAATCAGTTTCTTCAATCGCCCCTGCGCGCCCGCCACCTTCGTTAGCAGCTTGTTCTCGGTGGCCAGCAGTGCCTGCAGCCGCGCGGCTGCGCCCACCGGTGCCAGGGCGCCGGGCAAGGGGAGTTGAGCATTCTCCGTCGCGATGTCCATGCGCCGTTTTTCCCTCTTGGGCAGGTGAAATTCAAGAGCCTGTGGACCCTTTTCCCATTTGACTTGGCTACTTGAACGCCCAGGGATCGATCAGCTCCAATCCAGTCCCGGAAAAGTCGCGCACGTTGCGCGTCGCTATCGCGTAACCGTGGGCCGAGGCAATGGAGGCAATGGCAGAATCGGCAAACCCCATATTGAGGCCCTGGCTTTGTGTACTGGCGTGATTTTTCGCGAAGGCCTGCGCTGCCTCAACGTCAAAGGGCAGGATTCGCCCCTTGAAGAGGTCAAGCACTTGCGTTGACAATGCCAGCGTCAAGGCCTCTTTACGGCGACCTGCGGCTAAAATTGCCACACCTGCCAGCAGCTCCGCCCAATTTATCGCGGTGAGGTAAAGCGTTGTTGGCTCCTGGGCGTCGAGCCAGTTCAGCACAGCCAAATTCGGTGCCGGCTTCAGCGGTTCCGACACCACGTTTGTGTCGAGAATGATCATTCAAACGTCGCAGGTTCCACGGGGTGGTCCTGGCGATTCAGCTCAAGGTCATGCCCACCCAAACTGCGGCCAATCTCTGCCAGGGCGGAGCCCATTCGCATCTGGGGCGCAACCGCCCTTTGGAGGATGTCTCGAATTTCAGCTTCCGTACTGCGCCCGTTCTGCGCGGCGCGCAACCTTAGCGCCCGGTGAGTGGCATCGGGCAGATTCCTAACCGTGACTGAAGACATTTGATATCACCTTATGGTTTTGTATGCAAAAATATCATTTTCGCAAGGTGATAGCAAGCGGTGAAGGTCGACCGCACTTGTGCCATTCTCGCGAAATCAGGCGCGACCTATATGCTCGGAAACCCAACACCCCGAAATGCCCCCTGCCCTTGCGGCAGCGGGCTCAAACACAAAAAGTGTTGCCTACCCAAAGCCGAAGCGCAGCGCTTCGTGCGCGCCGATCGGGTTGCCGCCTGGGCGCGCCTTCAACCCTTTGTGGAAGAGGATCTTGCGCGAGAAGACGATGACGCCTTCGACGAATTCATGGGCCCCCACCGGGACAACCCCAAAGAGCTCTCGGAACAAGACTCTGCCATCAGCGAGCAACTTTTTGATCTTTGGTTCGTGTTCGACCGCGCCCTTCACGATGGCCGTAGGCCTGTGGAGCGTTTTTTTGAAGAATGCGGCAAAAACCTGAGTCAGGGCATCCGCAACTACTTGCAGGCCATGAGCGCCACGTCCATGCGTCTTTATGAGGTGGAGGATCTTCGCCCGGGATTGTCGATCTCCTTCCGTGACGTCATGGAGAACGACCGCGTGACCGTGCTGGAGCGCTTAGGTTCTAAGTGCGTTTTGAAACACGACTGGGTTGCCGCGCGCGTGATACCTAAGGGCGCTTCTGACCAGCCTGAGATTGAAGGCATCCTCCCCATCGTGGCGCCGCTTCGAGAGCCCTTGCGTGAACGCCTGCAAGAGGAGCGCGGCCGCTTTCTTGAACAGCAGCCACTTGGCGAGCTAGCAACATTCTACAAAGGGGTTGGCCCCCTGTTTCATCATGCTTGGTTGCAATCGATCCTGCATCCCTGGGTCCCCGAACTACGTAACACAGACGGCGAATCCCTTGTGGCGTCTGAAGTTCATTTTGATGTTGTTGAACGCCCCGCTTTAATCAAAGCCCTATCCGCTTGCCCACAGCTCGAAAGCTCTGACGACGAGCCCACCTCGTGGCAATGGATTGGCAAAAACGTTAAGGGCGACGCCACAATACTCGGCTCCCTCCGGTTAGGTAAGGCCACCCTTAAACTGGAAACGAACTCGGTCGAACGTGCGGCACGCGGGCGCGCCTTGCTTGAAACCGCCGCTTCCTCGGCCATTCGCCACAAAGCCACAACCCACGAGGACCTTGAAAAAGCAGTTCGGGACCGTTTGGAAAGCGGCCAGGACAGTGGCTCTGCCCGAGCGGAACCCCAGATCCCCTTCGAGATTCAAGAAGCCTTGGTGTTGGATCATATGGCCATGCATTACAAGCGTTGGCTCATTGAGCCCGTGCCCGCCTTGGACGGCGCCACTCCCAAAGACGCGGCAAGCCGCTCAAGCCTACGGCCCAAGCTTGTGGAGTTGCTGAATGGATTGGACACCATGTACCACCGCGCCCTCAAGGAAGGGCAACCCGCCTTCGACCCATCGTGGATGGGGGCAGAGCTTGATCTTGCAGATACAAGCCCGCCGCTTCCGCCCCCTCTCGCTCACGAACGCATCATGGAACTGCTGCCGGGCAGCGCCGACCTTGCCAAAAACCTATCGAAGGCGCGCCGCAATCAGCCCCACTTTGATGAAGCCACAACGCTGATCAGCGCCGATGACCTTCGTGCGAGTCTGGACGTTCAGCGTCTGTTGCGGGCAAACCAAAACATATTCCCCCACCTTGAAACGCTGATCAATTTCGAGTTGCACCATCGCAAGTCGTTCTGGGTGGATGAAGCGTTGGCTTATACGCTTTCGAAGACCGACTTCGACGTAACCTGCGGTAGCCTTCAGCTTCCCTTCGCAAGTTTCGCGTTGGTATTCACCGGCCGTTATGTGCTTTCCCTTGCAGAGCGGTGGTTATCGCGCACCCCGGATGATCCGCAAGCCGGCCACTACCTGCAGGCGCTCACCGTATTCGTATTGAAAGATTCCGCAGCTGCGGTGCCCACGCTGCATCTGCGGTTTGCCATGGACGCGATGGGCGAGGCGATGCCCTCTATGCAAGACATCGGGTTGCCGCTGCACGAAAACCGCAAATTGTC
>JBBSJE010000140.1:0-16500 GCA_038257535.1 Polyangia bacterium
AATAGGGTTGTGTTCTTGAACACGTAAGCTTGCGTATGGTGGCTGCGCAAAAAAGCTTCAAACGGCAAGTCGGAAAACATAAGGCCCGCCACCACAACGCTTAAGAGCACCATCACCCACAGCGCAGGGAAAATGCGTAGCGCGCGCGCCACCACGAACCGACCCGGCTGCCCTGCACGAATGAGGCTTTGGGTGTTGAGGAAGCCGCTCATGAGGAAGAAGGCGTCAACCGCCACGCTGCCCATGGTCATGCCCACCATGCGATACAGCGGTTCACGACCATTGTGCCCGTAAGTAAGCGGATAGCTATGGCTGACAATCACAACAAGCGCAGCCAGCAGCCGCATCAAATTGAAGTTGTTGTCTCGGTTTTGTGCGGCTGACGCAAGGTGCATAGGTGCTGTGGCCAACGGCCAAAGCTAACATGTTCCTCAGGTTTTGCCGCGGCTTGGACTTTGACCGCCTAGGCGGAAAAGGCTTGCGCCTGCGTGTCGCTGTCGGCAGCCGCAGGTTGGGGCAGGGCTTGGATGGCCAGCTCAACTTCACGCTTTTCCTGCTCCAGCTGATCGCCAAACAACGCCGTGAGAAATTGCGACGCCGCCAACCGGTCGGTCATGGGACACGCCGCCCGCAAATCGTTTGCGAAGTCTACCGCCGACCGATACCTAAGGTCAGGATCCGCCTGCAACGCCTTGGTCAAAATGGCCACCAAGCGAGGGTTGGCCTCGTGTCCCACCAGCTCGGGGATGTTCTGAGGACCGCGAGCGGCTTCCATCAGCACGCGAAATTGGCTGGTTCCCCGATAAGGGGCCTGCCCAGTCAGCATGCTTAGCAAAACAAGTCCTGCCGAGAACACATCGCTGCGATGATCAACCTGAAGGCCTTGCGCCTGTTCAGGGGACATATAGAGGACGTTGCCCTTGATCACGCCTTGCTCGGTGGTGTTCGATGATCGTTCGTAAGCTTTGGCGATGCCGAAATCCAAGAGCTTCACATTGCCTTCACTGCTTAGCATCACATTATTCACTGAGACATCTCTATGGACAATGTTGCGTGGCCGTTCGTGGGCGTCCACTTGGCTGTGGGCGTAGAACAATCCTTGAAGAAGCTCGTGCGCTATGTACGCAGCCAACTCCAGTGGAAGCGCTTTGAGCCCCCGGGCTTGAGCTTGTTCCAGCAGCTGCCCTATGTTGCGGCCCCAAACGTGATCCGTGACCATGAAGTACTGCTCGGCATCGCAGCCAAAATCCAAGACGGAAAGGATGTTGGTGTGCTGCAGGGACGCCGCCAGTTTGGCCTCGTCGATGAATTGGTTAACCAACCCTTCGTGGCTAAGCAGGTGCGGCTTGAGTCGTTTCAAAACGAAGATGCGATGAAACCCTTCGAGACCCACGTTCACGGCACTGAACACTTCGGCCATGCCGCCTTCACCGATTCGGCCCAATAGTTGGTAGCGGCCCAGCCATGATCCACCCGTGTGGCGTGGCGCGGAAATGGCCTCAAGTGGAGCCGACGTCACCCTGGGTTGTGGCAAGGGGGGATGCGGCGTTTCGCCGCGAGCCAGCTTCACCTCGGTGGTCCGCGCCAATTCGATCAAGGGATCTTCCTCGGCTTTTTGTGCACGAATGGCTTGGGTGCCCTTGGGTCGCCGCCTCAGCCCCGCAATGGCAAGCCACAACAACAAAATGACGTAGCTTGCGCCCAATGCCGCGATGATGGCCATGGAGGCTTGGCTGTACCGTTTATCGATGTGCCGAATTTCCTTCGTTTCCGCCACGGTGGCCAAGATTTCAAGCGTGCCGCCCAGCCCCACGCGGGCGCCGGCGCGTCCCCCGGTGGCGTCTGCGAACAACCGGTCAGCGCCTTTGGTCCCCAAACGGTGGATCAAGTTGGCAACAACATCGGCGGGTCCGTGCGAGCTGACCACGCCGGAGGCGCCCATGACAACCAAGGTCGCTTGCGTTTGCAAAGCCAACTGGGTGAACCACGGCTCATCCAGCTCTACCGCAAACCAGAAGCTTCGCTGCGGCGTCGCGAGGGGCGCTGGGGCCAAATCGCCCATGGCGCGCGCCAACCACAATCGGTCGCTGCCCGGAGCTTTGTAGATACCGGCGCCCCGGTGAGGAACGATGAAAGCGCCTCCACTGGCGGAAACCAGCGCCAGCGAACTTCCCTGGTCATGCAGAACTCCAAACGCCGTGTTGTTGGCCAAGGCGCCGCTTGCGCCAAGGTCAATCAGCCTTTGCGTGAGCCAACGCGTCTGGGCTTCGCCATCTTGCAAGAGGGGGGATGGGTACGCCGGCAAAGCGTTTGTCCACGTTCGATGTTGAGCGCGTATGGTGGCGAGGGCGGCGTCGGTCTGTGCCTCTTTCGCACGCAGCTCTGCCATGATGCGATTTCTGAGCGTGGTGGCTTCAGCCCGCAGATGCGCATCAATTTCCGCGCGACTGGTTTCGGCTGACAGCTGCCACAACGCCCAACCGCCAGCGGTTAAGCCCAACGCCAGAATCCCTGCGAGGAGAACACGTTTCATCGCTTTATCTCGTTGCCCGCAGCGGCTGAGCCCACACGTGATTCATGACCATCTTCGCCCCTACAACATTGATGCCAAACACCTGGAGCTCAAACGCCCGGAAGTTTGAACCCAAACGTAGCGCATGGGGCCATGTGTTACCGCAAGGTAATGATCCGCCACGAGGTCCGAGGTTCGCGAAGCTCAACCTTTAGCAGCCAAACACCGACTAATGCTGGGGGACGAAGCAGCCGCCATCAGCAGAGGCAAACTCATGAGTGTCGAAGAAAAACTGGCGCAACAATTGGAGCTCATTGTTCTGAACAAGATCTCGTCAGATCGCCTGCAGCTGCCTGCGATGCCCGCGATGGCGGCGAAATGCTTGGATGTGGTCCGCCGCTCGGATTTCGCCACGGCAGAAGCGACGTCCGTCATTGAGAAGGATCCTGTTTTGGCGGCGCAGGTCCTCAAAGTGGCCAATAGCGCCGCGTTCGCCACCAAACAACCTGCCGAAACCGTTGGGACGTGCGTTGTGCGTTTGGGAGCGTCCAAGCTGAAAACAATCATCTTTGAGGTGGCCACGCGTCAAATGTTCGAGTCCAAGAATCCCGAGATCGCGGCGGTTTGTCAGAGCATGTGGGAGCATTCGCTGGCTGTGGCCACCCTGTCGCGCGACGTGGCGATTATGGTCGGCGGTGGTGAGCCCGAATCTGCCTATTTGGCGGGCCTGTTGCACGACGTGGGAAAGCCCATTGTCGCAACGATGCTGCTAGACGCAGAATCCGCCATGGCGGGACGCACGTCGCGTCGTTGGATCGAGCGCGACACATGGCTCAACGTCGTGCAGAGAACGCACCGACGCGTTGGCGGCGCTTTGAGCAAGAAGTGGCAGATGCCCGAACTGGTAACCAAAGCTGTGGCGGAATGCGACGACTTCGATCCCAACCAACGTGTGTCTATTGGCAACGGCGTCCGGTTTGTAAACGCGCTGTGCAAGCGGGCGGGAATCTACGAGGGCAGCGTGGATCCTGAAGAGACAGACGCTCTCATCATGGTGGGCCGCTCCATGATCGGGCTGTCCGACGAAAACTTCGAGCGGCTTGAACAGCAGCTGCGCGAGAAGCGATTCGCTGCGTAAACGCGATTTGTTGGCATAAGCAATGCACCTTCGCGACCGCAGAGCGCTTGGCTTTGCGAGGGAGGATGCGTGCTGTTCAACAAAGATAAAATGGATACGGTTCGAGTGGTTTTGGCGGTTATGGCTGCCGTGCTTTCCGGAGGCGGCGCCCTTTATGGGGTTTACGTGAAGGCGCGATCGGAAAGCCGCATCGATACGGCGGCCAGCTACGAAACGCTCGCGCCCGAGATCAACGAGCTCAAACGCGCGGTTCAAGCGCTTGAAAGCCAGAATCAAACTCTGCGCGACAATGATAGGGTACGCGAAGAGCGAGAACCCGAGGCACCCAAGCCACGACGGACCATCTCTGGGAACCCCCAAGTGCCTCCAAGTGCGCCACCGGGGGTTCCGCAAGAGGCGCCGATTCCGCAAGAAGCGCCGCCTCCTCCACCCGTGGTGACAGCCCCAGCGCCCGCACCAGAATCTCGCGACATCGTTGACGACATCAAGGGCCAGATTCCCATCGACTTTGGCAAGGCCGAGGAGCTCTATCGGCGCGTGCGAAAATCGCGCGAGGCCCCTTAAAGCACGAGCGCGGCACAAGCCCTGCAACACGTAGAGGGAAACCAAAACTTTAGGAGTCAGTCGAGATGCCAAATCGCGATTATGGAATTCACAGCCGCACAGACGAAGGGCAAGAACGCCCGCAAGCGGTGGCTGTTAGCCCACCCGCAAAACTTGTTAAAACACGTGGCGACAAAAAGCGGGAGGACGAGGTTGATGAAGCAGAAAAAGAATCGTTTCCTGCGAGTGACGCGCCTTCAAGCTGGGCCGGGCCTGATCTGCCACCGAAACAACGCGCTGAAAAAGCGGCCCGAGAGCAGGCGGCCCGTCGAAAACGTCACGCGTAACGAAACGACCTAGTTTCGCTCAGGTAACAAACGAACAATTGGAGAAAAACTTTGCATGGGAGGCAGTAGCTGGCTAACACAAATGCCGATTCATGCTTCCGATGTACAGTCTTCTAGCGCACGCTTGGGCAAACGCGGCCGTCGCGCCCGCAATGCAGGGGGCTTGGTGGATTGCCGCCAAGCCAACACAAACAAGAACTGCCACGCGCACGGGTGGCCCCGACGACGAGGACGACGATGACGAGCTCAGATGGCTAATGCCTATCTTGGCGGTGGTCGTGGTGCTGGCGGTTGTGTTTGGATAAAAAAAAGGATGACGCCCGAAAGGACGCCATCCCTGTAAAGCGAGGGCTTTCGCTTACCCCAAATAGCCACACAAGCCTGGCTTAGGCTCTTCAGCATCAGCACACTTGCCCATGGCGTCGTTCATCATCGCCTTAGCGCAATTGCCCGACTTGCATTCATCCCCGCCGCGGCAGTCGGCGTCTTTGTCCTTACGCGCCGTGCACTTTTTGGCGGTTTCGCCTTCAGCTTGTGTGCAGTACCCATCGGTGCATTCCGCGCTGATTGCGCATGCGGTGCCGTTGGCAACCTTGCCCTCGAAGTAGTCGCATTCGCGAAGTGCATCAACATCAGCCTGGCTGGCGTCGCACTTGAGCGCGGCCAGCTTGTTCAGGCATTCGGCGAGCTTGGCGCCGTCGAAAGTCAGCGTATTTGCCGTGATGGCCGTCTTCAGACCCGCGCGGCCTTGCAACAGGGGCGCTCCCACCTTTGCAGGACAACGGTCCTTGTTGGCGTCGATGGCCATGGCCTCGGTTTCACAACATTTCCACAACTGATCGCAGCGGGCCGTGGCGATAGAGCTGTGATAAACGTCGATGTCCACCGTGTCGCCGAAGGGCTTGTCACCGCTGGTGCCCCCGGCAGAGCTACCTGCGGCGCCGCCGGACGCCCCGCCAGAGCCGCCGCCCGAGGCGCCGCCAGAATCGCCGCCGCCTCCAGATCCTCCGTCCCCATCGTCATCAGAGCTTTTGCTGGAGCACGCGGCTCCCACACTGAGCGCGGCGCTGAGGCTCACGATCCAAAACAGTTTTTTTGTCATTTGCGTTGTCCTTTCGTTGTCCGCCCTGCGGCCGTCTGATTTGAACGACATGTCGCAGGGGCAGCACCCGATTAAAGACGCAACGGCAACTTAACGCAACCAGGATGACCAGACGCGGTGGTCGTATTCGGTTTATGGTCGTACTTGAGGCAAATGAAAGGTCGGCCTAACGCGCGACGCGGTCAGAATACCCAGAACGCGCCCAACCGACCTTCCAAGACAGTTTGCGTTTGTGAATCGACGAAACGAGGCAGCACCCCCAACTCGGCGAAGATGCCCAGCCCTGTCAGCGGAATGCCGAATTTGATGCCACCGGCCCCGCCAACGGCGTATCGACGGTCGTCGTCGAGCAGTCCCTGTACGGCGAAAATGAGGCGGGCGTAAAGCGGCAAGATGGGGGGATAGATGCCGATCATCGGCCGCAACTGCAGATCAAAATCTCGGTCTTTGGTGTCGCCTAGCTCCGCCACCATGCCCAACTGCAGGCGCAGCATGCCCAGCAAGTGGTACCCGGGGGCGATCATAATGTTAGTGGGTTCGACTTGGCGCTCGGGCTTAACCTGGGCCCCTTTGCCCAAGGACCCCTCAATGACCCATCCAGCCTGGGCCGTGCCTGGCGCCATGGCGACGAAGGCCGCCACAAGAAATCCGATTGATACCAGCAACTTCGACATTTTATGTCCTTGTCTTGGGTTTAAGCTTCGCTGTTCGCGCCCCGTGGGGGATCGCGGTGAGCCCCTAGGGTAACGCTCTCCTGGCGTTTCCGCCACCGGGGCCGCGCCAGGGCCGGCATGAGGCGCTGCCGGCCGCTTTAGAGGCCGCAACACCGCCAACGCGTTGTAGGGTGGCAGGCACTTATGTTCGCCAAGTCTGTTGTTGTGTTTTTGCCGATCGTCGCTCTGGCTTTGCCTTCGTGCAAAACCTCCGGCTCCAAGCCTGGGGCCGCCGACCTGGGGCCGCTTTCCGATGTGCAAGTGGAGGCGGTTCGAGTCAATTGGATGCCTCCTGGTTTGGGCCTCATCGACCCGCGCCCTCGGATCTCGTGGCGCATGCGCGGCTCAACTCAGGACATTGGGCAAACCGCTTACCAAATCGTGGCGGCGGAATCGCCCAAAGCTCTGCGCCAGGGTGGGGGCCTGCTTTGGGATTCCGGGAAGGTTCAATCTGCCAAGAGCGCGGGCGTGACATGGGCGGGCACAGCGTTGTCGTCGCGGCAGCGCGTGTACCTGTCGCTCCGTGTTTGGGATAGGAACGATAAAGCCTCCGCGCTCAGCGAGCCCGTTGTGTTCGAGATGGGTTTGCTCTCGAGCCAAGATTGGAAGGCGCGCTGGATTTCGGCGCCGCCCACGAAAGTGGTTGAGCCCGCGGCGGTCCTGACGCCGGCGTCGTGGATCTGGTTTCCGGACGAAAACGCGGCCAAGCAAGCCCCTGCAGCCAAGCGCTGGTTTCGGTTTCCGTTTACGCTTCCGGCAGGGGCCAAAGTGGCCAAGGCCACGGTTGTTGCGGCGGCCAACGACGCGGCCGAAGTGCACGTCAATGGCAAGCTCGTTGCGTCCATGACGATGGATGACATGGCCAAGGAACACGACGTTACCGATCGCGTTCGCGGCGGCAAGAACCTGTTGGCCGTGGCTGGAACCAACACAGGAGGACCCGCGGGCGTTTTGGTTGTGATGCACATTTCGCTGGCTGACGGCTCGCAGTTTGTTGTGCGAACAGGTGATGATGGCTGGTTGGCCGCACGCAAGGTGGCGCCGCACTGGAATGCAGCTGGTTCCGAAAGCCAAGGGTGGACGCCCGCGCAAGTGGTCGCCAAGTTCAACGAAGGTGGGTTCAAGGGCCGCCCGGTGTTGCCTGCGCTGGAAATACCTGCACCGTACTTCTCCAAGTCCTTCCGCTTGCGCCGGCCTGTAAAGAGCGCACGCGCCTATGTGTCGGGCCTTGGCTATTACGAGCTTTTCATTAACGGCAAGCGCGTGGGAGATCAGGTGCTTGACCCGGCCTACACCGACTACAGCAAGCGCGTGCAGTACGTGACCCACGATGTCACCCAACTTCTGAACAGCGACGCCAACGCCTTGGGCATTGTGTTGGGCAACGGATTTTACAATCAACATGCCGCTGACGTGTGGGACTATCACGAAGCGCATTGGCGTGGCACCCCACGCTTGTTGTTCCAATTGGAGGTCACCACCGACGATGACCAGCGCTATCTGGTTGCCAGCGACGGCACGTGGAAGGTGACCCATGGCCCCGTACGCTTCGACGGCATTCGAAACGGCGAACACTATGACGCCAGACTTGAGCACAAGCGCTGGTCGCACGTGGGCTTCGATGACAGCAAGGCGGCAACGGCTGTGGTTGTGCCTGCGCCGGGTGGCAAGCTGGTGGCGCGATCGCATGCACCCATTCGCGTGACCCAGACGTTGCCGGCGCGTTCCTTCAAAGAGGTTGATCCCGGTGTCTATGTCTTCGATTTCGGTCAGAACATTGCTGGTTGGGCACGCCTTTCCGTCCGGGGTCCTGCAGGCACGGAGGTGAAACTCCGCTTTGGTGAGAAGCTGGACGCTCAAGGGCGGCTCGATCGCAAAGCGGTCGCAAGCTTGCTTCGGCAGGGTGAGTTCGAGGTGGACCGCTACATTTTGCGCGGCGATGGGCAAGACGAGGTCTGGGAGCCTCGGTTCACCTATCACGGCTTTCAATTTGTAGAGGTGAGCGGGCTTGCGGCACCTCCCAGCCTCACAACGGTGCAAGCGCGGGCCATCAACACAGACTTCGAGAGCGTTGGCAGCTTATTCACCTCGGACGCGTTGGTGAACCAAATTCACCAAGCCACACGATGGTCTTACGAGGCCAACTTCCAAGGCATTCCCACCGATTGCCCGCACCGAGAGAAAAATGGTTGGACGGGCGACGCACACCTCGCCGTAGACATGGGGCTTTTCAATTACGACAACATTGCTGGCTACGCCAAGTGGGTGGACGATTTGCTTGATGCACAGACGCCCGCGGGAAATTTGCCCGGAATTGTGCCATCGCCCGGGTGGGGGTATGAGCCGAAGTGGAGCGGCCCATCGTGGGACATCGCCTTGTTCGTGGTTCCTTGGTCCTTGTACACGTTCACAGGTGACGAGAGCTTCTTGAGGCAAGCGTTTGCTGGCCAACAACGCTACTTGGGTCATTTGGAAAAGCTCGCCAAGGGGCATCTTGTGGATCTTGGCCTGGGCGATTGGGTGCCATGGAAAACCAAAACGCCCGTGGTTGTGACATCCACGGCGCACTATCTTTTGGCGGCGCGCTTGTTGGCGCGGTCGGCCCAACGGCTTGGCGAGCCAGCCGCCGAGGCCCGCTGGTCGAAGCGGGCGCAAGACATCTTCGAGGCCTTTCAGAAGGCGTTTGTAAACGCACAAACCGGGCAGGTGGCGGGCGACGAACAGACAGCCTTGGCGCTGGCCATCACCCACGACCTCGTTCCTGAAACGCTCAAACCGCGGGTGGGGCAGCGGCTTGTAGAAAAACTGGAAGCCACCGAGTTTCATCCTGACACAGGGGTGATCGGTGCCAAGGCCTTGCTACGCGCCCTATCTGAAACCGGACACGTGGACGTGGCGTATCGGGTGGCCAGCCAAACAACTTTGCCTAGCTGGGGGTATTGGATGCGCCAAGGCGCCACAACCTTGTGGGAAGACTGGAATGGCACCGATTCCCGCAACCACATTTTCTTTGGCGACATCGACGCGTGGTACTACGAGTATCTGGCGGGCATTCGGCCTGATTGGGAACATCCCGGATTTTCGCACATCCGTTTGGCGCCTCAACTTGTGCCAGGCCTTGACCACGTGGAAGCGAAGCTACAAACCGTGCGAGGTTTGGTTGAATCGTCATGGACCCGTGAGGCCGGCTCGTTGCGTTTCGTGTTCGCCGTGCCCCCCAACAGCCGGGCCACCATCACCTTGCCGGTGTCCATGGCCGCCACTGTCAAATTGGCAGGACAACCTCTGGCCGATGTGGCAGGCATTCATACAGAGCGCGTCAATGGAGCGCTGCGGGTGCAAGTGGCATCGGGGCGCTATGAATTTTTGGTTTCCCCATCTTTATAGCGGTTGCGAACGAACTTCACGCGACAGTATGTTTTCTTCCGTCCCCGAAAAGAAAAACCATGAGTGAGTCAAAGCCCACCGTCCCGAATGTTTCCGCTTCCCCTCAGGTGCCCGAGTCGGCGTTCGCAGACTTGCGTCGCGAGGTCAACCTTTTGGGACACGCGCTTGGCCACGCGATTCGAACGCTGGCAGGGGAACGTATGTTCCAGGTGGAGGAGGAGGTGCGGGCGCTCACCAAGACTCTGCGGCGCGAGGCCCGCCAAGCTGACGAAGACAAACTCACCGCGCTGGTGTCTCAACTGTCGCTTGACGAAGCGGAAGGCTTGGTGCGCGCGTTTTCTACTTATTTGCATCTGGTGAACATGGCGGAGGAGCGGCAACGGGTTCGCGTGAATCGGTTGCTTGAGGCGCAAAGCCAGCCAGGTACCCCCAGGCAGCAATCGCTCAACGCCTTGCTGTTGGAACTTCGCGCGCGCAACATGTCGTACGAGCAGGTTGTGGATCTGCTCGAAGGGCTTCAACTTCATTTGACGTTTACAGCCCACCCCACCGAAACGCGTCGCCGAACCCTGCGGCATCACTTGTCGCAAGTGCAAGCCGCTCTTGATGCACATGACGAAGAGAAGGCCAGTGCGCATGTGTCCCTGCTGTGGAGCACCGCCGAACTTCGGCACCTGCGCCCCAGCGTGGAAGATGAAGTGCAAGGAGGCTTGTTCTATTTGCCGTCGGTGCTCTGGAGTGTGGTGCCTCGATTGGTGGATGGATTGGAGCAAGCGGTGCAGGAGCAGTACGGAAAGCGCCCACGCTTGCGGCCACCCTTTGTGTTTCGTTCTTGGATAGGCGGGGATCGCGATGGCAACCCCAACGTCACCCCAGAAACCACGAGCTGGGCTCAAGCCTACGCGCGCGAAACCGCTGTTCGCGGCTTTGTTGCCGAAATCGACAACCTAATCCAAGACCTTTCGGTTTCGGACGCGCGGGTCAAGATTCCCCCTGAGGTGGCCGCCGCTCTTGATGAGCGTGCCGCAGATTTGCCGCTGCCTGAACGATGGACGCACGAGCCGTTTCGTCGTTTTGGCATGTCGATGCGTTACCGATTGCGATCCATCTTGGGAGAACAACCGGGGCCAGCCTACGCCAACAACGAAGAGTTCGTGGCTGATCTCGCGCGCGCCCGCGAAGCGCTGGATGCGTTGCATTTGGGCGAAGCGGCTCGTCGAACCGTGCGTCCGGTGAAACTACGTGCCCAGGCGTTTGGTCTGGACCTCGTGGCGTTGGATCTGCGTGAAGAGTCGCGCGTTCAAACCGAGGCGGTGGACGAGCTGTTCAAAGCCGCAGGGGTGCGCGACGACTACGCCCAGCTTGCGCCCGCGGCGCGCGAGTCGCTGCTTTGTGAGGAACTGACCAGCGCGCGTCCCTTGTGTCCCGTGGGCTATGAGCCACGTACCCGCGCCCTGCAGGTTGCCCTGGGTGCGCTCAAAGCCTGGCGCGCGCGGGGGGCTTACGTGGTAAGCATGACCCACACACCTTCGGACCTGCTTGAGGTGCTTGTGTTGTCCCGTGAAGTGGGGCTTTACACCCCCGGGGCGTCAACGCCCTTCGATGTGGTGCCTTTGTTTGAGACCTTGGCCGATCTTCAGGCTGCGCCACAAGTGGTGCGGACGCTGCTGGAAAACCCGGTGTTCCTGGCTCAGGTTCGCGGACGGGGTGGCTTCGAGTTGATGATCGGTTACTCCGACTCGAACAAAGACGCGGGCTTTTTGGCCGCCAATTGGGCTTTGCATTGCGCTCAGGAAGCCATCACGGCCGTGGCCGCGCAATTTGACGTCCCCGTATGGTTCTTCCACGGCCGGGGCACGTCAACGGCGCGGGGCGGGGGTAGCGCCGGTCGCGCCATTGGCAGCTTGCCCACACACACCGTAGGCCGACGTTTGCGCATCACCGAGCAGGGCGAGGCCTTGGCCGACCGCTACAGCCAAAGCGACCTGGCCTATCGGCATCTTGAGCAACTGATCTACCATCTAGGTCGCGCCGCCGCGCGGGACCAGGCTGGCGATACGCCTGCGTTGGATCCGCAATGGCGGCAAGCGCTTGATGCTATGGCTGGCTTGTCGACGCAGGCATATCGTGATCTGCTGGCCATGCCAGGCTTTTTCGAGTTTTACGAGCAGTTCACGCCCATTCGCGAAATTGGCGCGTTGAAGATAGCCAGTCGCCCTGTGTATCGCTCGGGTCGGGTTCGCGACATCAAAGATCTGCGAGCGATTCCATGGGTGATGTCGTGGAGCCAGGTGCGGCTGCCGATCCCCAGCTTCTTCGGCCTTGCTGAAGGCTTGGCCAGCATCCCTTTGCAACTACGCCGCGAGATGTTCGCCCGTTGGCCGTTCTTTGCATCCACGCTCGACAGCGCTGGAACAGCCATGGCCAAAGCCGATCTGATGAACGCCCGCGCCTATCTGACGCTGGTGGAGCCAGCGCTTGCAGACAAGTTTTTTCCTTTGCTTGAACGTACCTTCGAGCAAGGGCGCGCTTTACTAGAAGAAACGTTTGAGGGCCCGTTGCTGGGGGCCCACCCTGCCTCCGCGCGCCAGGTGGAGCTTCGCAACCCTTACATCGATCCCATCAACCGTGTTCAGGTAGAACTTCTGCGCCGCTACCGTGCAACGGAGCCTGGCACCCCAGAGCGCGACGCGCTTGAACCCGCGTTGATGGCGTCGCTGGTGGGCGTCGCCGCGGGATTGCGCAACGCTGGTTAGGTCCGCGCTTGGTCTTGCGCCATCCGATGACGTTCGCAGTGTTGCCGCACGAACTCCAACAGGGGCGGGACGTTCAAAGGCTTTGGAAACAGAGGATAGCCCTCCGGCGCCAACTCGGGTGATCCGGAGACGATGCCGATTGGTATCGATGCAAAACGTTCCTCCGATTCAATGAACTCGAGAAGCTCGTGCCCCACCACACCAGGCATCAGCAAATCGATCAACATTACCGATGGTGGCGCCTCTTCATCCAGAGCCAGGATGGCTTCGGCGCCGTTCGCCACTGCGGAAACGCAGTAGCCATTGTCGGTTAAGAGATCGGTGAGGAGCCCGCGTGTATCAACATCATCTTCGACAACGAGAACCGTAGGCGTGGCAGGTTTATCGCAAACACTCACAACCAAAGATTAGCGCCCGAAGGTCGCGAGTTCAATATGGTTTTTTGCGATGCGAACAAGCTCATGCACGCTGTTCGCCAAACGGCATTCGATGCGTTACGCTCAAGTAAGAACGTAACGGTACGATCAATCCCAACGTTGCGCCGAACACCAAATAATAAAGCATCAACCATTTGGCGTTGACGTAAACGAACAGGAAGGGGCTGACCACGGGCAGAACAACATAAGCCACCATTCCGAAAACCGCTGCGCCATACAACGTGCCCGCCACGATTGCCGAAAGCGCGGGCATAGGTCGCTGCGAGATCGCGGCAAACACAACGCTCAAGCTCAGCAAAAGCCCCACCTGAATTCCCAAACCCCACACGGGTGCCATCGAGCCCGGGCGTAGTGCTTCAGGTCCTAAGACCAACGCCGCATGTAGCTTTTGAGGAATCCACATTTCTAGACCGCACCAACTTGAGACCAACATGCTCGAAAGCACCATGGCCCCACTCGCAGCCAGCCCAACGCCAATGCCTGCAGCCCATACACCTTTTGAACGCCCTTCGTGTTCAACCCTCATAGCGCACCTCCCCCAATAAAGGAGGCTACAAATGCGCGATCAGTCCGGCAAGGTTGTGTGCGTTAGTCCAAAACTGGGGAAGCCCATCGAGCTGATGGTAGCTTGGGGTGACCCAGGCATTTCAATATGAAACTCACGCGAAGATTTCTGTGCGCCGCCATGCTTTTGGCCTTTGTCACAGGGGGCGTTGACAGATCTGCGGCCCAGGCGCGAGGACGTGCGGAACTCACGCAAATTTCTGGGCATTTTGACATTGTGGGCAGCTCTCCGGATGGTGATTCGCTGCGCTTCGTTCCTGCAGACGCGAATGGATGGGCCGCGTTGAAAGGCCGTCCCATCCAGTCAAACCGCCGGGGCGGCGCCCAAGTGCGACTCGAGGGTATAGACGCGCTTGAAACGCACTTCGGAGTCGAAGGACACCCCCGCGCGCGACAGCCACGCGACTTAGGCGATGCCGCCACCAATTCGCTGCTCTCCCTGCTTGGCTTCGAGAAAGTCGATCGGTCAGCGTCTGGCCTGGTCGTTTCTTCTAAACCGTCGCGGGTACCCGGATACTTGCTGGCTCGATCAACTGATGCGTACGGGCGCTGCGTGGGGTTCGCGTTTGCGGGCACGCCCACCCGCAAGGATGGCCCCGTTCCTATTGGCTCCGATGAAATTCGTCGCAGTGTGAATCATCAGCTGCTTGCCGATGGGGTGGTTTATCCAACCTTCTATTCCTCTTTGTACCCCGAGATTCGGGAGATCTTCGCCGCGGCGGTCAAGGCGCCCCGAAAGCAGCGCAAGGGGGTGTGGAGCAAAGATCTGACGGCGACTGGCTTGAAAGTCACGTCCCTTGATTCGCTCCAAGAGTCGGCTTACATCTTTCCGAAGCTTTACCGGCGGCTGCTATCGTATTTGGCCGCTTCACCCTACGATCATGCGCTCACGTATTTTGTGAGTCATTTGGAGATGCGGAACGAAAGGGTGTTTCTGCTTTCACAGAAACGTTCAACGACGTTGGCCGCCCTTGTAGAAGTAGGCGACCAGGGCCTTCGCTTACGAAGGCCGCTGGAAGACCTTGTGTTTCAGGATTAACGCCTAAGCGCGACGAAGACCCGAGCGGCGCCCCACCACCAGACGGTACACCGCCAGGATTGCAATCGCGCCCAAGATGGCCGCAATAAAGCCTGGTGCGGTGCCCTCGCGGTAAAGCCCCATCGCGCGGCCTGCCCAGGACGCTACAAAGGAACCTGCGATGCCCAGCAAAATCGTTACGATAATGCCGCCAGGATCACGCCCTGGCATGATCAGCTTGGCCAACGCACCCACAATAGCACCTACAACGATCATCCAAAGTATGCTCATAAAGTGTCTCCTCGAGAAAAATGGTTCGGAGGCTTGGCTTTGCAACTTGGATGCCGACATTCCTACCGCGTGAAATCCGGGGACCGTTGTCTGATTCTGGTACAGGGAGCGACACCCGGCGCGAAAACGAAACGGAATGTTCCCATTTCGCCACTAACCCTGCCCGCGAAGAAGCATTTTTTGTAGGCATTGACATAGACCACTTCGATTTCCAGACTCTTCACCTTGTATGGAAAAAAGGGGGGATGTGAGTCGGGCTTTGGTGGTTTTTGGTTCCACCGGTGACCTTATGAAGCGCTATTTGGCTCCCGCGTTGGTTGAGCTGCGGGCGCGTTCGATGTTTCCTGAAGACTTGGCCATCGTAGGGTGCGCGCGCGAAAGCTACAGCGATGAAGATATTCGAAAGATCATCGCCGAGTCGCTGGCCGAGAGCGATCAGAGCGCCGAGCGAGAGGCCATCGACTTCGTTTTGAGCCGGTTGCACTACGCGCAGGTTGATCTGAAAGACAAAGCCAGCGTGGCTTCTGTCCTCAACCAGGTGAAGGGACCGCAAGTTCTCTATTTCGCCTTGCCGCCCAAGGTGGCTCATCAAGCGGTGGCCACCATTGCCAAGTGTGAAGGGAACGACGGGCTTCGCTTGGTGCTTGAGAAGCCTTTTGGTGAAGATCTCGAATCTGCAAGGCAACTCAATGAACTTCTGCGCACCAATTTTGACGAAGACAATGTGTTTCGCATTGATCACTTCTTGGGCCTGCGGACGGTGCGCAACATTCTGGCGGTGCGTTTTGCGAATCGGGCGCTGGAGCACTTGTTTAGCCATGAGCACGTCAAGCGGGTAGAGATCGTTTGGGACGAAACCCTGGCACTGGAAGGGCGTGCGAGCTATTTCGACGGCACGGGGGCGCTCAAAGACATGTTGCAGAATCACCTTCTTCAGGTGCTTTCTTTCGTGGCCATGGAGAAGCCTGATCGGCTCAACGCCAAATGCCTGCAGCACAACAAGTTGGAGTTGTTCCGTTCCATCGTAAAGTGGACAGACGATGAAGCAGCACAAAGGTGTGTGCGGGGCCGCTACGGTGAAGGAGAAATTGACGGCAAGTCGGTGCCTGCCTATCGTGATGAAGAAGGCGTTGATCCCAAGCGCGCCACCGAAACGTTCGCTCAAATCGAGCTGCGCATAGACAACCCACGTTGGAAAAACGTGCCGTTCTTTCTGCGTAGTGGGAAAGCTTTGAAGAACAATCGACAAGTCGTTTCATTGGTCTTGAAACCTGCCAGCGGTGCCGATTTGTTTGAATGCACCTCCAGCAACGAACTGCAGATTCAGTTGAATCCAGACGGACTCGCGTTGCACCTCAACACCATCGCCGATGACGTCAAACGGCCCATGTGCGAATCACAACTTCAAGGGGATCTTCCCGCGCATCCATTGTCTCCTTACGCCCGCGTTCTTGATGGAGTTTTGCGCGGCGTGAACGTTACGGCGGTGGGAGGCGAAGAAGCCGAGGAAAGCTGGAGAGTGGTGGAACCATTTCTGCGCGCCTGGAAAGCTGGTGAGGTTCCGTTGCACGAGTATCCAGCGGGGTCGGAGGGACCCCAGGAGGCTTTGGACAGGTTGGAGCGGGCGTGAATCGAACGCTCGCGGGGGTGTTCTGGGGCGGCCTTTACCTCATGGTGGTGCTGGTGCCCGTG
>JBBSJE010000141.1:0-16338 GCA_038257535.1 Polyangia bacterium
ACGTTGTGCGCGTGTTTCAGACGCTGGGCTGGGACGCAACGATGGAGGTGTTCGAAGGGGTGGCGCACGTGGTGGACCACCGCATGAATGTCGCGTTTGAAAATTGGCTAGAAGCAGCTCTGCAAGAACAGGCGCCCACGCTGCATGGGGGCTTAGGCTCGTTAGGTCCAGAACCCCAGACGTACGAAGATGTCGAACCGCTGGAAGCGGCGACCATCGATGCCATGCTTGAGGAAGAAGATGCCGTGGAAACCGCGATGGTAGGTGAAGACACCGACGACCAGCCCATTGACGGTCTAGGCGACGCAGAGCCATCGGCGCCTCCGTCAGATCCATCAGCGCCCGCTGCCGATCCATCAGCGCCCGCTGCCGATCCATCAGCGCCCGCTGCAGAGCCACCAGCGCCCGCTGCAGAGCCCTCAGCACCCACGGCCGCCCCGTCAGTGCCCCCAGCAGATGGTGTTGAGGACCTTGCGCCGCCAGCCGCGCTTTAACTTTCGACCAAGACTTTCACATCGCCTTGTCGCGACATCACGGTCACACCCACGTCGTGGGGATGCCGCGTGAGCAGCAAGTTCACTGAACCTTTCGCGCCCACCTGTAGCCGTTCAATCTTAAGGTGATTGAGGTAGGCGGGCAAGACGGGTCGCTTGAACACAACCGTGTCACCATGAACCGTGAAACCCAGGCAGGCCTGCAGCAGCATATACACGGAGCCGGCGGCCCAAGCCTGAGGTGCGCACGCCACGGGATACAGAGTAGGCCCTTCGCCATGCCTTTGATCAAAACCGCAAAACAACTCGGGCAGCCGCCTTAAATCCAAGAACACGCTGGCCTCGAACATACCGTTAAGGACGGCCAGTGCCTGCTTGCGGTGGCCGTACCGCCCCAACCCAGCCGCGATCATCGCGTTGTCGTGAGGCCAGATGGAACCATTGTGGTAGCTCATGGGATTGTAGCGGCGCTCTCCGGCCGCCAATGTTCGAATGCCCCAGCCGGAAAACATCGATTTGCCAAACAACGTGGCTGACAACGCGTTCACGCGCTCGGGGCGCGCAATCCCGCCCCACAGCACATGCCCTGCGTTCGAGGACACCACCCTACACGGTCGCTTGTGACCATCCAGAGCCAGCACGTAGGTTTGAAGTTTCTCGTCCCAAAATGCTTCGTCAAAACGCTGTTTCAAGCGCTGAGCTTTGGCCGACCAGCCCTGTGCCAAGCCGGGCTCACCCAAGGCCGTCGCAAGCCAGGCCGCTGCCTCATAGGCGCAGTAAACGTACGCTTGCACTTCACACAGCGCGATGGGTGGCTCGGCCAATCGGCCATCTTCATAAAACACGGAATCGGGTGAGTCTTTCCAGCCTTGCTGATCAAGCCCCCCGTGGGTCTTGCGTGCGTACTCAACAAAGCCGTCGCCGTCCGCGTCTCCATAGGTTTCTATCCAGGCGAGCGCCTTGACAACGTGTGGCCACAACTCCCGCGCCAAGGCCAAATCGCCCGTGTGCTCTGCGTGGGCGCCCGCCAGCGCCACAAACAGCGGCGTTGAATCTACGCTGCCGTAATACAGCCCGAACGGCACCTCCCGCAAAGCGCACATTTCACCATCGCGTTTTTCGTGCAAAATCTTGCCGGGCTGGGCGTCGCGGGTGGAATCGTCTTGCGTAGCTTGATCAGCGGCCAATAGCCGCAAGACCGTACGCGCCAAGTCGGGATTGACCCACAACGTTTGAAACGCGGTGATCAAACCGTCGCGTCCGAACACGGTGCTAAACCAGGGAACGCCCGCGTAGGGATACGGCCCGTGTGGCGTCTGCGACACCAGCATGTGCAGATCAGATTCCGAACGCAGCAGCCAGCGGTCGAAATGCTCATTGTCGGTGGACACCGCGCAGTGCCTCGCCCGCAGGGCGTTGAGATCCTCTCGGTTGCTTACCAACGCGGCATCGATCGATTGCAGCTTGGGTTTCGCAGCGTCGATCATGCACGACAGGCGAAGATCGACATTCATCGTTGCCCCGGGCTGCAAAGCGATTGGGTATCGCGCCATCTGGTTGTCGAACAGCTCGGGCGCAGGCTCAAAGCTTGCAATCAACGTTCTTTGCACGTCATCGAGCCCCTCGTAACGAAGCGAAACCGAATTGCCAGTGGTGCTTGAATCAAGTTTCTTGCCGCGCGCGGGTCGCTTGTTGCCACGAACCTCGAATATATCGGCGAAGTCGCCGTCGAATCTCAGGCTGAGCTCGGTTTCGATCAAAGCCGAATCATAATTTGTGATGGTGATGCGTTCGTAGCAAACGCCTGCCCACAAGAATTTGGTCCTTTGCACATGCAAAGCGCCGCGCGCGGTCCTCACAACGCCATCGATCACCAGGTCGGGATTGGTTAGATCGACGGTAAGCACATCGTTGTCTTCGCGGACGTTCGAGCTCAAGGGAAACGGACGGCGTCCGCCAATTCGAAGCTCCATGCGTGACAAAAAACGCGTGCCCTGAAAATACAGCCCCTGCTCGCCAGAGCCCACAGGCTGAACATCTCCGAAGCGGTCAAACACGGCGAAAAGATCGCCATGCTTTAGAACCCGCGTGCGGTCGTCTGCGCGCGACGAAGTGGCTCGAATGTAGAATTCATCCTGAATTCGTACAACATCATCTTCCATCACCAACACCTCGTGCTTCTGTACATATTGGGTGCCTAAACCGCCGACAGCGCCGATTTGCGCACGCTGCCCCCCGCGTTATTTTCGATCAACGCACGGTAGATTTCGACATAGTCATGCGCCATCCGGTCGGCCGTGAATCGCGACTCAAAATATTGCCGACAACCCCGCCGCGACAATTTGGGGATCTTCGCCACCGCTGCCACCGCCTCGTCAACATTCGAAACCACAAAGCCGCTTACGCCGTCTTTCATAATTTCGGGAACGGAGCCGTGGCCAAAGGCGATCACGGGCGTGCCACAAGCCATGGCCTCGATCATGGCCAAGCCAAATGGCTCGGGCCACTCGATGGGGAACAGCAAAGCCAGCGCGCCGCCTAAAAATTCGTCCTTTTGCCGCTCATTGATCTCGCCCACAAACTCAACCATTGGATCCTCGAACAGAGGTTCCACATCGTTGTGGTAATAAGAAACCTCGTTGGGGTCGACCTTGGCCGCGATCTTGATGGGAAGGCCGCTGCGCCGGGCAATCTCAATGGCGCGATCGGGACCTTTGTCACGCGAGAACCTTCCTACGAAGGCCAGATAACTGCCGGGATCAGGATGACAATGCAACAGCTGCCGCGGCAGTCCGTGATAAACGGTGCCGGTCCAATTGGCAGCGGACAAAGGCTGGCGCTGCGAATCCGAGATGGACACCATGGGAGCGTCATAAAACGTTTGAAACAACGGCACCAGGTCGGGAGAGTCCAGTCGGCCATGAAGCGTTGTGAGGTAGGGAATGCCTTGCCGAGCGGCGATGGGGAGATGCACATGGTCGATGTGGTAGTGAATCACATCGAACTCATGCGAACGGCGAAACACATCTTCAATCATACAGATGTGATGCGGCAGGGAGTCCTTACATTCGGCCAACCGCAAGGCGGTGGGGGTTCCCGGAATAAGCCGCGCACTCGTGCAAGAGTCCCCGCTGGCGAACAGCGTGACATCGTGGCCTTGCGCGACAAGCTCTTCTGTCAAATAGGCAACCGCACGTTCGGTGCCGCCGTAAAGTTTGGGGGGCACGCTTTCAAAAAGCGGGGCAACCTGGGCAATTTTCATGTTCCACGTCCTCGTTTCGGACGTAACAGTTGCAACCCTCACGCCACACATTGCCGCCTGTGGGCCAAGCGCGTTTTTCGCGCACCTTCCGCACGCTTCGTTACGAACGTCTCCCAGCGTTACGAAGGGCCTCTCGATTGAAAGCGGGGGGGCGCCCTCAGAACGCGGCCTTAATGAGCATCCCAACCAATACAATGGGAAGCGTTAGACCAACGACAAACAAGACCACGGCCCCAACAACGACCAGCCAATCGCTTTTGTGTGAGCTGCGCTCAGGGCGCTGCTGCAGGAGCTTGAGATTGCGAAGATGGGCTTTGTGAAACACGTCGAACACCGCCCCCAAAATCGGAACGGCGCCCACCAAGCTGTCCAAGCCCAGGTTGATCATCATGCGGGCCAAGATCACTTTGGGGTAACCCAGCTTCCGCGCCAAGTACACGCCATAAAGCCCAATCACGGCCCCCAGAGCGTCGCCGACCCCAGGTAGAAAAAAACCGATGACGGGATCGAGATACCTTCGATCCATCCAGTGGGCAACCCGTTCAACCCGGGCCAAAGCTTTTGCATGACGGGCAGGGGGTTGGCGGGAGGCTGTCGAAGCGGGAGGATCGTCAACGAACGGCATGGCTTGGCTTCACAAGCATAACCGGTGCCGATCGGCGGTGGCAGTGTGAAAAAACTTAGGCTTCAGCGCGACGATGCGCGACGGCCTTGCGCCCAAACACAGACCGCAGCCGGGGCCAGAGCAAATGGTCCAACGACCATCGGCCCGACCCAGCGATCAGCACGATAGCCGACGCCGCGAGGTACAAAATTGCCAACTCTTTCTTGGCCCAGGCGGATCCTCCGTGCACCACGAAAGCGGCAACCGCCATCGTGAAGCCCATGCCCACCGCGGCGATGCGCCCGCCCAGCCCGGCAGCAAACATCAAACCGCATACGAACTCGCCCAAAACGGTTCCGATCATGCTGTTGCGCCAGCCGATGCCCAAAGGATCGGCGAAGCTCGTGGCGCCGTTGAGAAGCGACTGCGTTTTGCCAAGGCCGTGTAAAAACGCCATCTGCAAGCCAAAACTCAGTCGTAACAACAACAGGCAAAGATCAAAGCGCGTGCGAGACATGTTCCACACTGTGCGAGCGACAAACGCCCTCGTCAAATGGCCGCGAGAGGCTTTACGCCAATTTGACGGCTTTCCTTGTTTCGGATTGCGCAGGACGCCTAAAGCTGCGGCTCCCGGAACCGCGGCGCTTCAAAGAAGCTCTCCACCGCAGCCATGTGAGAAAGCAGATTCTGCGAAAGTTCAGCGAATCGATCACTTTGGCCCGTTTTTGCAGCGGCCTCCAGAGCCTCGGCGGCTGCCCGCGCCTTGGGGGCACGCAAGTTGGCAAGGGCGCCCTTCAACTTATGGGCAATCTCACGCACCAAAGCGGCATCACCCTCGCCGATCACACGCTGCAAATCTGTGCGGTAGCTCACGAGCGCCCGCTTGTAGGTTCGCACGATCGCGCGGACGGTGTCCCAATCGTTGCCCATGGCCGCCAACAACGCCTGCTCGTCCACCACGTCTGTATTGAAGTCCGCCATGATTTACACCGGCCACATTACCTTAGGACGCTTGCAGAGAGAACTGGCGCTCTACCAAGCGACGGTAAATTCCCTCTTCCTTAACCAGCTGCCCGTGTGGCCCACTTTGCACCACGTGCCCCTGATCAAGCACCACCACCCGGTCCGCGCGCATCACGGTGGATAGGCGATGCGCGATGATCAGCGTGGTGCGGCCTTGCATCAAACGCTCAAGCGCCTCTTGCACAAGGTGCTCGCTTTCAGCATCGAGGGCGCTGGTCGCCTCGTCCAAGATCAGAACCTTGGGGTCTTTGAGAACCGCGCGGGCAATGGCCACGCGTTGTTTTTGCCCCCCGGAGAGCTGCACGCCGCGTTCCCCCACGGCTGTCGCATAAGCTTGCGGGAACCGCGAAATGAAGTCGTGCGCATTGGCTGCCCGCGCGGCCGCTTCAACCTGGGCGTCGCTGGCTTCGGGCTGACCGTAGCGAATGTTGTTGGCGACGCTGGTGGAAAACAAAACTGGCTCTTGCGCCACCACGCCAATGTGTTGGCGCAACCAACGTGCATCCAGGTTGCGAACGTCTTCGTCATCAAAGAGCACCGCGCCGGCTGCCGGATCGTAAAACCGGGTGATAAGCGACGCCACCGTTGACTTGCCCGCTCCGGAAGGGCCCACCACCGCAACAATCTCACCCGGCGACAACAGCAAATGGAAGTGATCAAGCACGGGCACATCTGCACGCGTGGGATAAGCAAAGCTTACGTCCCGCAGCTCGACCTTTCCGTGCGTTACCGCGGGCTTTTGCCCCCCTGTGGCGGCCATCGCCGGCACACGATCGGTCAACTCGAACACGCGTTCGGCCGCGCCCGCCGCGCGCATGAAATCAGCCCATAAGTCGGCCAAGCCGCCCAACGCGAAAGCCACGATCAGGGTGTACATCAAAAACGAGGTCAAAGCGCCAATCGACATGTCCTGGCGCGCTACCAATCGGCCGCCGTACCAAAACACCAGCACCGCCGACGCGTAAGCTGCAAAGGAAGCCACGGCCATGAACGTGCCGCCCGCAAAAATCCGACGGCGCGCAAATTGAAACGCATGTTCAATGGCGTTCGTGTAGCGTTTCACCTCAGCGGGCTCTGCGGCGAAGGCCCGCACCGTACGCAACCCCGCGATGCTTTCCTCTGCGATTTCACCGGCGCCCGCTAAGGCATCCTGAACGTCGCGGGCCAAGCGACGCACGCGGCGACCATAAATCACAGCCCCCATCGCCACCGCAGGCACCACGGACAACATGATGCCGGCCAAAACTGGCGAAGTATAAACCAGCAGCACGATGCCCCCCGCCGCTTGAGCGCCACTTCGCAAAGCCATGGAGATGTTCACGCTCACGGCGTTTTGCAAAACCGAGGTGTCAGAAGCCAAACGGCTCGTGAGCTCCCCGGTCCGGCGGGTGTCAAAGAACACAACCTCCTGATCCAAGATGTTGGCGTAAAGCCGCTCCCGCAACCGCATCACCACTCGCTCGCCGGCCACCGTGAAAAGCACATAACGGCAGGCGATCGACAAGCCGAAAACGAAGGCCACCACGGCCATCAAGGCGGCCGCGCGGTCCAAAGCGGAAGGGTCGCCGCCCGTAAGCGCCTGGTCAATGACAAGCCGCACCCCTTGAGGAAACACCAGCGAAGCGGCGCTGCCCACAATCAGAAAGAATGTTCCTGTACTCAGGCGTTTCCATTCAGGTTTTGCCAAACTGAGCATGCGCCGAAGCGACAGTCCAGGGTTGCGGGCCCGCTGTTCGGGAGGGAGCTTTGTTCGGGAACGTGCCACGGTGGACGGTAGGTTGAATGAAGCTGCGGGCCAGCGCCAGCGCGAAGGTTCCGGACAGCACCCTGAGGGGAGCCCACAAGCCACTTCGCATCGTGAGGCTTGGCGAAAGCGGCGCTCAGGTGTAGCTTGGCGGGCTGGGATTCGGGAGCGTTGGGGGGAATTATGACGGCCACACGCAGGACGTGCCTGCAATCGCCCAGGCAAAAGTGCCTTCGTCGGCGATTGTCGAGGCAACAGCAAAGGGGTTTTCAAGTCGCGGTGGCAAGCGTCTGTTTGTCCTTCACGACGTTCGGGCAACAGGCGGCATGGGCGTTACCCACGGTTGTGCCTGACACCACCAGCGAGACCGTCCTGAAGATCAATCCCGGCGCTTACATTTGGTACGCGCACCCTTTAGATAGAGCCACAAGCAGGCTTGAAGTATTTTTCGCCTACGTTGTGTTCGATGCTTCGCGGGGGCAGTTTGGTTTCCGCCTTGAGCCGCGGTTTCGTGATACGAAACTGCGAGAATATTTCGCCAGCAATGTGTGGCTGCAAGAAGCCTATGCCTACGCATCGGTCACTGACACGGTTCGCATCAAAGTGGGCAAGCTCTATAGCCGCCTGGGCCTTTTTTGGGACGGCACGTTTGCCAATCTGCAGTTCTTCGACGGCCTGAAGCTGTCCACGGACAATGGCGTGTCGGTAGAAGGCACTTCGGCACCGGGTGGCGACGCGCACGGTGCCTTTGCCTGGGCGATGCAATACTTCGTCGTGGATGGCGCCACCAATGGCTCCTTGTTAGGGCGCGACACCATTTCCATACCGGGAGCCCGCCGCAGAGACGCGGTTGTGGCGCGCATGGATGCACAATTTTCGCCCCTGCAGACTGTGTTCGCATCGCTCGGGGTTTCTGGCCAGCGATATCGCGCTGATTTTTTCGAGGTTGAAGACTCGATGGTCAACCGCTTGGCCGTTGACGCCACTGTGAGAGTAAGCACCTGGCTACGCCTGCTAGGCGAATACACGTCGCAATGGGGCCGCAGTGTCTCGGCCCAAACCGATACCGCGGGCGCGCTTCCCATCGCCGCAAACTTTGCATCCAACCGTGTACACTATGCCTTGGCCAATCTCGAGTTCAATTGGCGCGATCTGACCTTGCGGGCCGCTTCAAGCGTAGCGCACTACACCGAAATTGGAGCGTCTGAAACGTTTCTTCATCCAGGTGTAGCTTATGCATTTGATCCGAAAATCGCTTTGGTCAGCGAATGGATATATTGGATCCGTCGCGACGCTTTAGGATCACAAACGGTTGGCAATGGCCTTCACTTCATTTCCTTCGTTCGTTCGCTATTAACTGCCGCGGCTTAGGAGACTGTCATCGAACGGATCTTAAAAGAGCTGGCTGGAAACATTGCCCTCTTGCTCAGCGCAGGTTTGCTCTACGGATTGTTGGCCCCGCGGTTGGCCAAGACGGATCCGCGCAGCCGCGGTTTATGCTTGGGGCTATTCTTCGGCGCGGTGGCCCTGCTGGGCATGTTGTTTCCCGTTCACATTCTTTCCGGTGTGGCCGTTGATGGCCGCGTGGTTGTGGTGGCGGTGGCGGCTTCCCTGGGAGGTCCTTGGACCGCGGCGGTGGCGGCCATGTTTCCTGTCATCTACCGCCTTCACATTGGCGGCATCGGTAGCTGGGCGGGGGTGGGCGCGATCGTGGGCGGCGCGATTTTGGGCGTTGTGTACTATCGGCGCGTCCACGTAAAAAGCCGCGAATGGGGAGGCTGGCCGCGATTGACGTTCGGCCTGCTGGTGGCTGTGCAATCGCTGCTGTGGACGTTCGCGCTGCCGCTACCCGTCGCGCTAGAAGCTTTCCTACTCTCTGTTCTGCCTGTATTGATTGCCTATCCTTTGGGCTGTGCACTGCTGGGAACCCTTGTATCGCAGCACGATCAGCGGACCGCATTTTCTCAGCGATTGCAGCTAGAGATTCAGGAAAAGGAAAGAACTGAAGCGTCGTTGCGTGAAAGTGAATCGCGATTTCGCGCCTTGGCCGAACACATTCAAGAGGTGTTCTGGATTAGCGATGTTACGAAATCCGTGATCCTATATGTAAGCCCTGCCTATGCACAAATATGGGGGCGAACCCCACAGTCACTTTACGACAATCCCCATTCATGGATCGAATCGATCGAGGCGCCGGAACGCCAAAGGGTGCAGGAAGCCTCGCTTGCCTTGCAGACGCGCGGTGGGTACGACGAGGAGTACCCCATCGTCCGCCACAACGGCGAACAAAGGTGGATCCACGACCGCGCGTTCCCCGTGACCGATGAGCAGGGGTCAGTGATTCATGTGGTGGGGGTTGCCGAGGACATCACCCATCGCAAGGCCGCCGAGCTTGCCTTAAGAGCTAATCAAGAACGTTTGCGGGCGATCATTGAGCATTCGGTGGATGGCCTGTGCGTGGCCATGAACAATCGCATAGTCCTGGTGAACCCTGCGTTTGTAGCGTTGCTTGGCAACGTCAGCGAAGGCGCGCTCATCGATCAGCCGGCGCTTGAGTGGGCCGATGCCAATGCACGCCAAGCGATCGAGGCCTTACTGTTCAAAACCGATCGCAGCCCTGGCGAGGCCATCACCATCAGACGAGACGGCCCCAAGGGGGCACAACTTCTAGAGATTAGGGCCGCAACCTACGGCGACGATCCCAAATACACTTTGCTGGTGATGCGTGACATCACCGCACAAAACCGGTTGGAAGAACAGCTGCGACAAGCGCAGAAAATGGAGGCCATCGGTCAGTTGGCGGGGGGCATCGCGCACGACTTTAACAATCTGCTCGCGGCGATCGGTGGCAACGCTTCGCTGATTGAAATGGGCAACCCCGACTTGAAGACCAAAGTGAGCCTGCAAGAGATTGGAAAAGCCGTCAATCGCGCCAAACGCCTGGTGGCCCAGATCCTCTCGTTTAGTAGGCGACGCCCTTCCGAACGGCAAACCACAAAGCTTGCCCCGGTGGTGGACGAGGCGGTGGCGTTGTTGCGCGCCACCATTCCGCCCAACATCGAACTTATCACCAAGTGTGAGCCCGATGCTTCTGCGGTGATGGCCGATCCCTCACAGATACATCAAGTGATCTTGAATCTGGTGACCAACGCTTGGCACGCCATTCGAGAGGCGAAAGGCGCAGGCCGTGTTGAAGTGCATTTGGGCAACGTTGAATTCGCAGTGCCGTCGCCAAGTGGTCAATTGGCGCCTGGGCGTTATGTATCGATTCGGGTGGTGGACAATGGAACCGGCATTGCGCCCGCCGACTTGCCGCGCGTGTTTGATCCTTTTTTCACCACCAAGCGCACGGATCAAGGCACGGGGCTGGGATTGTCAGTGGTGCATGGAATCGTGGTCGCTCACGGAGGCGAAGTTGAGGTGAGCAGCCAAGTGGGCAAAGGCACCACTGTGCAGGTTTGGCTTCCAGCGGTGCAAGCCCAGCCAGACCGCTGGCCCAGCCAGCCGCCCGGTGTCTTGAAGGGCGAGGGTCAACGCATTCTGTTCGTGGATGATGAAGAAGCCTTGGTGGCCGTAGGCACAAACATCCTTTCCTACCTCAATTATCGCGCCGAAGGCCTTTCCAATGCCCAGGCGGCGATCGATGCCTTCGCGGCCCGCCCCCACGACTTCGATCTTGTGATCAGCGACATGAACATGCCAGAAGCGTCAGGGCTTGAGCTGGCGGCGGCTGTGTTGGCTATCCGTCCTGGCGTGCCCATCATTTTGACCTCCGGGTTCTTCACTGAAACCATGAAGACCCGAGCGCAAGAGCTTGGGGTAAAGGAGTTGCTGAATAAGCCTGGCACGATTGATGAAATGGCGGCGTCGATTCATCGCGCGCTGGCGGCGCCATAAAGCCATTCGCTGCCGTTCGGTCATTGTGGAGGTGTTTGTCGAGGCAGATGTCGCAAGCGACGTGCAAGCGTGCTGCGATCGATTTGCAGCACCCGCGACGCCTGTGCCAAGTTGCCGGCGTGAGCGTCGACCACGCGTTGGGCGTACCAGAACTGCAACTCGTCCATGCTCGCGCGCGCTTCCGCAATGGCGATAGGCATGGCGCTGTTTGCACGCACAGCCGTCGCTTGAAGGCCTCCGGCTTCAGCGGGCAGCCCCAGAAGCACGCTACGCAGCTGATTTTGCAGCTCTCGAACGTTTCCTACCCAGGCGCGCTCTTCACGACAAACGCGTTGAAGATAAGCGTGAGCGGCCTGCCGCGCGGGCGCCTCTTTCGGCACGTAGCGGCTCATGAACGCCTCGCCAATTTCCGGAATGTCCTCTGGGCGTTCGCGCAACGGTGGCAGGTGGATCACAAGCCCCGCCAAACGTTCGTACAAGTCCTGACGAAAGCGCCCATTTTCAACCATTTGCAGCAAGTTCTTATGCGTGGCGGCTATATAGCGCAGCTTCACAGGGTAGGTCTGTTCGGAGCCCAACGGGGAAACTTCATCCGTTTCGATCACGCGCAACAAATTCACCTGCGTCGTTTCGGGCAGGTCACCCACCTCATCCAGAAAGAAGCTGCCGCCCTGAGCCGCCCGCAAGCGACCGGGTCGATCATGAGTGGCGCCGGTGAAGGCTCCGCGCACGTGACCGAAGAGCTCGCTGGCCAACAGCGATTCTGGCAACGACGCCGCATTGATGGCGCCGGTTGGCGCCCGATGGCCTTTGTCATCCCCCAAGGCTCCTTCGCATAGCGCTCGTGCCACAGCTTCTTTGCCGGTGCCGGTTTCACCCAGCACGAGCACATCGTGATCGTGAATCACCTGCGACAACGCCAGCGCATGCGTCAGCGACTGGCCAAAGCATGCAGCAAAGGCGCGCTGTCGCACCCTCTGCATCGCGGCCGATTGCCCTGCCAATGCGTTTAACGCACGAAAGCAACGACCAGCGGCGCTTGCGATGCGCAGGTAAGCGCCCGCCGTCTGAGGCAACTTAATCAACCCGCGGGCGTCGATGAGGGCGGCGTCAAGCGGCCGCGGATGCTCTAGGCAAGCGCGCGCGGTGGCGGCAGCCAGCAAGGAGGCTTCGGCTTCTAAGACGCGGTCCTGAGCCAAGAGACTTTTCAGGTTGCCGCGCGCCTGCCCCAAATCGAACGCCGCCCACGCCGCAGGCCAAGCCTTGGTGGCGAAGGGGTTGCCCAGCAAGGCGGCGAGAGAATTCTCGGTCGTTGACATGGTGTATTTTACCGCATCAGCGAGTTTCACATAGGTATTTTCCTTAGCTACAACTCTGTCGGTCAATAAATTCAATAGCTTACGAACGATGACGTCGCTGGCATGGCCCTCGCAAAGAGCTGCGGCGGAGGTTATTGAAACATGCTCACGTTCTACTTAGGTCTCTTGATAGCTGGCGCTGTGTTGCTGCTGATTCCTCTGCTGGGTCCCGCTGGGGACGCGCAGCTCGAAGACGCGGAAGCCGGCCCCCAACACGACGACGGCGCCGAAGGCGGGTTGGCGTGGTTGCCTTTCCATTCGCTCAGGTTTTGGACTTTCGCCACAACCTTTGGCGGGCTGGCTGGCGCCGTGTTGACGAGTGTGGGCGTCTCCACGGCGGGCGCGGCGGTGGCCGCCACGGTTGTGGGTTTCTTGAGCGGCGCGGGCGTGTGCGCGGGGGTCACTTCGTTGGGGCGCAAGAGCGCAACCGGCAGCTACAGCGAAGACGATTTCATTGGCGCACAAGGTGTCGTGCTGTTGCCTCT
This sequence comes from Polyangia bacterium, assembly GCA_038257535.1. Classification (GTDB taxonomy): domain Bacteria; phylum Myxococcota_A; class Polyangia; order Fen-1088; family Fen-1088; genus JAGTJU01. Next base: position 12,868 of record JBBSJE010000141.1, read on the forward strand.
AAAAGCTTGGGGCGAAGCAGGGCGGGTGCGGATTCGCGTCGCCAGGCGCGATGTGGATCGCCCCGCGATCACCGAAGACCCACGTGCGCTTGCGGCCGGCGAGGGCGTTGTGGTGTGGCGCGTGCTGACGGACGGCACGGTGGCGGTGACAACAAGTGAGACGCAGGTTGCCCATCGCGTGATTTGAAGCTGACGACAAAACAACACGAAACAAGGAGAAACGAAAATGCAAACAACAAATGTGCAATGGATGTGGTTGCTGGTGCCGCTGGCTCTGGCATTTGGCTTGGCAGGTGTGATCGCGGCGCTTCGACAATTGCTGTATGTATGTGAGCCCAACGAGGTGCTGGTGTTCTCGGGCCGATCGCATCGCGCGAGCGACGGGAGCCTGGTGGGATTTCGAGTGGTGACCGCGGGACGCGCCGTACGCATCCCCATCGTAGAGCGCGTAGACCGTTTGGACGTTTCGTCCGTTGCGGTCTCGATGATGGTCAATGGTGCGTACTCGCAAGGGGGAATTCCGCTGGCCGTGCAAGCTTTTGCGAACGTAAAAATCAGCACAGATCCGCTGCTCCTGCCAAATGCAATCGAGCGCTTTTTGGGGCGCACGCCTGAAGAGATTGGGCGCGTGGCCAAAGAAACCCTTGAAGGTCACCTTCGAGGCGTTCTGGCTAGCTTAACGCCGGAGGAAGTGAATGAAGATCGTTTGAAGTTCGCAGAGCAGCTGTCAGACGAAGCCAGCACCGATCTCGCCAAGCTTGGCATTGCGCTGGATCTTCTGAAGATTCAAGCGGTGTCCGATGAGCGCAACTATTTGGCAAGCATCGGCCGCACCCGAATCGCCGAGATCGTACGGGCCGCAGAGGAGGCAGAATCGGATGCACAGCGCGCGGCGGAGGAAGCCGAAGCGCAAAGCACCGCGCGGGCGGCCGTGGCGGTGCAACAGGCCGAAGCCGTGATCGAACAGAAGCGCGCCCAACTGCGACAGGAACGCGCTGAGAGAGAGGCTGAGGCACGCGCTGAGGAAGAGCGTGCCCAACAAGCGGCCTTGGCGGCGCGCGCCGAAGCCGAGACGCACCTGTGGACTTTGCGGGGTGAGCTGGAACGCCTGCGCTTACTGGCCGATGTGAGCATTCCAGCCGACGTGGACCGGCAGGTGCAAACCTTAAGCGCCGAGGGGCACGCGGCGGCCACAGCAGAACAAGGCCGTGCGGCGGCCGCAGCGATGTCCGAGGTCTCGAAGGCTTGGCAGGCGTGCGGGGTGCATGCGGCGAAGGTGGCGGTGGCGCAACACCTCACAAACATCTTGGCACAGGTAAAATCACGGGCGGCGGCCGCCACCCAACTTCCCGACACAACCATCATCGACAGCGGCGATGGAGAAAGTTTGGCCTTGGTGGGGCGCGCACACGCCCGTGCGGTGGCCAGCTTGCTTGAAGAGCTACGCACAACTTTAGGGGTGGACGTCGCGGGGGTGTTGCGAGGCGAGCCCACGGCGGACCCGCTTGTGGCACACACGATGCCGGCGATCGCATCGGATCGCGTGGCCTCGTAGCGCAATCAATTTTGTTTGATCTCGAGAAAGGAAGCGAAGAACATGGAATTGGCAACGATTGTTTTGGTGTCTCTGGGTGTACTGTCCGTGGCCGCGGTGGCGGGCGTGTTGACGATCCGATCCTTGGTGCAGCTTTGTCAGCCGAACGAAGCTATGGTGGTGGCGGGCAGCCGCCGCCACGTGGGCACGCGCGTGATGGGCTACCGCGTGGTGCAGGGCGGACGCGTGATTCGGGTGCCGTTGCTTGAAAAGGTGTTCAGGTTGGATCTCACCAACATGATCATCGAACTGCGTGTGCGTGGCGCCTATTCAAAAGGGGGCATTCCGCTGAACGTAGATGGTGTGGCCAACGTGAAGATCGCCAGCGACGTGACGGTAATGGCCAACGCCATTGAGCGCTTCTTGCGCAAGCCGCGCGCCGAGATGATGCAATTGGCGAAAGACACATTGGAAGGGACGTTGCGGGGGGTCTTGGCGACACTTACACCCGAAGAATTGAACCAAGATCGAGTAAAATTTGCTCTTAGCCTTCAGCAGGAAGCCGAGGGTGATCTGCGGCGATTGGGATTGGTGCTAGACACCATGAAGATCCAGAACGTGTCCGACGATCGCGGCTACCTTGACAGCATTGGCCGCCGGCAAAGCGCGGAGCTGCAGATGCGGTCACGGGTGGCTGAAGCTGAGAATCAAGCGCTGGCGGCTTTGCGTGCGGCCAAGAACTGTGAAGACAAGGAGCTAACCCGCATTGCCGCCGAAACCGAACTGGTGAAGGCACAGGTGCAACGCCGGGTGTTGGAAGCGCGCGCTCGAAAGGCCGCGCTTGTGGCCGAGGCGCAAGCCGATGTGGCGGCGGCCGTGGCACGCGCTGAGGCGGAAGTGGCGGTGCAAACCGCTCGCACCGAAAAGGTCAAGGTGGAGCTTGTGGCGTCGAAGGTGCGGCCGGCTGAGGCGGCGCGTGACGCCTTGGTGGCCTCGGCACGGGCTCAGGCGGCGCCAGTGGTGGAGAACGGCAAAGCCACAGGTCGGGCGCTGATGGCCTTGGCGGCCGAGGTATCACAGCCGGGTGTAGACGTGGGGCGTTTGTTGGTGGCGCAACACATGCCCATGTTGGTGGAAGCGGTGCTGGGCAAACCCCACGCATCGGCGGCAGGACGATTGGCGGTGGTGGCGCCCAATGTGTTGAACAGGCCTGGTTTAGCCGCCACGGCGCTGGATGCAGGTTTGGGCGCGTTGTTGTTGGGTGCGGCTGATCTCAGCGTGGGTGGCAAGATGAACAAACAACACGCGGGCGGCTAGCCGCTTTGAGTGGCCAAGGCCGCTTCTTCGGGGCGGCCTTGGCTTAACGTCCGTCTTTGCTTAGCGCACCCCCCCCCACCTTCTATGTTTCGGAAACACCACGGTCGATGATATGGTTTTGTGGCCTTAACCCGCACAACGACCTTGGCCTTTTGGAAACCCGAAACACGATGTCTAACGCTTTAGCTCTGCGTATTTTCCTCAGTCTTGCGATCTTTTTCAGCGCTTGTGGCGAAATCAAAACCAGCGCCACAGGCGACGCGGGAACCGACGCATCTACAAACGATGCCCCTGGCGCCCTCGGCTGCGCCACGGCCTGCGGAGCCAATGCCGCATGCGTGAATGTAGGTGGCGACGACGTGTGTCAATGCAATGCGGGATTTGCCGGTGATGGCTTCAGCTGTGCGAACGTTGATGAATGTGCGACTGGGGTTCACATGTGCGACCCCAAAACCCGCTGCACGGATCGTTCACCGCTTTATGCATGTTCGCCCTGCCCGCCCGGCAGCCTGGACACAGATCCTGGCGTGGGCACCAAGTGTCAGGTGGACATGCCGGACTCGATGCAGATCGTCGCGCCCGGAGCCGCGCCTATCGAAGCCTGCGGGGGCAGCAGCGAT
>JBBSJE010000142.1:0-16322 GCA_038257535.1 Polyangia bacterium
ATCATTGCTGAGTTCACCTCGCGGTTGAATGCTTGGAATCGAGACCTCAGAACGGCGGCATCGCGGCCGGTTTCGAGGCCGAGGTTGGTTCGGCGGCGTTAGGACAGCCCCGCAAAACGCCTAGGGCTGTATGTCGCGAGGCAACCGGGTCCCTCGCACGCCCTCCTTGCAGTCGCGGCCTTTGCAAGAGGATTCTCCTGATTGCCCCACGGACAAAACTCGCGCATAGGAGTCGCCGATGAAAGCTCTCGTCAGGTACCCAGCAGCGCTGGCCATGCCCCTTCTGTTCCACCCGGATCCTCACATGTTCCTTGGTGTCGGGCCCAGTCTCTCTGTCTCGCGTGACAGCTTTGGCGACTACAAAATGACGTCGGTTTTTTTCTCCCCGGCCACCTTCACTGTGGGCGGAAGGCTCTAAGTCCAGGAACAGACGGTTGCGGCGCAGCCGAGGGGATTGCCTTCGCTGCTCATGATGGAGCGCCTGTGTCGGCGGGTACGAACAGCGACACCACGTGTTCGGCGTAGGCGCGGCGCTCTGCCGCCGAACCCAGCACCCTTCGCGCAGCATCGCCAGTGATCAACAGCCCAATAAATGTCGAATAGGCCGACAGCGCCCAACGACGGGCCTCCCGCTCTGGATAACCTAGCTCCTGATACAGGCCGCCTAGAAGGTCGATGCGTTCGGCCGATGACGCGTCGATGGCGCTTTGAACCATCGGTTCGGATCGGGCGGCCCACAACGCTGTGTCTAACTCCACCGGTCCGGATTCTTCGATGACCATTTGCAAGATGCGGCGGAGCCGGGCTCGGGCGTCCGGGATGTCCGCCACCTCCGCTAGCGTTGCGGTGCTGGACATGAAACGCCAGCGTGCGAGGACGGCCCGAAGGAACTCCCGCCGGTCGGCGAAGTGCCAGTAGAAACTGCCCTTCGTAACGCGCAGAAAAGCGGCGACATTGTCGATCGTCAATGCCGCCCATCCTTGCCGCCCGACGACATGCAGCCCGGCATCGGCCCAATCTTCGGGAGACAACGGGGTTTGGGGCTTCCTTCTGCGTTGATGATGGCGGATAGCGGACACGGCAGACGGTGACAATACTCTTGAGTATGTCCGTACTTCAAGGTATGGATGGAGGATGATTGAGAATCAAGGGCCGGCATCCCTTCCAGCACCGGTCCAGCTGTTCAAGGACAGCTTCATGGAGCTACGTCCCGACCGGCTATTTCCTTATGACGAGCTGTACGAGCCGGCCGTCGTGTTCGAAGATCCGCTGCGGCGGGCGGAAGGGCTCGAGGCCGTTCGGAGTCACTTTCACAACCTCAACCGCAACTTGCGGGTCGCTCGCTTTGTGTTTGGGTCGACGCTGGTACAAGGGCAGGAAGCCGCGATTTCCTGGACGATGACGCTGGAGCTCCGAAGTGGCCCCCGCCGGCCGATTGTTGTTGCCGGAATCACGCAGTTGCGATTTACCGACCGGATCACTCATCAACGCGACCACTTCGACGCCGGGGCGCTCATCTACGAACACATCCCCCTGCTAGGGTTCATCATCCGCTGGGTGAAGCGACACCTGTAGGATCGAGAGGCTCTCGCTGTTGTGTTCTAGTGCCCACTCGTTTTGAAATCCTACGCAGTGGTGATCCTTGATGTGGCGCTGGATCGCTACACTCTTAGTGCTGATCGCGGGCGCCATTGCAAACTGCGCCATCATCTCCGAGTTCTACGGCGGCGGCCCTCCTTACTACAGCCGTACCGAAAACATGGACAAGTGGAGCAACCCCTTGCCCACCCTGGTGGCGCTGAACCTCGGTTTGGTCTTGATTTGTGCCCTCTTGTTCATACTTGGACGCAAGAGGCGTAGGTTGCATCAAGTCTAGGGTTACAGCTACGATCCTGCTAGTGTGCGGTCCGCATGAAAAGCCCTTGCTCGATGCTTGATCGTTCTTTGCTTGTTTTCACCTTGCTTGCCTGTTTCAGCGGCTGCGAGGATGACGATGTTAGTGAATCAACGCCTGACGCCAACCCTGATGTTGCCGCAATTGATGCTCTTGCTGATGCAACCGACACCCAAGCATCCAGCCCGGATGCGCCCTTAGATGAGTTCAGTTGGAGCATTGATCCAATGAATGTGCAGTTGCGTCGCGGAACCTGCCGCGAACTCATGGTTCTAATAAAGCGTCGTCCTGATTTCAAAGACGCTGTCTTATTGGGGGTTGGCGAAGGCCCCTTCAGAGTGGGGTTTTCTTCAACGCACGTTGAGCCCAACGCGTCCGTAGGTACCATTATCCTTACAACGCCCTACAATGCGCCCGCGGTCACCAACAAGGCAATGATTGTTGCGGCGTCTGGCAAGACAACCTACCTACGCATGACGCTCAACGTGACGGTGCTGGACACAACAGCCGCTGCAGATGGCGGCGTGGTTGAGACTTCGGCCGATGCGGGAATTTGGAGCAACGACACCTGTAGCCAGACCCTCGAAGCACTTGCGAAGATAATGAACTAAATTATGAAGCTGCGGTGGAGGCTGGCCAGCAAGGCCGGCAGGCCTGGCAACTCAAGGTCGCCGCCCACTTTTGATGCGCAACGCGAAGTGCGCAACTGAACGAAAGTTGCGCAAGCAACTCGATACTGCTATGAAGATAGGGCGTTTCCACCCGAGCCGCCTGGGCCGAAAGGCCTGCGACGGCGCGCCACTTGCAGACCCCTCTGCGCGTCCCCATCAGTTCAGGGAGCCCGATGAAGCAAAACGTCAAGTGGTTGTTCAATCGTTCAGCGTCGTTCGTACTCGCCTTTTGGCTGGCCGGCTGCACTGGTGTGGTAAGCGGCGGCGATGATGCCAACCCTGGTGCCGCTCAAGGTGGCAGTGGCGCAGGCGCGGGTGCTTCGACCGGGGGCAATGCGGGGACGCCGTCAACGTCGCCGTCAAGCTACACCACGAGCATGGAGATTCGCCGCCTGACGCGGGCCGAGTACACCAACACCGTGTATGACCTGCTGGGCGTGGACGTGAGTGGCGACGATCGACCCAAAGAGCTGGTGATCGCGGGCCACAGCGAAATCGCTGGCGCGCAGAAGATAGGGTACGAAGACAATAGCCAGTATCTGACCCTTGGCGACAAGGTGGCTTCGTCTGCTGCCGCAAAGATCGATGCAGAGATGAAGTGCACGGATGCGGCTTGCTACAAGACGTGGGCCCGTGACTTCTTGTTGCGAGCCTTTCGCGAGCCTCCCCCCGCGGCCTTGGTGGACAGGTATGCAGCCATCTTGAGTGCCGCTGGCGCTGGCGGAACACAGGTCGAACGCGTCACCGCGTTTCTTACGTCCGTGCTTGTGTCGCCACACTTCCTTTACCGCAAGGAGCTTGGGGCTACCGCTGTTGCAGGCGACGCCAAGGCACGCGCGATGAATGCGTACCAAGTGGCTTCACGCCTTTCGTACTTGGTGTGGCAATCGATGCCTGACGCGCAGTTGTTTGCCGCCGCGGAAAATAGGACGTTGCTTGATCCGGTCGTGCGCAAGGCTGAGCTGACCCGGTTGCTAGCGGACAAGCGGGCGCAAAAAGGCTTGCGCGGCTTTGTCGCCGACTGGATGGGTTTGTTCGACAACAACCTTGGTAAGAAGGCGCCCACGGTTCTGATGGGAACCGGCGCCGACCTGCCTGCTTTGGCGTCTCGTTCCTTCGACTTGTTGGTTGATGACGTTCTAACTGGCACAACAGCCAGCTTTTCGGATCTGCTGAAGACTGATCAAGCCTTTGCCAACGCTGCCTTGGCCGGTGTGTTCGGCGTTGCGGCCACGGGAACAGATTTGGAAAAGGTGGCTTTGCCCAGCAGCGAACGTGTGGGCATCTTGACGCACCCAATGGTGATAGGAGCTCACAGCAAGGAAAGTGGGGCCTCTCCGTTTCCCATTGGCAAGTTCGTTTACGAAAACCTCTTATGCGAGGTGATTCCCCCACCTCCCCCCAACATCCCGCAGGTTGAGGACAATCCCCAGGAGACAAGCACCCTGCGACAAAAACTTGAAGAGCTCACGAAGGTTTCGCCGTGTTCGTCTTGCCACACGCGCATCAATCCTCCCGGCTTTGCGTTCCTGCCTTTCGATCCCATTGGCCGATTCGAAAACACTGATGCGAAAGGCAGGCCGTTCGACACCGCGGGATCATTGGTGCTTGAGGGATCGGCCGAAATGCCGTTTGCCAGCGCTGCCGATCTAAGCGCAAAACTAGCGATGCGCGCCGAAACGCAAAAGTGCATCGCCCGCCGCATATTCCGTTGGGCCTATGGCCGGTTTGAAGCGGCGCCCGACGACGCCGCTATGGCTGCCATCGAGGCCACAGCCGTGACGTCAAGCGCAGGCGTTGCCGAAACCCTGCAACAGATTGTTGCGGCCCCAAGCTTTACCCATGTACGAGTTCGCTAAGGAATCGGTGACACCATGATCAACCTATCTCGACGCAAACTCATTCAACAAGCCGGTGCCTGGCCACTGTTGTGGCCGCTTGTACAGCAAGGCATGGCGCGGGCCGCGGAGGGCACTGTGCCCAAGCGCGTGATCGTTGTGTTTAGCCCCAATGGCCCTGTCATGCATAGGGGCGCGGCAGCCGGAACTGAAACCGATTTTGCCGTGAACGAGTTCTGGGCACCTTTGGCCCGGCACAAGGCCGATGGCTTCTTCTTTACGGGATGCCACCAAGCGGGTGTTCCGTTTGGCAAACACAACGAGTACGGTCATCAATCGGGCGGCACAGGCGCGCTGACGGCGCGCACGACGGAGGGGACCAACAACTCAACGGGTCCATCCATAGATCAGTTCATCGGACAAGAGCTGCAAAAGAAGGGCATTGTTACGCCAAAGCGTTCGCTGCTGATGGGTTTACACAAGAGCGCCGGCAACTGGGGGCCGTGGTACGAAGCGGCGGGCAAGCCTGCGGCACCGATGATGGATCCATACAAGATCTTGGCGGAGATCTTGCCCTCTGTGTCGACGGCCGTGGGGGGCAACAAGGCACCTGTCGCTGACAAGCTGCTGTTGCGTAAGAACTTCGTATTGGACGCGGTGTACAAGGATTGCCTTGAACTGGCGCAAGGTCTGGGTCCTGAGGCAAAGACGCTGCTTGATTTTCATTGTGGAAACATTGAGTCCTTACAGAAAAGCGTGGCCAAGTCACTTGAGACGCCCATGGTCATTGCAAGCCCGGGGTGTGTTGAAACCACCAAACCAAACACCACCCTGGCCGCCAACGCGAACTTTGAACAAGCCGACAACCGCGACGAGATCATGAAGGCGTTCACTGATCTTGTGGCGCTATCGTTTAGTTGCGACGTGACGCGCGTTATCGGTATTTCGTTCGGCGACACCGCTTCGCGTTTTGCGATTCCGGCCAAATACGGTGTGCCGAGCGCGGCGCAAGTTGATTCGGGTGATTCCGGGCCGCAGCACCACGCTTGGACGCACACCTACAACATGAGTCCAGAAAAGGGCCAGGCCCTAAAAGCGTTCTACAATTGGTACTCCGAAAAAGTTGCGCTGTTGCTCGACAAGCTCAAGAGCACCATGGATGCCAACGGAAAGCCATTGATCGACAGCACGTTGGTGTTGTGGACGTCTGAGTTGGGCGGGGACGTCGGACAGCTAGAGCCACACGCAAACTTCAACATCCCCGTGGTGATGTTCGGCAACAGCCAGGGCGCATTCAAAACAGGGCGCCTATACGCAACCAAGGATCCGCAGGAAAAATCGTCACTGGTGCTGCACTCGTTGTTTGTATCGCTCATTCAGCATGCTGGGCTTACGGACATCAACACCTTCGGCAACAAAGGCACAGGCGGCTTCGATTGGCTCAAAGCCTAAGCTGCGGTTCTACGGCCCGTCGTTTTCATTGCGGCGAGGCAGTCGGACATGGAACACGGTCACTCCCTCGGCGGAACGCACTTCAACCTCGCCCCCGTGCGCGCGGGCAACTTCGCGCACGATAAAAAGTCCGAGCCCGAGGCCGGCCTCCGCGTGGTTTTGCTCCGCCGTCCCCCGCTTTAGGGGGTCGAAAATTTGATCCAGGTCGGATTTCTCGATGGTTGGACCGCTGTTCGTGACCTCGACGCGGACATCGGCCGCCTCGCCAACCACAACCGTCCGGATCGGCGCGCCCGGCGTGCCGTATTTGATCGCGTTCGAAACCAGATTACCTAGCCCTCGCTGCAAGCGCGGACCATCCCAGTGGCCGTGGGCGTCGCCGACCACCTCGAGCTCAAGTTGTTGGCCCGGGTGTGCCGCGCGCAACTGTTCAAGCTCATCAGCTAGCACCGGCTTTAAGTCGATGTCGGCCAACGCGATGTTGAGGCCTAACCCAAGCATGGTTCGATTAAAATCAAGCATGTCGTCCAGCAAAGCCTTCATGGCATCACCGGCGCGGGCCAGACGTGACGCCGCAGCCGACACGTTCGCTCCAGCGTCTAGGGCCGCCAAGTACGAGGCGGTCATCACGATGGTGTTGAGCGGGCTGCGCATGTCGTGACTCAACATTCCGAGCGCCAAGTTGCGCGCCCGGTCCACCTGAACGGTGAAAACCTCGATGGATTCGGAGACCGCCTGATCGATGGCCTCGTTGAAGCGGACGACATCCCGAAGGCTTAACTCATCGGGCCGATGGGCTTCCATCCACCGCCTTAGGACGTTGGCGCGCAAGGCGCGGTATTCGGCTGCCAGTTCGGTGATGTCAAAGCCGCTTTGCGCCCGCTGAACAGCATGCTCCTCCGCCGGCGTTTCCACCTCCCCTATCGATTCCGGGGCATCTCCCTTGGATTTGTTCTCCTGGTCGCGCTTCGTTTGATGGGTGGCCAAGTCTTTGGCTACGGTCGTCAGAATCTGCCTCGCGTGGTCACGTACGGCCTCGGGCGTCATTCTCGCTGCGGCCGGGATATGGGCCTTGGCAAAAGCGTCCCATTCACCCAGGATGGCTTCCATGTCACGCAGGATGAATTCGGCTAGTTCCATGTCTTGTCCTTGTCGTCGCACAGTATACAGCCAACGTTGACCCCCCCCAACGCGCATGCGAATCGGTGCCGCCGGCGGGCAAGCACCACTCAAGCACGACCCGCTGGAAGGACACCTCGCCCCCCCCACGTGGTAAGCAAGAGCCTGAATGCCTGGCAGCAGCACCGAAACCAAACCCGCCTTGCCACTTCCGTCACCCACGCCGCTAGGTCCTAGCTTCGTGCAGAGCGCCCCGCGCGATATTCTGGCGGGCCTCGTGGTCTTCTTGGTGGCGTTGCCACTTTGCCTGGGCGTTGCCTTGGCGTCGGGCGCACCGCTGTTCTCAGGCCTCTTGGCGGGCATCGTTGGCGGCATCGTCGTCGGCTTTCTCAGTGGATCGCACACCAGTGTTAGCGGCCCGGCGGCCGGCCTAACTGCCGTCGTCGCCGCACAAATTACCAGTTTGGGATCGTTTGACGCCTTCTTGGTGGCTGTGGTCCTGGCCGGCGCGCTGCAAGTGGGCCTGGGCCTGCTGCGTGCCGGGTTCATCGCCTCTTTTTTCCCCACCAGCGTCATCAAGGGTCTGTTGGCCGCCATCGGCGTCATCCTGATTCTCAAGCAAATCCCGCACGTGCTGGGCCACGATCCCGATCCCGTGGGTGAGATGGCATTTTCACAGCCTGATGGTCAGAACACCGTCACGGAGCTCTTGGCCACCTTTTTCGACATTCATCCGGGCGCCGCGCTGGTGGGATTGATGTCTTTGGCGCTATTGCTCGTGTGGGAACGCATCAAGTTTTTGAAATCCAGTCCCCTGCCAGCGCCTTTGGTGGTTGTTGTGCTGGGCGTGGTGGGCAACCATCTGTTGGGCCGCTTCGATCCGGCTTGGCTGATCAACCCCAGCCATTTGGTTCAGGTTCCGGTGGCAGATTCGGTGTCGGGAGCGATTGGTCTGTTGCGTTTTCCCGATTGGTCCGTGCTGACAAGACCGGTGGCTTACACCGCCGCCTTGACCATCGCAATCGTGGCTTCGCTCGAAACGCTGTTGAACTTGCAAGCCGTCGACAACATCGATCCTCTGCGGCGGCAATCGCCCCCCAACCGCGAGTTGCTGGCACAGGGCGTGGGCAACATGATCGGAGGTTTTTTGGGCGGCTTGCCAATGACCAGCGTCATCGTTCGCAGCAGCGTCAATGTCATGGCGGGCGGGCGCACGAGGCTAAGCGCGATCGTGCACGGCATTTTGCTGTTGGCCGCGGTGCTCTTCATTCCCGTGCTCATAAACCAGATCCCGTTGGCAAGTTTGGCCGCCATCTTGTTGTTCACCGGCTTCAAGTTGGCCAGCCCCAAGCTGGTTCGGCAGATGTGGTCCGAAGGCCGCAGGCAGTTTCTGCCTTTCGTGATCACCGTCATCGCCATCGTGGCAACCGACCTGTTGATCGGCATCTTAATTGGTTTGGGCGTTAGCCTCACGTTTATCCTTCACAGCACCTTTAGCCGACCGCTACGTCGCATCGTGGAAAAGCACGCGATGAACGACGTGCTGCGGATCGAGTTGTCTAGCCAGGTGGGTTTCTTCAGCCGCGCGCGTTTGGAAAAGGAGCTGTACGACATACCCCGCGGCGGCCACGTTTTGATAGATGCGCAACGCACGGAATACCTTGATCCCGACGTGCTGGATCTCATCAAAGATTTCTGCGACAACGCCGCCCCGGTCCACGGCGTCACCGTCAGCCTGCTTGGTTTCAAGGACAAGTACGGTCCGTTGGCCGACTCCATTCAGTATGTGGATCACACCACCCGCGAGGTGCAGTCCCTGCTGACACCAGATGCCGTGCTCGCAATTCTAAAGGACGGCAACCACCGCTTCCGCATGGGCCGCAGGTTGGCGCGCAACTTGGTAAAACAAGTCAATTCCACATCTGAAGGCCAATCGCCTCTCGCCGTGGTGTTGAGCTGCATCGACAGCCGCGCCCCCGTAGAGCTGCTATTCGACCTTGGCATTGGCGACATTTTCAGCGCCCGCATCGCTGGCAACGTGGCACGGCAAAAGGTGCTCGGAAGCCTGGAATTCGCAACCGCGGTGGCGGGTGCGAAATTGATCGTGGTGCTAGGGCACACTTCGTGTGGCGCGGTTGCCGCTGCCTGTGATTTGATCGGCGCCGGCAAAACGGCCGCAGAAGCCACCGGCTGCACCAACCTGGACGTGATCGTTCGGGAGATTCAAGCCGCCATCGCCGATCCACACAACGTCCCAAAAAAGGACGACCCCACCCACGATGCCTTCGTGAACGACATCGCTCGCAAGAACGTTGCCCGGGTTATGTGCGACATCCAATCAGGCAGCCCCAAGATTCACGAACTGATGCAAGAAGGAAAGGTCGCGCTCGTCGGAGGGCTGTACGACGTGAGCACCGGTGCCGTGGAGTTCGACATTGAAGCGGGCTTGGCTGTGGGAGAGCGACCAGAGACCGGCGCGTGACGGTGCATAGGTCAAGCCTGGTCTTGGCTAACCGGGGGGGGCGACGCCAGCGCCAGCTCGTTGATTGACAGCTAAGGACCTTGCGGCGAAGGCGCGGCTTGCTCAGCACGCCGCCACTGAAGAAATTCATTGATTCGAGTGCGCGCAGTTTCGGCGCCCGGCAGATCGTCCGAGATCTCGCTCGCAAGCGCCTCAATGGCCGTCAGCCTCTCAGCGCGGGTCATGGAAGGCGTTCGCCAGATACGGTTTAGCAAAGCTGGCAATTCATCTAGCGCGCGCCGCAGCTCTGCTTTTCGTGTTCGTTCGGCCAACCGCAAACGCAAGGCGCTTGTGCTAGCGAGAAAGCGGGCCTTTTCCAACTTGGCAGGATCGTCTCCCAATGCGCGCATCAGCTCCTCGCCTAGATCCAGAGGGCCTGTCGCCGTAGCAACGGCGATACCGCCGTTTTGCTCAATAAAGCAGCGTGACTGAAAGTTGGAGCACAACTCCAGCGTGTCCTGTGCCACGTAGGCGGGATAAAGTGGAGGCGGCACGCCTTCGCTGCTACCCATCTTTCGCACCGGCTCACCTTTGAGCAGCCTGCCCACTTCGCCCACCAAGGTTGGTGTGCCGGGCTGCAACGGCAGCGGCTTGAGATTCAGGGGAAAGGGCAAGATGGCGGTTTTCCGGGGGCTTTGAAAATCAACAGAGCCATCTGGATGCACCACCGCTGTGAAGGCATCGGTGTGGCAGCGGTAGCCACCGGTCTCTTTGTCCGGCTCAAGCCGAAAGGTCGACGCCCCTTGCGCGCCATTCGGGGCGGCGGGCACCTGTGGGGCCCAGGGCGGCGGTTGACCCTGTGCCACTGAATTCGGCGTGACAACCACAAGAAGCAGGATCCACCGCAACACCGCTTCAGGCTAGGCCCGAAAGAAGCATATGGTCAAGGGCTTCGAGCCGGGCCGATTGGAAGGCCAGTGGCGTTTGCTCGGCGCGGCGGGGCAGGCACATGGCGGCCTGACCGGGTATGCTAATCGCCTTCATGCCTCCGGGAACCGACGTGGGCGCAGAGCCCGCGCACGACAGTGACGCCCGTTTTCGCGCCATCTTCAATCAGGTGGCGGTGGGCATTGCACAGGTGGATTTGACGGGGCGCTTCGAGCTGGTGAACGAACGCTACTGCGAGCTAACGGGACGCCCGCGGGACGCGTTGCTGCAACTCACGATGCAGGAGATCACGCACCCGGATGACTTGCCCGGGAACCTCGTGCTTTTACATCGCCTCATCGACAAGGATGAGCCCTTCGTCGTCGAAAAGCGCTACGTGCTGCCCGATGGCAGCGCTCGCTGGGTCAACAACAGCGTGTCTTTGGTGCGCGCGCCCGATGGCCGCCCTCAGTACGTGGTGGCCATCTCGCAAGACATCGACGAACGCAAGCGAATGGAAAAAGCGCTCAGCGAAAGCGTTGAGCAGCTGCGAGCCATTGTAGACAACTCGCCCTCGATCATCTTCCTCAAGGACCTGCAAGGCCGCTACCTGCTGTTGAACCACCACGCGCACACGCAGCTGCGCGCGCTGCCTCAGCACGCGGTGATTGGCCGCACCGATGAGGAGCTCTTCGAGCCAGAAGTCGCCGCCTACCTGCGCAAGAACGATCAGGATGTTTTGGCCGCCGGCAAGACCCTGCGCTTCGAGGAGCGTGAAAAGGGAGACGACGGCCGTAGCTTCATCAGCTACAAATTTCCGCTGTTCCGGCCCGATGGCACCGCTTTCGCCGTGGGTGGCATCGCCACCGAGATCACCGAACAGAATCGGCTGCAAGAAGAGCTGCGGAAGCGGGTCAACGAACTGGCCGATGCCGATCGCCGCAAAGACGAGTTCCTGGCCACCCTGGCGCACGAGCTACGCAATCCCTTAGCTGCCCTCAGCAACAGCCTCTATCTGCTAAAGCAGCACGAGGCGGCGCCCGAGGTGCAAGACCTGCGCAACACCATTGACCGGCAAAAGATTTATCTCACCCGGCTGGTGGACGACCTGCTCGACGTCTCGCGCATCACGCGCGGGCTCATCGAGCTTCACTTCGCGGAGGTGAACGTGGAAGCTGTGGTCAAGGGGGCCGTGGACGCGGCACGCGGCTCGATCGAGCAACGACAGCACGCACTTTGCACTGAATGGCCAGCGGCTCCGCTTTACGTGCGCGCAGATGTGGTGAGGCTTGAGCAGATCGTCTCGAACCTGCTGTCGAACGCGGCCAAATACACTGATGCCGGGGGCCAGATCAGCCTTTCGGTGGCGCAGGATGGCGACCATGTGGTTTTGCGCGTGCGCGACACCGGCATTGGCATGGACGCGGCGATTTTGCCCCACGTCTTCGACCTGTTTACGCAGGCAGAGCGCTCTTACGCCCGCACCCACGGCGGCCTCGGCATTGGGCTTCACATCGTGCAGCGGCTCGTGCACATGCACGGGGGCACCGTCAGCGCCTACAGCGACGGGCTCGGCTGCGGCAGCGAGTTTATCGTGCGGTTGCCGCTTGTCGCGACCGCGGCCCCCGGATCGCTTGAGGCGAAACCCGCGAGCGCCGGCCAGGCGATGCCTCGCCGCATCCTGGTCATTGAAGACAACCGGGACGCCGCGGAAACCTTGATGGACATTCTTGAGCTTGGCGGACACGAGGTGTCGCTTGCGTTTTCCGGGCCCCAGGGCTTGCAGGTGGCAGCAAGCTTCGCACCGGAAGTGGTTGTGTGCGACATCGGTTTGCCAGGCCTTGATGGCTACGAGGTGGCGCGACGGCTGCGGCAGGCGCAGAGCCACCCCGGGCTCGTCCTCATCGCCTTGACGGGCTTCGGCCAGCAGGACGACGAGGAGCGGGCGCGTGAGGCCGGCTTCGATCACCATTTGACCAAGCCCGTGGAAATCGAAGAATTGCAGCGCGTGATCGCGCTTGATACGGCGCACCGAAAGTGAGCTGGCCCATAGAGCCGGCAATCACGCTTTGGCCAGATAGTTCAAGACGAGCGTGGCAAGCTCCTCGCGGAAATGGCGTGACATGAGGTAGTCCGGCTTTTTCGCCAACGCAGCATGAATGGCGGCTTCCACGGCGTGAACAAGAATGAAAGCCGACATTTCGAGATCCTTCGGCCGCACCTCCTGACGGCGTGATTGCAGCACGCCTTTCACGAGACGGGCGACTCTGTCTTCAACGTCGAACTTCTTCTCAAGAGCACCCACGCGCGGCACCTGCGCGATGATCGCGTGCCGAAGCTTCGGATCCAATCCGTGGCTTTCCACGATTGCGTCGATGAGTTCACGCACCGCCATGCCAGTGGGAGCGTTCGCCACGGCAATCAGACGGCGCTCGATGAGGTTCAATTCGGTCTCAAAGGTGCGTTCCGCAAGCGCCCCCACGATCGCCTCCTTGCTAGGGAAGTACTGGTACACAGATCCAATGCTAACGCCGGCTGTGGCGGCGACGCGGTTGGTGCTGAAGCGGTCGTAGCCATCCTGAACCAAAACACGAGCGGCAGCTTCCAAAATGGCTTCCACAGTGGCGCGCGAACGCTCTTGGGTGGGAGATTTGCGGGGCAATACTTTTGCTTTTGCAACCATGGGTGTCTCGATAAGCGACGTCCAGAATGTGAGCCCAAACGCGAGTGGTCTTAATGTGAGCTTTGACTCATATTATCAGTCAAGGAGTCCTCTGCATGCACAATGTGTTTAGAACAGTGAAGGGCGCGTTGGCGATGTCGCGCATCGTCAAGGATGCCAGTCGCCTTGACCAAGTGTTTAGCTTGTCGGATACGTTGGCGGATGAGCGAAACCTAACCGAGATTGCGAACCGCTTTGCCTTGACGCCCGAGGGCCAGTCAGGATTGGCCGCACGCCCGCGGTTGGGAAAATTGGATCTGCAAGTGTTGCAGCTGGCTGCCCCTGGAACCTTGGCTGGCGCCTTCGCACAACACATGCTGGAACGGCAGCTAGACCCCGACGCGATTCCCAGCTTACCCTCTGCCGACGAGTTGCAATGGGTAGCGGCTCACCTCTATGAGACCCACGATTTGTGGCATGTTCTCACCGATTTCGATACCGATGTGGCTGGTGAGCTGGGGCTGCAGGCGTTTTATGCGGCGCAGGTGGGAACCGCACTGTCTTTCGCCATTTTGGCGGCGGGCATGTTGAACACGGCGCTTTATTGCCGTGAAGACGGCGATGCCCGCATGGAAGCCGTCGCCCGAGGATGGATTTTGGGGCGCCAGGCGCACAGCCTGCTGGGCGTAAGGTGGAACAACTTGTGGCATCTACCATTGATGGAGGTACGGGCCCGCTTTGGCATACGTGTGGGGTGAGCGGGCTAGGTTAGAGGAAGTTTTTCAACGCGAGTTCCTGATCGAGGTTGCAATTCTTCAAGAACACCTCGTCGTGCGAGCTTATGATCAAGGGGCCACGAAAGGCCCGCACGAGGCCCTCCAAGAACGCGATGTTGGCGAGGTCGAGGTTGTTGGTGGGTTCGTCCAGCAGCAAAAGTTGCGGCATTTGCGCGCTCAAGAAGCCACGCGCAAGCGAGGCGCGCAACCTTTCTCCCCCGCTAAGATTCTTCACCTTCTGGAAGGCCATGTCGTTCGCAAATAGGAACCGCGCCAAAGCGCGTCTGATCTCGCTGTCGGTGGCTGTTGAGACACTACGCACAGTCTCAAAAACGCTTTTTTCATTCTCGAGACCCGAGCATGCCTGATCGACGTAAAGCTTCACCAGGTCGCCACGACGCAGGTCTCCCCGGCTGTGGAATGTTTCTCCCATGATGGCTTTCATCAGGGTTGATTTTCCGGAACCGTTTACGCCCTTGATGGCCACGCGCGCGTTTCCTCGCAAAGTGAAATCCAGATCGCCCTGATACACCCAGTTGTCGAAGTGAACGTTGTAGCGGCTTGCTTGTACCACAAGCTTTTGGGCAGGCAGCTGCTGACCAGCGATGTCCGCGTACATCACCGGCTCAAGCTTGAGGGCACCAAGCGCTTCATGGGCCATGCGAACGGCATCGTTCGAGCGCTGCATGGTGGTTGCATCGACTTTGCCAGTTGATGCCTGTGCCTGTCGCTTGCGCGCGCCAAGCAAGATCTTAGGCATGCCACCGCGGGCGGCATCTGCGGCGCCGCGACGATTTCGGTCTTCTTGACGCGCGATTTGCGCAACGCGATCGGCACGCGCCTGGTCACGCTTTCGCTTTGCCAGGTCCAAATCGCGCTGTTGGGCGTGTCGCTGCCGTTGACTTGCGGCTTCGTAGGCCAACCATCCGCCCCCAAACCTGCTGAGGCCCTGGTTCGACAACTCTAGAATTTCGCCACAGAGGGCCAGGCATTCGCGGTCATGGGAGATCAACAAGGCGCCCCGCTTGTGCGTGCGAAGAAAGTCAATGATGGCCTCACGGCCATCTCGATCAAGATCATTGGTGGGCTCATCAAGAATGATGAAGTGGTCCGCAAGCGCGCGCGCCAGCCTGACCCGCATCCACTGCCCGCCACTTAAGGTTGTGCACGGCTTTTGGCCCACGATGCCCTCAAGTAGCCTGTGCCCATGCATCGTCCACTGATGGTCGGCACCCAAAAACGCATCTACAGAGGCTTGTGGTGGCTCTTGTCGTTGAGCCAACAAGCTCACCAGGTGGCTGCCACGCACAACCCCCGTCGTGGGCTCTATGTGCCCCGCCAAGATGTGCGCCAAGCAGGTTTTGCCAACGCCGTTGGAACCAACCAAGGCAGTGACGGCGGAATCTAAAGCGAGATCCAAATTGCTAAAAAGTTCGCGTCCGTTCGGCAATTCGAACGAGACGCCACGGGCCGTGACGATCGGAGACATAGAACAAACCTCGCGCGCAGACCTGCGCCACAGAAGGGCAAGAAGGGAACGGTTTCTCGGTTTGTTTATGAGCGCATCGACCTCTGGCTTCGTGGCCAGAGGTCTAAAGAGTAGTTGATTGAGGAAACAAGCTCAAGCCAGATGTGGCCCGCTACACCTACGAAGCCGCCGTGCAGGCCAATGACACACTCCCTTCCGCGCCCCGCGATGTGGTCCAAGCCGCCTCGGCGCTACCATCGAACGAAACGGAAATGCCGCGGCCACGAAACCCCTGATGCTCAATGCGTCCTGACGCGGGGCAAGCGTTCTTGCAGGTCTTCAAATCGCTGATTCCGGTGGAACGCGCAGCCGCCCCCACCTTTAGTTGCCAACTGCCGTTGAGGGTCAAGCACTCTGTGGTCGTGTCGGCCACCGCGGTGTACTGGCCTGTACGCTCAAAACGATTGCCCCGCGCCCCAACGCCCTCGCCCTGAGTGGAAACGGTCAAGCTCACCTGATTGCCAACAACCGCAATCAAGCCTTTTGCATTCAGATCCATAACAGCTCGGTTCACCTTGAGGCCTTTGCTTGTCACCTTGAGCTGTACGCCTTCACTCACGTCGGCGAATTCTGTGGTCACGGTGCCCGTCATGCGCAAGAGGCCGCGCCGACCGGTGCATTCGTTGAGCACCGTGGTCAACACGGTGCCTTGCCGCGTGATGTTGGCGCAACCTGGCGGCAGATAGCGTGCTTGCGCCCTCTGTTCTGCCCGGCTGGCCACGGCCAGCGCGGTCACCACACCACCTTCGGTGTCCTCCGCGGCATTGGCCAAAAGGGCAGCTTCGTTCATGGCAAGTTCCTGGCTATCGACAGCTTCTTCGGCCCCCATCTCGTCGAAATCGCCGGGGCAACCCGTGCCAACACTCAACAGCACTGTCCCCAACATTGCGGGACCTGAAAAAGGCATACGAAAGCGAAAGAGGTTCATATCTAACTCCTAGTCTGTGGTTTGAGAAACAAAAGCCGACTAAACCAATCGACACACCAGGGCCAA
>JBBSJE010000143.1:0-16002 GCA_038257535.1 Polyangia bacterium
GTCACAAACCAAACGCTCTTGCAAGGTGTCACCGGCTTTGCGCAAGACGCCAGCGGCGAACTCTATGTGATGGATCTGGCCGCCGGCAACATCTACAAAATCGAAGCTGAGTAGGTCCTCGCCCCTCCCCTAAACCGTCCGGGCCCGATTGGCCCAACCGTTGCATCACCACCAGTGCCTTGGTCGCCATTCTAGGCGCGGCCAATTAACAACAACTGGTTAAATTTCAACGCGTTTGGATTCGTGGGAGGTTTGCGATGAACAGCACAAAGTGGTTGGGTGCTCTGGTGATGGCGACGGCGCTTGTGGTGGGCTGCGGTGGTGGTGACGAAGGTCCCGGAACCGGTGGGAAAATCAACAATGGGACAGTCGTGGCTGTGTCGCGCGAACTGTTCCTTGCCGTGTCGCGCGATAGCGGCGCCACGTGGACAGTTCTGATGCCTCAGCAGCCAGGGCTGCCCGAGGAGCAGGGTTTGCTGATACGAGCCTCCTACGTCAATGGACGCTACTTCGCTTTTGGCTGGAAACTGTTTACTTCCACGGACGCTGTCACCTTTCAGGAACTGCAGGCCCCCATCAAGGAATGGTACGGCGAAGTCGTATACGGGGACGGGATCTATTTGACGGGTGGCGGGTTCGGCCAAGTGATCACGTCTGTTGACGGAATAACCTGGACGCCTGCCTCGCTGATCCCTGGCGTACCACAGACGGGCATTCGCAGCGCGGCCTTTGGTGGCGGCAAGTTTGCCTTGGCGGATGCATCACAAAACGTCTATGTCTCTGCCGATAAAGGGGCAACCTGGATGATGGATCCAGGTCTGAAAACCGTAAACGTGGGCTTTTGCGATGGCGCTTTCAAAGATGGCATCGCCTGTGGCAAATCAAACGCCACTGCGGGCGTCTGGGACGGCCATGGTTATCGCTTCCGACAAAATTGGCCTACGGCACTGGAGCGTTCGGACGATGGCATGACCTTCGTCAACGTGGGCATCGTTGCCCCGCGCGACCTGGCCTTTGGGCCGCCTCGGTGAGAGCGGGATATCGGGTTCGAACCGACGACTTTCAGCTTGGGAAGCTGACGCTCTACCAACTGAGCTAATCCCGCGAAGAGAAACTTAACTACCTTGTTTTTCTACGGTTTGCAACTGGGGGCGGGGCGGGGCCACAATTGTTGCGAGGATCGTAAAGCAGGGTTTCGCTGTACACCAGGGACGCGCCAACACTTTGCAAACGCGTGGTGCCACCGCAATCGAATTTGGGAACAAAAAACAATCCCACGGCCTGCCCTACAGCGCGATTGGCCACCGAGGTCTCGACGTCGTAGACGATGCCCCCGTTGCGGGCCGGCCCACACCCCCACATAGGGCGCAATGGCCGTAGCGCCGCTATTGCCGCCGGCGTTGGGTGCGGCGTCTGCAACGGCCGCGTCGAAAGCCCGCGCGTCTACATCGACGATGTCCGCATCCCTGACGAGCCCCGGCTCGACATCCTCGAAGCTGAGGCGCCCGCAAGCGGCAAGGCCGAAGGCCAACAGGATGAGGCGTGGCATGCCTTCAATGAATCGGCAAAAGCCTCGAATAATCCAGAAGCGGCCGTGCGGCACGCCCGCGGCGGCCTACGCCAGAACCGAGATGGTCGAATCTGGATGTCGCAACCGCTCTACATCAGGGCTGCGAACCGTCGCGGATTCAATCAAGCGTACGGCGTTTTGGCCATCAACCTTTTGTTGCTGCCTGGCTTTCACCAACATTTCCGCGTCGTAGCTGGTCACCGTTTGCGCGGGGTTCATGCGTACAAGGTGTCATCGGTGGAATGGTGGCCTGGCTTTAGGCCTGCTGAGAGCCCTTCGGTTTTTCAGGCGCCGCGCCGCGCAGATCGCCCATAGTGGCCCCAGAGGGTAGGGCATCCCCGTGCTTCCCCAAATGCAGCCGCTGCGCTGAATAGATTCCGCGGTGACCGGAAAGCACGTACGCCAGCACCGCCACCACCGCCACATGTGGCAGCACACCCACTCCAAACAGCTCCACGGCCATGACTGAAAGCGCGATCGGTGCGTTGGCCGCGCTTCCGAACGCCGCCGCAAGGCCAATCGCCGCGCCCAACTCGATGGGCATTCCCAGCACGCGCGCCAGCACGCTGCCCAACGTGGCGCCTATAAAAAACAGTGGCGTCACTTCACCGCCCAAGAAGCCTGCACCTAACGTCACCGCTGTAAACACAAGCTTCACCGCGAACGCATACGCTGGCAAATGCGGATCCGTAAAGGCGCGTTGGATCGTAGGCACGCCCAAACCCAAGTAATCGCTGGTTCCTATGAGGTGCCACAGAATCACCACCACCGCGCCGCCTGCCATCATTCGATAGGGCAGTCGCCTGCACCAACGCGTGCTGAAGCTTTTGATGGCATGCACCAGCTCTACAAACACGGTTGTGGTAAGCGCCACCGCAAGCGCCAGCACAAGCCACTTGAGCAGCGTGCCCGGCGTGGGCGCCACGAACGCCACCGTGGGGTAGTGCGTGTGCGCGATCTTCCAAGCGCGCGTGGTCATATCGCCTATCACGGCCGCCACCAAAGCCGGCACCAACCCGCGGTACTGAATTTGTCCGCAGACAATGAATTCAAGCCCAAACAGCGCGCCTGCCACGGGGGTGCCGAACACAGAGCCAAAGCCGCCCGCCACGCCCGCCGAGAGCAGCTGTTGCCGCAGATCTTTCGAGAGTTTCAGCCGATTGGCGAGGTAGTCAGACAGGCTAGCGCCCATTTGCACCGCCGTACCTTCTCGCCCCGCGCTGCCTCCAAACAAATGCGTCAGCACGGTGCCCACCAACACCATAGGGGCCATGCGCACAGGAATTTCAGGGCCGTCGTCGTGAATCGTGTCGATCACAAGATCGTTGCCCGCTTTGATAGGGCCACCAAAACGCTCGTAAAACAAACCAATGACAAGGCCCGCCAAGGGCAAGGTATAAACAATCGTTTCGTGGCTTCCACGAAAGTTGGTTGCCAATTCCAACAGGTACAAAAACAGAGCCGAAGCGCTGCCCGTGATCAATCCCACCGCGCCTCCCAAAATGGTCCACTTGGCCAAGGTGGAGATGCGGGAGGTGATCGTCATGCGGGGCTCCTACAAGACCCCTTAGCTGGCTGCAAGCGCGGGCTCTGATGGCGGACGGGTGAGGTTGCGCGCCAGCGGAAGCCGAATGGTGAAGGTGGTGCCGTTGCCAGGCTGGCTTTGCACTTCGATGAGGCCATGATGATCCTCCACAGCCCGGGCCACCGTAGCTAGGCCCAATCCCGTGCCCGACTTTTTTCCCTTCGAGAAGAACGGCTCGAAGATGTGTTCCTGGTCCTCCCGCGAAATGCCCACGCCTGTGTCGGCTACGGCCAAGACCGCCTCTTGTTCCCCGCTGGTGAGTTCGTCCTGGGTTAAAGTGATGGAAATGCGGCCGCCACCGGGCATGGCTTCTGCCGCGTTTCGCAGCAGATTCCACAGCACCTGTCGCAGCTGGCCAGCGGAGCCGCGCACCCGTACATCAGGGTCCACGTCGGTGAGCACTTCGATGGGTGATTGCTTTACCCCCGACGCGAAGGCGCGCGCAACCTCCTGCACCTGCTCCGACAAAAGGATGTTGTTGCTTTCGCTCGAGGGAGGACGGGCATAGTCAAGCAGAGCGGTGATAAGCTCATTGAGCCGGTCCACTTCGCGCACCGTAATGTCCACGAGCTGCTTGGTGTCTTCATCCGCTTCAGGCAACGTGCGAAGAATTTCCACGGATCCCGAAATGCTCGCCAATGGATTGCGAATTTCGTGCGCCACGCCGGCCGCCAAGCGTCCGATGCTGGCCAAGCGCTCTGACCGCTGCACCGCTTGCTCCATGCGACGCAATTCGGTGAGATCCTGAAAGTGAATCACGCGGCCGATGATGCGTCCGGTGTGATCGGAAAGCGGCATCGCCGACACGCCCAACCGGCGCATCGCTCCGTCAGGCCGCATGGCATCCACCTCTTGCCGGCGCACGTTGCCCACCAACCCCACGTCGTCCAGAAGCAGAGAAAGGCCAGGAACCCGCGACGCCAGGGGTTGCCCCAAGGCCGCGCCGCGGGTGGCGCCCAAGATGTCGCAGGCGGCCTCATTGATTGAGGTGATCACACCTTCTCTGTCAACCGTTACCAAGCCCGATGACAAACAACGAATGGTGTTCTCATGCAAAGACGCCAAGTCACCTGCGTACTGCTCGTGCCGCTGCAGTTTCTCCCCAGCCTCGCGTGACTGTGCGGCCAAGGATAGGCCCAGCGCGCTCACAGCTGCGATGCCGGCAAGACTCAGCACCAAGCGAAAGAGAAGTTCGCGCTGCGACACATCCCACGGCAGCAGCGTTTGCCCGGGCAACTCCGGCAACCATTGCAAATAACCGGCAAGGCAGGTGGCAAGCAAAGCGATGCTGGCGGCCAGTGACACCCACAAAGCGCCGCGTCGGGCGGGCAACAACGCCACCGCCACGATGTCGATGAGATAGAGAAAATGAAAACCGCTCTGCACGCCTCCCGTGCCGTGCACCAGCACCGACACGAACATCAAATCGATCGCAATTTGAATGTAGGCAAACGCCACCAGATTGCGCACCCTCTTGAGCACCAGCCCGTAGGCCAAGCTGACCGCGTACGTGGCCACCAGCAGGCTGAGCGCGAACCGACCTGAGGGTCCGGTTAAAGTTTCGGCGCGCCCGTTGAGCAGCGCCACCGCCACCAGGGATCCCAGCAACAGCGTGGCCAAGCCCACGCGAAACAACATCAGATAGATGACGGTGCGCTGCGCCTCCTGCCGCCTCTGGTTAAGCCGGCCGTCGTCGCCGCCCGTGGGCAGATCTATTCCCACGGGCGCGGGAATGGGCGTGAGCCCTTCAACTGCCGCGGGCGTCAAGCGCGGAGGCGTTGGATTTTCGTGCGAGGCCGGCAAGCCCGGAATCTTAACCAGCCTTGATGTTTCCTGCCATCTCAAACACAGGCATGTACATGGCCAGAACCAAACCACCAATCACCGTGCCCAGCACCACCATGATCAGCGGCTCAAGCAAGCTGGTCATCGACGCCACAGCCACGTCCACCTCTTCTTCATAAAAGTCGGCGATCTTGTTAAGCATGTTGTCGAGGGCACCGGTTTGCTCGCCCACGGCGATCATTTGCACAACCATAGGGGGCATCAAGGCCGTTTCCATCAACGGCCCCGCCATGTCTTTACCTTCCGAAATTCGTGTGCGGGTGTAGTCAAGACCTTCCCGCACCACCACGTTGCCCGCCGTCTTTCCCACGATGTCCATGGCCTCCAAGATGGGCACGCCCGAAGCCAGCAAGGTGCCCATGGTGCGGGTAAAGCGTGCCACCACCACTTTGCGAATCACGCTGCCGATAACCGGCAGCTTCAAAACGATCTGATCGAAGGTGTAGCGGCCCTTTTTCGTGCTGAGGAGCCATTTGCTGCCGATAAAACCGCCAATGAGAACCGCGATGATGTACGGCAGGTACTCGATCATGGCGTGGGAAATGTCGATAACAAACTGCGTGGGTGCAGGCAGCTTGCCGCCGCCAAAGTCCTTAAACATGCTCTCGAAGACGGGGATGACCTTGGTTAGCAAGATCACCACCACGATGGCGGATATGCCCAACACCGAAACCGGGTAGGTCATGGCGCCCTTCACCCGTCGGCGCAGTTTGGCTGCCTTTTCCATGTACAGCGACAAACGCTGCAGGATTGTATCAAGGATACCGCCCACCTCACCCGCAGCCACCAGGTTCACAAACAGCTGATCAAACACCTTGGGGTGTTTTTTCAGTGCGTCTGACAGCGTAAGCCCGCCCTCAACGCCGCCCTTGATTTGGGCCAGAACTTTTCCGAAAGCTTTGTTTTCGGCCTGCGATGACAAGATGTCCAAACACTGAACGATGGGAAGGCCCGCGTCGATCATGGTGGCGAACAAGCGGGTGAAGATCACGATGTCGGCTGTTTTGACGCCACTGCCGCCAAACGAAAACTGCTTCCTTTGGCGCTTGATCGATAGCGGCGACAGCAGCTGCAGCTTCAGTTTCTCTGAAACCGCTTCTTCGCTTTCGGCTTCAATAACGCCTTTTTTGACCTCGCCACTGCGGGCGCGTGCTTCGTAGGTGAATGCTGCAATTGCCATGTGTCTTACGGCCTCCCCATCGAGCGATAACCAGCGCCGCCCGGTTGGGTGCCGCCGTTGGCGATGATCTGCTCAAGTTCATCGGGATCGGAACTGTGAGAAATGGCTTCTTCCAGGCTTACCCGGCGCGTAACGTACAGGTTCGCCAAAGCTTGGTTCAGGGTCTGCATTCCGGATTTTCCTTGGCCAATCTGCATCTGTGAATAAAGTTGATGAATCTTGTCTTCGCGGATCAGATTTCGGATTGCCGCGTTGGGAATCATCACTTCTACCGCGGGCACGCGCCCCCTACCTGAGATATGGGGCAACAACGACTGGCTCACCACACCCTCAAGCACGAAGGAAAGTTGCGTGCGGATCTGCGACTGTTGATTCGACGGAAACACATCGATGATGCGGTTTATGGTTTGTACGGCGCTGTTGGTATGCAACGTCGCGAACACCAAGTGGCCCGTTTCGGCGGTGGTCAAAGCCGCTTCAATGGTTTCCAGGTCCCGCATTTCGCCCACCAGAACCACGTCGGGGTCTTGGCGTAAGATGTATTTCAGCGCGGCTTTGAAAGAATTGGTGTCGCCGCCCACTTCGCGCTGATTTACCAAGCAATTTTTGTGGGTGTGCAAGTACTCGATGGGATCTTCCACCGTCATGATGTGTTCATGCCGATCGGTGTTGATCTTGTCGATCATTGACGCCAACGTGGTTGATTTTCCCGACCCGGTGGGACCTGTTACCAAAACCAGCCCGCGGGGTTTTGAGCACAGCTCTTCGATCACGCTGGGCAAGCCCAGCTCGTGGCAGGTAGAGATTTTGAAGGGAATGGTGCGGAAGGCCCCACCCACCGCACCCCGCTGCATAAACAAGTTGGCGCGAAACCGCGATAGGTTGCGCACCCCGAAAGAAAAGTCGAGCTCTTGGTCCTCCTCGAAGCGCATCTTTTGAGCGTCGGTCAAAACCGAATAGCAAAGCTGCTTGGTTTCCACGGGCCCCAAAGGCGGCAGCCGCAGCGGCACCAGCGCGCCGTCGATGCGTAGTTGTGGCGGCGTGCCTGTGGTGAGGTGCAAATCGGACGCACCTTGCTCGACCATGGCCTTGAGCAGCTGTTGAAGATTGACCTGCAGGGGAGGGGCGACGGCTGACATCCTCTAATTTCCTTAATCACCTGCGGTTACGCGAACCACTTCATCCAGGCTTGTGTTGCCTTTGGCAACCTTGATCAAAGACGACATTCGCAAGGTTTTCATGCCCAGGCGCACGGCTTCAACCTTGACTTCTGCCGCCGATGAACCTTGCAAAACCAGCTCCTTGAGCTCGTCCTTCACGGTTAGAATTTCGTACACAGCCATACGTCCGCGATACCCAGAGCCGCCGCAGGATTTGCAATCTTTGTTGTTGCCAAGACGACACTGCGCGGTTTCGATAAGTTCGTCCCAAGCACCCAACGATTTGAAACGGTCCTTGGGTGTTTCGACCGGCTCCGCACAGTCCGCGCACACTTTACGAACCAGACGCTGCGCTTCCACCAAATTCAGTGACGCCGTCACCAAGAAGGGTTCGATGCCCATGTTGAGCAAGCGCGTGATGGTTGAGGGGGCGTCGTTGGTGTGCAGCGTGGACAGCACCCGGTGACCCGTCAACGCGGCCTTTACGGCGATTTCCGCCGTCTCGAAGTCACGAATTTCGCCGATCATGATGGTGTCGGGGTCTTGCCGCAGAAACGAGCGCAAGGCGGCGGCAAAGTTCAACCCAATGTCTTCATGCATCTGCACTTGGTTGATGCCGGGAAGGTTGAATTCAACGGGATCTTCGGCTGTGCTGATGTTTTCATCGGGCGTGTTCAACGCCGCCAGCGCCGAATACAACGTGGTTGTTTTGCCCGAGCCCGTGGGCCCCGTGACCAACATCATGCCGTAAGGAAGCTTGATGGCGTTCTTGAACTCCGCGAGTTGGTCGTCTTCGAAGCCCAGCTTTGTCATGTCCAGCTGGAGGTTGCCTTTGTCGAGAAGACGCATAACGATCTTCTCTCCGAACAGCGTGGGCAGCACCGATACACGAAAGTCCATTTCGCGCCCGCCCGTAATCTTCAGCTTAATGCGACCGTCTTGTGGCAAGCGTCGCTCAGCAATGTCCAACCGCGACATGATCTTCACGCGCGAAGACAGCGCGGCTTTTAACCCCAAGGGGATCTGCATCACTTCGCGCAGAACGCCGTCCGTTCGAAGCCGCACGCGGTAGGATTTTTCGTAGGGCTCGATGTGAATGTCCGATGCGCCTACGTCAATCGCTTGCATCAAAATGTGGTTGGTCAGCCGGATGACGGGCGCATCCTCCGACATCTTTTCAAGATCAACCGCTTTGATGTCGTCTTCTTTGACCGCCTCAACCTGAATCGAGGCCTCGATCTCAGACATCAGGTCCGCGATTTCGGCCTTGTATTGCTTTTTGACCTCGTAGTACTGCGAGATGGCCGCGTCGATGGCCACCTCTGAGGCCACCACCACCTCAATGTTGTAGCCGGTCAAAAACTTCAGGTCGTCGATCGCCAGAATGTTGGAGGGATCGGCCATCGCCACGATCAGCGCTTGCCCCGAGCGGTTGACGGGGATCACTCTGTGGCGGGTGGCCACATCCTTGGGGATAAGTTCAATGATGGCGGGCTCAACCTCGAATTCGGCAAGGTTGATCGCCGGCACGCCGTACTGACGCGACAGAAATTGGGTGAGGTCTTCCTCTTGAATCGCCCCCAACTTCACCAGGCTGTGCCCGATGCGTTCGCCAGATTTGCGGCTTTCTTCGCGCGCCAAATCCAACTGCTCCGTTGAGATCAGTTGGTCACGTAATAACAATTCTCCGAGTCGGCTCATGAACCCCCCAGAGCCGGTCGTCAGATTTCCGACGCCGCTTTAGCGCCCTGCGCGCGCTCGGCTGTGAAAGGCCTAGGGGCCGGGTTAGCGCGTGGCCTTGGGAGGCGCGCCGGGCCGGGCGGCCTTCGCGAATTTTTTCACTGGCTTCTTGCGCACCAATGGTTTGGTTGCCCCGCCAGGCCGCTCAATGGGCGGGGCTGCGGTTTTGGCCACGGCGGGCTGGGGTGCCTCTGAAGGTTTGGCGGCGGCGCGTGGTTTGGCCGGGCCGGCGGCTGGCGTTGCCGTTGCGGGCGCCATGGCGGCCGCAGGCTGTGGCAAGGCCCGTGGCGATGGGCTCCAGATTGCCACTGTCAAAAGGCAGCCCGCAAACGCGCCTGCAGCCACGAAAGCGGCCACCTGCAAGCCCGAAAGCGCCACCGGCTTTTGCGCCAGCTTAAGCCACCTGTCTTTCAAGGTCGCCGGCTCCGGTTTGGCAGCGAAGTTGCCCAGGCCCAAGGCGACAGCCCTGGAAGGCACCAGGGGATTGACGGCGGTCGCGTCCAGAATCTGCGCGTCCGCAGTCGGATTCGTGTGGTCGTCGGCTTCGGGTGGAATTGGGGTGGGGGAAATCGTCGTGTGGTCGTCAGGGCCCAAGAGATCAGAGGGCTCTGAGCTTAATTCTAAACTTGGTTCTAAACTTGGTTCTGAACTTGGGTCCTGAGCCTTTGCCGCTTGAACGTCGTGCAGCGAAGCTGGCGGAGACAGACGCTCTGCCAGGTCAATGTCGGCGGCGAGCTTCAGTGATTGATCAACCGTGACCACGGGGGTTAACTCGCCCGGGAACGCCTCGGGCGCCGATTCACTGTGATTCTCGTCTTGCCCTACAGGCGCCGTTTCGGCGGCGTCCTTGCGTTGGGTTTGGTGCGGAAGCACGGGTGGGGTTAGCCCACGCAGCATCGGTTTTTCGCTATCGACATTGGCCATTGCCAACCTCCCTCGTCGAGCCGGCAGGGTGGCACGCGCTGGCGGGACCCAATGCCCCCACGGTGACCCTTAGAACATCGCCCACCCTAAACCACATTGTCACGCGTGTCACCCGGGATTGTAGCGACGGGCCGCCGTCGTGCTCGTGCGCGGGGTTTGACAGCACGTGGCCATCTCCCTATATGGTGTGGCCTCGTGAAACGCCCACCTCCGTCCGCGCCGCCCCGTTCTTCTGGTCCACGCCCCACCCGCGGTGCGGCCCCCCCTCGCCCCCATGCCCGCGGCGTCCGCGCGCGCGAGGGCCAGTACCGACTTAGCGATGACGTGGCCCGACGGGTCAGCATGGGGCATCCCTGGGTGTTCCGAGAGGCCCTGGGCCGCCCGGTCACGGAGCCCACGGGCACTGTGGTTGAAATGATTGCCGGCAACCGCGAATTTTTGGGCCGCGGCTTCGTGGATCAAGACCATCCCGTGGCCATCCGCATGCTTACGCTCAGCTCCAACGAAGCCGTGCATCCGGGCGCGGGCGCCATCAAACGCCGTTTTGATCAAGCGGTGCAGGCGCGGTGGATGTTGTTCGGCGCCGAGCGTCCCGCGGCGATGCGCGTGTTCACCGGCGACAGCGAGGGGCTGCCCGGCGTGACAGTGGACCGCTACGGAGATTTCGCACTGGTGCAGTGGCTGTCCGCCGGCGTTTTGGCTTGGCGTGACGAGTTGCTCGACGCCATCGAAAGCACACTGGCCCCCCGCGGGATCTACGAGCAGCGCCGGCTGCGCCCCTTGGGCGGGCAAGCGGCGCCGGAGGCCGCGTCCTGCGCCCGTGGCGAGGAGGCGCCGCTGGAAATCGTCATCGAAGAATCCGGCGCCAAGATAGCGGTGGATGTAACCGCGCCTTTGGGCGTGGGCATGTTTCCCGACCTGCGCTTGGGTCGTGACGCCGTGGCCAAACGCGCCGCCGGCCGCCGGGTGGTGAATTTGTTCTCTTACACGGGGGCGTTTTCGGTTCGCGCGGCATTGGCAGGCGCCACTGAAGTTGTGGCCGTAGACACCGCTGCACGGGTGCACGCGCGCGCCCGGCGCAACTACGAGCTCAGTGGTCTAAACCCGGCGCAGATGGAACAAGTGACCGGCGATGCCCAGAAGACGCTGGAGAAGTTCGCCGACCGTGGTCGCAGGTTCGACATGGTGATCTGCGATCCTCCAACCTTCTCACATGGCAACGCGCCTTCGGAGAGCTTTTCGGTGATCCGAGACATGGTGGCCGTCATTGCGGCCGGTCTGCGCGTGCTCGATCCCGGTGGCCTGCTGGCGCTGTCCACAAACTCTGTGAAGATGGCGCCTGCTGATCTCGACAAAGCCCTGGCCGACGCGGGCCGCGTGTCGCAAACGGACGTGCGCATCGTGGAGCGGGTGGGGCTGCCCCCTGATTATCTGGTGGCTCCGGGGTTTCCAGAGGGCAACTACCTGAAGTTCTTGATGGCGTTGCGCCTGTGATCGCAAAAGGGCCGCCCGCGTGGATCGCTGGGCAGCCCTTGTGGCTTAGAACTTTGGGGCTTTGCCTCTGGGGCCTTCGCGGATTTTGTTAGCGAGGGGCCTTCATGCCCCGGCGCTTCACTTCCTCGAGGAATTGGTAAACCGTGGTGTCGACCGATTCGTTAAACGAGATCCAGCCTTTGGCTACCTCGCGCAACGCCGTCACAGCCGGCTTGTTGTCACATTCCACCAAGGGGCTTGCGCCACTGGCCAGCTGCCGCGCCCGTTCCGCAGCCAAAATGACCATCGCGAAGCGGTTAGGAACTTTTTCAAGACAATCTTCAACGGTAACGCGCGCCAAGGTGACCTCCAGAGGTTGAACGAACGACTCTAGGGATCGGGGCAGCTTTGTCAAGCCGAGGGCGTTGGCAAGCCGAGGTTGTGCCCGAGGTCTGGGTGTGACGATGGGCGCAATTCTGCCGCCCAATGTCAATGCGCCGTTGCAATCGCTCGCGCGCAACCCTACGATCAGGCGTACGAACCTTTAGACCGATTTCTCTAAAAAACATTCTGGCCGCCTTCTCGGGAGGAGGGCGACAGGAGTGGAAGACAACATGGCCATTACCGTTAACTGGAGTGATCTCGAAATCGCTTTCGAGAGGAACTCTCCTGATCAGGAGAGTTTTTTAGACTTAGAAACAGGAGATCTGCTCTCCATCACCGAAGGTGAACCCGATGCGGCGTCGCGTCGCGCAAAGGTCGCGGGCAACGCCGAGCGTTACTTGCGCGTGGATCCGGCGTCATCAAGGGAGCAGTATCGTTGGATGGAACGTTTCGTGGGCTCCGTGGCCGACGATTCGCTTCGAGACCGGTTGCTGGTGGCCATCGATGGCAAGGGCGCTTTTCGGCGCTTCAAAGACGTATTGTTGGCGTTTCCTGCCGAGCGCGAGCGCTGGTTTGCCTACCGTTCCGACCTGCTGCACTTCCATATGCAGACCTGGGTTGAACACATGAAGATCAGCACCGCCAACACCCCCCCTTGGGGCGAAGTGCAGGCGCCCGCTGAGCCGGCGTCACTGCCCAAGTCCACCACCTCCAGCGAAGCGCCCGGGGAAATCCTGCGCCGCCAAGCCCGCGACTTGTTGGATGAAATTCCGGCGGCAGAGCTGCCCTCAGCCTTGGCCTTTTTGGAATTCCTTCGCGACCGGGGCGCCACGGTGCTGCTGGGGCCTGGCCGCGCAGCCCCTGACGTGAACGACGAGTTGGACGCGAAACCGGGCGCCTTGGCCATGCCTTAGGCCCCGCCGCGTGGCCTAGCCGCCAGCCGTTTGTTTGCGAAGGGCGGCTGGAAGCTCGGTAGGGTCTTCTTGGGGGGCCGCCTCAGTTTCCGGGGGCACCCAGATCCAGCCGTCTTCGCCTGGCAGGTCCGCCATGTCTTGCGGCCGTTGCCAGGCGTCTCGCGCCCACAAAAACGCCGTCATCGCGCACACCACCGCATCGAAAACGTGGTCGCTTTGCACGCACTCTTCTCGCCAAACGCCGGGCGCAAAATCGAGCTGCCCGGCCAGCGCCGCCAAGATCGCCACCCGCGTTTCGCGTTCGCGAATGTGACGCTTGTAGGGTTTGGGCAAGTTGAGCAGCGCCACCGTGGCTTTGGGCAGCACCTCGATAAGGTTGTTGCCCACCTGATGTGTGGCGGCCAAGGCCCGCGCCAAATGCGCTGCCCGCGCGGCCAAGGGACCTGTGCTTTGGGTGGGCGTTTCATGGGGCAGAAGGCTGCGTCGACGGTGCAGGTACACCTCGGTGGCCCGTTGGGTGTAGGGCGTGATCACCGGCTTGCCGCGGCGGTAATCGCGATGGTTGCTGGCCGGCGCCACCGTGAGTCGCCGCATGACCGCCACCGCGGGATCTGCGCAGGCTTGCTGGCCCGGGCACACCGGCACTTGGCAGCGCAAGCAGGCTGGAACGCTCAGCGGGGCGTCCATGGCCACCACTGTGGTTCCGTCACGGTACGATTGGATAAGTTCCACAAGGCGATCGTCGTAAAGCGGCTGCTCGCCCAAGCGCGGGGCCAGACGTTCGACGGTGGCGCCCCCTTGGCCGTTGGCGCGCAGCACGGCCACAGCGGTCTTCTTGCCTTTGCCGCCTCCAAGATCAACGCCGATGTAACGGGAGAATGCTCTAACGCTCACAGGGCCTCATCGTTGCTTCCCCTACAGGAAGCCACTCAAAAGGTGGTTTTCTGACCTTGCGGGATTCTGCGGCGATCGTCAACCTGGCGAAGCTTGAGGGCGGATGGCTCGCCAGGACATTGACACTGCGGTTCATTCGGACAACATTGATGTAGGACACCGTCGCCTGGACCACTTTGGCCGGGACGAAAGGAACTCACATGAAACGGTCACTGTTCAAGTCAAAGCTGCATCGGGTTCGCGTCACGGACGCGAATTTGGCCTATGAGGGATCGGTAACGATCGATTCCGACTTGATGGCCGCCGCTGACATTTTGCCTTACGAGCACGTTCACATCTGGAACGCGACCAATGGCAGCCGTTTGGAAACTTACGCCATTCCCGGGGCTGCAGGCTCGGGCGTGATTTGCATCAACGGCGCTGCGGCTCGGCACGCGCAGCCGGGGGATGTGGCCATCATTGCCACCTTCGCCGAAGTCGACGACGCCGAAGCCCGCGCTTGGAGACCCACCGTTGTTTTGGTTGACCAGCACAACAAGATCGTTGTGGCCAATCACAAAGAGCGCCCCGGTCCCGCCTTGCCGCTTGTGGCGTTTTAACCATGCCACCTTCGCGATTGCAGATGCTGCGCGGGTTTATTGCTCAGCGCCCCGAAGATCCTTTTCCGCGCTACGCGCTGGCTCAGGAACTCAAGAACACAGGCGACCTTGAAGGCGCTTGGCAAGCTTACGAAGCGCTGTTGGCCTCGCATCCCGCCTACGTGCCGGCGTATTTCCACGGTGGGCAGGCTTTGGTGGCGCTGGGCCGCAAAGCCGAGGCGCGCGTTGTGTTTGAGCGCGGCGTTCGGGCCTGCGATCAAGCGGGCGACGCCAAAACCCGTGGGGAGATCTTAGGCGCCCTGGCCGAGATCGCTTAGCGCTCCACACGCGTTTAGAGCGTGTCACCCCCAGCATCAACGTTTACGGCCGGCATTGCGGTGTCGACCGTGCTGGCATCGCTGCCAGGCATGGGCGGGTTGACCGCCACAGCGACAATTGAGGTGGCGGTCATACCGGGAACGATGGCCACGGGCGGTGACATACCCTGCGCCACAACGGCTTGGTTGAGGTCACGCATGATGGCCACAAACACCAACTGCCCCCGGCGCTTGTTGGTCGAGAATTCCGCTACGCCTAAATTGTACGGCGTTTGGTTGAACGTGCACGGCAAGGCCACAAAGTCCTCGTCGTCGCCCTGAACCACGAGGGTGCAAGATGCGATGGTCTTTCTCAGGTCGTCACTGACCGTCACGGGGTCGATGCTGATCTGCACAGCCAGGTAGGCGTAAGTCACCGGGTCGGCACAGCTGGTGAGGCCCAGCGCACTTAGCGCCATCGCAACGCAAATGCTTGCTTGGAACAACAAGCGCTGGCTGGATTTGAAAACGTTCATGTTCGTTTGCTCGCAGAATCGTTTCATCAACGGCCGTCCCCAAAACACGCGATCACCCCCGGCGAACATAAGCCTGCGGGCTGGTCCTCCGGTTGCGCCGCCCACACGCCCAAGGCAACCGTGCCACCCACGACGGCGGCGGTTAGGGCCCAAAACCACCAGGTTTTGAACACCGAATCCTCCTCGTCGTCAGCTGGTCGCGCCGGGGCCTTGGTGAGCAGTTCATCGGTTTCGGTGGGCTCGGGCGTGCCTGAAAGCGCTGTGGGCGTTTCGTCGTCAACTTGTTCTTGTTCTTGCTCTTGCTTTTCGCTGTCGGCGTCGGTTTGCGATAGTTGCCGAGGTGCCAGCGCCGGTTTGGCGTTTGTCAGGCGGCTGGCGGGGTCTTGCACCGCCAAAAGCGCTTTGAGGGACACGAGGCCACCGTCGGCATGCCCATCCCGGGGTAGGATTGCGAAGGCGCAGATCATCACAGTCCCCGCCACAAAGGCTCTTCGCACCGTCCAAGTCATCGCCGCGAATATAGAGTGGGAACGCCGCTTTGGCTAGATTCGCGTGGGCGATCAGGTCACCGCTGCACGAAAAAATGAGCCCAAACCCCATGCATCGGTTTTCCCTATGTGTTTCGATAGGAAATATCTGTTTGTGGGGGGGGAGGGAAAAGCCCATTTTCCTGCCCCATGGCAGAGCAAGCGGGGCAACGATCGGGCGCTTTGGTGGCCATTTGGATGGGCAGCCAAAGTGACTGGGCCACCTTGCGTGGTGCGGCCGAAATTCTGGACACCCTCAAAGTGCCTTACGAAGCGAAAGTGGTCTCTGCCCACCGCACGCCGGCGCGTTTGTTTCAAGCGGCGTCGTCGGCCGCCGATCAAGGCTTTCAGGTAATCATCGCCGGCGCAGGCGGA
>JBBSJE010000144.1:0-15879 GCA_038257535.1 Polyangia bacterium
CAGGCCATCGTCAAACTTGGGCGCGTCGCCCTCGGCAGGCAGCAAAGGTGCATTGGCCACGCGTTCGATGCGCGCGAACGCGCGCGACGTTCCTGCGTCGCGCTTGCCAAAATACGCCCGCCCGGCCTGCAAAGCCGCCGTGGCGGCCACCACCGTGACCACCAAGGTCAGGATGCTTCGCTGATGTTTTGCCAACCACTCGCCCACCTTTGACCAGAAGGACACGAACTGGTCAGGGCTCTTGAGTTCGGCAAGTTCCTCTTTGCGCTTCTTGTTGGCCACGGCACGGAATTAACAGACCCCATGAGCGGGGTCAACATGACATCGTTGCGCAATGTGTGGGCAAGCCGCATTTATGCGTTACGCTGCCAAGGTGTTTGGGTCCTGGCAACGAGGCATTTGCTGCGCGCTCGCATGGTTTGGTGTTGCGGCCGGCCATGCCCGGGCGGCGGGCCAAGACGAATGGCAAGCGGGCGGGTACGCCTTGGGAGCTCACGCCAGTGGTTTTGGGCCCGCTTGGGGCGCCGGTGGTGGCGTAGACCTGCAGTACGGTTTAACAGACGCCTGGGGCCTGCGGGGGGCCGCTGAGGGCGCCTGGATGGCGCCTGACGGCGGGGCGGCGGCCTTGCTGCAAACGACCGCGGGCGTGGTTTACACCTGGGACGTGTTGCGGCTGCTGCCACTGGTGGAGGCCGGTCTAAGCGGCGCCACCCTGCGCGCCAAAACCGGCTCGCAGACCAATTTGGGCGTGCAGGTGGGGCTGGGCGCCGATTATTTGCTCAACCGCCATTGGTCCATGGGCCTGATTGGGCGATTTGGCTACCTGCCGCTTGCACTTTCCGGCGACAAGGCCCTCCGGGTTGGAACCGTGGCGCTTCGGCTTTCCTACCGCTTCGACTGACGCTCAGTCGCGAGCTTTTTCTTTGGAATGAGATCCTTGGCACGCTTGCCGTATTTGCCGCCGCGCCCGGGCTTGATGCCGCTTGGTTTTCGCGGTTCAACCTCTTCGGTCTCATTGCGATGCCCACGCACAACCACCTTGAGGGGGCTGCCGGCAAATCCGTAGATCTTGCGAAATTGATTGGTGAGGTAGCGACGATAAGGCTGGCCCACGGCTTCGGCCAAGTTGGCGCTAACGAAGAAGGTGGGCGGCGCCATGCCGGCCTGCGTGCAGTAATAAAGCCGAATGTGACGGCCGGAAGGTCCCGAGGGTGGCGGCCGTTTGGCCACAATGTCCTCGAAGTTGCGGTTGAGCTCGCTCGTGGACACGCGCCGGCTCCATTCCTTGTACGCCGCGGCGGCGGCTTCAAGCACGTTGCTGACCGCGCGCCCTGTCATCGCTGACGACACCACGAACGTGGCCCACGAAACGAAGCTCAGGCGTTCTTTGCACTGCTGAACTTTGCCGTCCAGTTGCACGCGATTGATCAAGTCGCTTTTGTTCAGCACCACCACCAAGCCGCGCCCCATCTCTTCCACGAACGCCGCCAGCTTGGCGTCATCGTCGCTGGCGCCGGTTTCCAAATCGACCACCAAGGCTACCACGTCCGCGCGTTCGATCTGGTCGCGCGCCATCTTTGCGGAAACCGCTTCGGTGAGGGTTTTGACAACTTTGCGGCGGCGCATGCCCGCCGTGTCCACCAACACAAAGTCGCGGCCTTTATGCGTAAAGGGAGAATCAATGGGGTCGCGGGTGGTGCCGGGTTTGTCGTGAACCAGCACGCGATCTTCACCCAACATCCGGTTCACCAGTGACGACTTGCCCACGTTGGGCTTGCCCACCAGCGCCAAGCGAACGGGACGATCGAAATCTTCGTCCATACGCCCTCGGGCGGGGCGTGGCGGCTTGGCCAGGGGTGCGGCGGCGGCCTCAGGATCCATAACGCCCTCGCCGTCTGCTTCTTGCGCCGCCAGCAAAGCTTCCGCCTCGGCGTCGGCTTCCGCGGCAGAGCGCTTTTTGCGGCCTTCTTTTTTCACCCGCGGCTCCATGGGCACGCGGTCGCCCAAGATCTCCAGCACGGCGTCCATCATGTCCCCCACCCCGCGGCCATGCGCCGCCGAGATAGGAAACACGCTCGTAAACCCCAGCGTGTGCGCTTCCACAGCCACCGCTTCGCGCTTGTCTGAATCCACCTTGTTGGCGGCCACGATGATCGGCTTGCCGGTGCGGCGCAAAGCGCGACCCACATCTTCGTCCAGGGCTGTCACGCCGTTGTGAGCGTCAACAACCAACAGCAACACATCTGCTTCGTCAACCGCACGCAGCGTTTGCGATCGCATCGCGCCCAGGATGCCGTCAGCCGACGGATCAAGGCCACCCGTATCCACAAGGCGAAAGCGTGCGCGTTGCCACTTCACAATGCCGTAGCGGCGATCCCGGGTGACACCGGGCTCGTCTTCTACCAGCGCGGGGCGACCGCCCACCAAGCGATTAAATAGAGACGATTTGCCCACGTTGGGGCGGCCGACCAAAGCCACCAAAGGCAGTTGGCTATCTGGGATGTCGATCATTTGTCGTTCTCCGGGCTGTAGCCCAGTTGCCCCATGGCCTGTGGGGTTGTGGTCCAGTCGCGTTTCACCTTCACGAATAGCTTTAAATGCACGGGCCGCCCCAGCAACTGGGTGGCTTCTTGCCGGGCGGCCTTGCCGATCTCGCGAATCACGGCGCCCGACTTGCCCACCACAATGGCCTTCTGGCTGTCGCGTTCCACCACGATGCTGGCGTTGATCACCACGTCGCCCTTCTCGGGCCGCTCTTCCCACATGTCCACGTCAATGGCGGTGGAAAACGGCAGCTCTTGGTAAAGCTGCAAGAACACCTGCTCGCGGATGAGCTCACCCACCAAAAAACGTTCGGTGCGATCCGTGAGGGTGTCTTCATCATAGAGCGGGGGCCCCTTGGGCAGCCGTTGCAGTAGCTCGCCGATCAGGCCATCAAGCTTCTTGTCTTTCGTGGCCGACATGGGCACCACGGCGGCGAACGCGCCGTGATCGGTGATCTGCTGCAGCAAGGGCAACAACTTGGATTTGTCTTTGAGCTGATCAACCTTGTTCAGCACCAAAATCGCAGGTTTGCGCGCCTGTCTTACCCGATCCAGCAAGGCGGTTTCCACGACCGAGCCTTTCCGGGCGCCCGGCGGCAAGTGACGGGGCGAGCCTTCGCCCAACATTTTCGCCACGTCCACCACCATCAAGATCAGATCAACTTGCTCAAGCGCCCGATAGGCCTCGTCAACCATGTACTTGCCCAGCGCCGAACGCGCGTCGTGCACACCGGGGGTGTCCACAAACACAATCTGCCCCCCGGCGCCGTTCCACACGCCCAGGATCCGATTGCGCGTGGTCTGCGGTTTGGGGGTGACGATGGCTAGTTTTTCGCCCACCACACGGTTCAACAGTGTGGATTTTCCCACATTGGGTTCGCCCACGATGGCCACAACGCCGGCGGCGCCTTGGGCTGTGGAGGGAGGGGAAGCGTCTTGTGTCGTCATAGGGGCTGCTTAGGGGGCGCTTCTATACCACAAGGGTTATGGATGTCCCCTTGTTGTGGTAGGAGGTGACGTGGCTTCAAGCCTTCGACGCTGTGTTCTTGTGGTGTGGCTGCTGGGCGGCTTGCCGGCCGTGCGCGCGGCTGAGGTGTCGCCATCAGTTCGCCAGGCGGAGCCCTCCTGGGTTCAAGCGCGTGGTGGTGGGCTCGTACAGTGGGGCAAGGCCCAGAGCCAGACCTTTGCCAACACCGGTCAGGTGGCGCCCTCGTCGGTGCGATTGACGACCGCGGTTTTTGGGGCAAAAGAGCTGATCTTGGCGGTGTGGCCGAGCAAGGGGGGAAAACAGGCGGCGTGGTTCGGGGAACGCTTGCTGCCGGCACAGGCGAAAATGGCCGCACTTGTCACGCTGTGGCAAGGATCGGTGGGCGCGCAGGATGCCGATGGCGAGGTTCGCACGGTGGTTGAGCTGACGCCGCAAGGTCTTTTGCGTTATCAGCAGACCGCGGGCGTTCGGCATTGCGATGCCCAGCCGGTGCGGCTGTTTGCCGAACGCTTTGATCACACACAGAAACGATTTGTGGCCCACGAGAGCCCGCCTGCATCGCCCGCCGTCGAGCTGGTGCCTTCAACCGAACCGTCCGCACCGCAGGTTGCACCGCACACCCGCGATTCTGGTTTTCGTTTCACCACAGCCTCAGCGCCTGCGGACACGCCTGGCGACGCACGCACGTTGCGACCGCCGTATGCGCTTACAAATTCCGATGGCACGGGCGGCTGGCTGTTGCCGCGTGAGCAGGCCACGGGGGCGTTCGCCACCGCCCGGGGCCCCCAGCCGTTGCCGATCACAGGTCTGATTTTGTCCGCGGCATCGCAGACGCCGTGGCCGTCAGAGCTGCGGGTTACGCTGGGCCCAGAGCACGCATTCCGCGTTGACCTTCGCGCCGCGGCGGCTTCTGAGCGTGTGTGGTTGGCCCTGCCCGCGCCCGTCGAGTCTTCATGCCTCACGGTGCAGGTGGTGGGAGCGCAGGCCGCGGCCCGGGTTGGGCTTTCGTATGTGGGCGTGGTGACAGCTCTCGACGGTTCGGAGGGCGTGGCGTTTTTGGCGGATCGGCTGGCCACGGGACACAGCTGCGACGCGCATGTGCGGTTGATGAAAACCCACGCGCTCGACACGGTGGAATTGGCCTCGGCCCTGGTGGCGCGGCTGCCGTCTGCCTCGGCGCCGGGGCAACTTTGCGCCCTGCAAGCGCTCAGCGCCATGCCGGCCGCCCGGGTGCCTCCGCCCGCATCTTGGCTGCCCGAGGCGCTGCCCACGTTGCTTCCCCCGGTGGCCCGCGCAACGGATCCCATGGCGCGTCGGGAACAGCTTGCGCGCTTGACCACCTGGCTGGATCGCGCCGGCGCGCCAACGGCGCAGGCGCTGGGCCAAGTGGCGCAAGCCCCGGGGGTGCCTGCGGAAGTCCAAGCCTTGGCGGCTTCGCTTTTGGCCCAATCCCCGCACGAGGCGTTTCAGGCGGTTTTGATCGATGTGCTTTTGGCGCCCGGGCTGGTGAATGCGGAGGCGCTTCGCAGCGCCGTGGCGGGCTCAGGCGGACAGTGGGTGCCACGGTTGGCGGCGATGTTGGGTGAGACTGACCCGCAAAAACACCCTGATCGTGCGGCGCACATCTTGTGGCTTCTACGTTGGCGTCAAAATGCGGAAAACGAACCGCAACGCTGGCTTCCGCTTGCACAACGGTGGGCGCAAGATTCGTCGCTTGCGTTTGTGGTTCGCGCACGCGCGGTCGCGGCGCTGGGAGAAGCGGGCGCGTCGGCGCACGAGACCCTGGCGGCCTTAATGGCGAAAGATCCCGACCCCGTGATGAGGTTTTTGGCTTTGCAAGCGCTGGCGCAAGCGGTACAGCAGGCGCCCTCGAACACGCCCTTGCACCAGCAGATCGAGCGCGCGCTTTTCGATCGCGATCCGAGGGTGCGGCAAACCGCCTCCACGCTGTGGGCCTCAGCGCCGGTGCCGGTTGCGCGGCAACACGTGCCCGCCTTGGTGCGTGCGTTTGAGGCGGAACGCTGGCCATTCGTGTTGCCCGCGCATTTGAAAGCCCTGGGGCGGACGTGCGCGGCGCAAACGCAGCTGGTTTGGGCGTTGGAACAAATCGCGCTTCCGGTGGATGCGCACGTGGTGGCCTTAGAAGGCCTGGCGGAATGTCAGTTGCCAGCGGCCCGCGAGCAAGCGTTGCGGTGGCTGAAGCGTCAAACGGCGCCCCTTCCCGTGCGTTTGGCGGCCGCGCAAACCCTCGACAATGTAGCGAAACCGCAGGACGCCCAGGTTTTGCTGCGCACGCTCACTCAGCTTGTGGGTTCGGCGGCAACGGATCCGGCGCTGGACGAATTGGCGGTTGCGGTGTTGCAAACGCTCACCCCGCTAAACCCTGAGTCTGCGCTTGCGGGGGCGAAAAACATGCTTTCATTGCCCCGTGCTCGGCCTCGGCAGGCGGCTTTGAGGGCATTTGCGGCGCTTTGCGGGCCTGAAGCGACATCCGAGCTTGAGCGGCACAGCAAAAGCACCGACGCGGGGCTGGCGACGGCCGCCCAGCAATCTTTGCGTCAATGCGAAAGCCGGGAGCGATAAATGGCCGCGGGGGCTGCTACGCTGGCAAGGCGGATGGACCGGTGGGGAGGGTAAGTGACGTGGCAAGTCCGATGTTGCGAGAACCGTGGCTGAGTGCGCTTGTTGAGCACGGGCGTGATCTCATCACCTTGCACGATGACGCCGGTCGCATTTCCTATGCGGCGCCCTCGTTAACGCACATTTTGGGGTACCCGCTGGAGGAGTTCTTGGCGCGCCCCTTGACGGCCTTCGTGCATGAAGACGACCAAGCGCTGGTGGTGGCGCATTTTGCTTTGCTGCAAGACAACCCGGGCATTCCCCGCACGGTAGAGTATCGGCTTCGCCATCGCGGCGGTAGGTGGCGCTGGGTGCAAGCCACGGGAACGAATTTGCTCTCGGATCCCAGTGTGCAGGCCGTGGTGATGAACCAGCATGACATCACCCCTCAGCGCGACGCCGAAGTGGCGCTACGCGAAAGTGAACATCGATTTCGCGCTCTGGTTGAATCGAGTGAGGACTGTATTGAACTTGCGAGTCCGCGCGGAAGCATCGCCTACATGAGCCCCGCGGCGCTCACCGTTTTTGGCCGGGAGCCCGAGGAATTGGTGGGCCGCAACATTTTCGAGTTGATTCATCCGGATGAACGCGACCGCGTGGCGGGGCTGTGGCAGCGCACGCTCGATTTGCCGGGGCAGCCGGTGCGAGCCGAGTTTCGCCACGTGCATGGCTCGGGTGAAGATAGATATTTGGAAACGGTGCGGGTGAATCACCTCGACACACCTGGCCTGAACGCTGTGGTCACGATCTATCGCGACGTCACTCAGCGCTACGCCCTGGAAGAGCAAGTGCGGCAGGCCCAGAAGATGGAGGCTGTGGGCCGATTGGCGGGAGGTATCGCCCACGACTTCAACAACATCCTTTCGGCCATTCACGGCTTCGCCAGCATCATCAAGCAGGATCTGGGCGCACAGCATGTTTTACAGGAAGATGTGGATGAAATCCTGCGCTCCGTTGCGCGAGCGGCGGCTCTAACGCGCCAACTTCTGGCGTTTGGGCGCAAGCAGGTGCTGCAGCCCCGCGCGCTTGATGTGGGTAGCGCTTTGCAAGACATGCAAGAGACACTTCGGCGGGTGATTGGCGAAACCATCGAGCTGCGCATTGTGGCCGACGAAAGCCCTCTGCCGGCGCGCGTGGATCCCGCGCAATTTGAGCAGGTGGTGATGGACTTGGTGGTGAACGCGCGCGACGCCATGGCTTCGGGAGGCGTATTGAAAATCAGCGCAGGTCACGAAACGCTTGCGGAATCAGACTCCGCGCGCTTCGCTGACCTTTTGCCCGGTGCCTACGTGACAGTGAAGGTTTCCGACACCGGCCAAGGCATGTCGCGAGAGCTGCAAGAGCGAATTTTTGAGCCGTTTTTCTCAACCAAGAACAAGGGTCAAGGATCGGTATTGGGTTTGGCCACCGTATTTGGCGTCGTCAAACAAAGCGGTGGTCACATCACGGTGAACAGCGTGCCGGGTGAAGGCAGCACATTTCGTGTGTATTTTCCTGTGGCCAAACAGCCAGCGCTGCAAAACTCAACCACTTTGCCGCTCAGCTCGGCTGTACATGCCGGCAACGAAACCATTTTGCTCGTGGACGATGAAACCTCCGTAAGGTCCTTTGTGGCGCGGATGTTGCGAAAATACGGCTATCAGGTGCTTGATGCGGCCAGTGGCGCCGAAGCCATGCTGCTTTCGGGTCAACACGGCGGACCCATTCACCTTTTGCTAACGGACGTGGTTATGCCACGCATCTCCGGGCCCCAGGTGGCGGAACGTTTGGTGACGGCAAGGCCTGACATGCGGGTGTTGTTCATGTCAGGCTACGCTGAAGACGCGATCATCAAGCAAGGCGTGCTACGTCCAGGCGCTGACCTTATTGAAAAACCCTTAACGGCTGACACCCTAGGCAGGAAAGTGCGTGAAATTCTTGATCGTGCCGACCAGCCCAAGGCCATGTCGGTCAGCTCAGAAGCTTAGGTGTTGCGATGTCTAGTGAAGATTTGATTGCACGCGGCCTCATGTCGGGAGGCTCGATGCGGCTTGTGAGCGTTACAACCACCCTGCTGTGCGCCGAGATCTGCCGGCGGCACGAATGTGAAGGAGCGCTGGCGGTGGCTCTTAGCCGCGCGGCCACGTCGGGGCTGCTGTTGGCCACGCTCACCAAGGGCGACGAAAAAGTTTCGATGCATTTGCGGGGCGACGGCGCCCTGGGCACCCTCACCGTTGACGCCACGTCGGGCGGTGACGTGCGCGCGTATCCAAAAAAACGTGGCGTGACCATTCCCGTGGCCGCCCGTCAACGCGCGGTGCTGGGGCCCTCCACAGGGGGCCAAGGAATCGTGAGTGTGGCGCGCGATCTTGGCCTCAAAGAGCATTTTACGGGGCAAACGGCGTTTGCTTCTGGCGAGATTGATCAAGACGTTGAGCGCTATTTGGTGATCAGCGAACAGATTGACAGCGTGCTCGTGGCTGATGCGGCTTTGGACGAAAGTGGCCGGGTGTTGTGGGCGGGCGGGCTGCTTTTGCAGGCGATGCCCGGGGGCGAACACGAGGCCACGTTGCAAGAGCAACGAACGCGTCTGCATGGCGGCGCGTTTTTCGCGGCTTTGATGGGGATCGCAGGCGGGGGGCCGCAAGAGTTGGCGCAGCAAGCGCTGGGCGAAGTGGCTTCCGACTTGCGCATCTTGGACACGCGCCCCGTGCAGTTTAGCTGTCAGTGCAGCCGCGAGCGCGCGGAGTCCACGTTGGCGCTGTTGGGCGAACGCGACATTGCTTCAATCTTGGTCGATCCAGGCGTGGCCGAGGTGGTGTGCGAGTTCTGCCGCACCACCTATCACTTTTCGTCGGAAAATTTGGAAGCCTTGCGCGTTTCCATGGGGGCGCCGGCGGGACGTCCCAGCTGAGGCTTCAACTTCAACAGCACGGCCCCGTGTTGTGGCACGAAGGCCGATATTTGCTTTGTGGCTGGCTCAAGGTTTTTTCTTTGCCAGAGGTCACGCACCTCCTGCGTTCCTGACACACCCAAAGCCGCGA
Source organism: Polyangia bacterium (assembly GCA_038257535.1). Classification (GTDB taxonomy): domain Bacteria; phylum Myxococcota_A; class Polyangia; order Fen-1088; family Fen-1088; genus JAGTJU01. The sequence goes on from JBBSJE010000144.1 coordinate 9,174, forward strand.
GGTCTGCGGTGACTTGCGTGCCGATTTGACCGCGGTTGTAAAGCGCAACCGCCATACCGCCATCTGCGAGGGGGCGCGCCCACACCTCCGTTCGTTCAACCTTCAACCGGCGCGTGGCGGCTTCTACGCGGGCGTCCTGATCAATCGCCAACACCTCGCTGTTGGTCAGCAGGTCGAGGGTGAAGGGATCGAGGTTCATGAGATCGCAGCCCAGCAGCAGGGGCGACGCCATCATGGCCCAATGGGTGATGTGCAAGATTTGTTCGTTGCCGCTGAGCCGCGTGGGACGAACTTTCCCCCACCCCACTGTGCCCACAACCAACATATCCATATCGCCTACGTGGCCTGGTTGGGTGAACGGCGCTTTATCTTGTTGAGAAAACGCGATGCCTTCAAGGCTGCTCCAGGTGTCAGTGATGTCGCTGGTGGTGCGCCACAAATTGCCGCCAACGCTTTTGCCCCAGGTCCACACATCTCCGCGGCCGTAATTGCACACGCTGTACACAATGTCGCGGTCCACCCGATCCAGCGCCAGTTGCATGACATGGTAGGGGCGCCGTTGTTCCTCGATGCTGAAGTTGGGCGTGATCTTGTCGTAGGTGCACCAATCGTATTTCAGCAGATCTATGCCCCATTCGGCGAAGCGGCGCGCGTCGGTGGCTTCGTACCCATAGCTGCCAGGGTATTTCGCGCAGGTCTGGGGGCCAGGCGAAGAATAGATCCCTAGTTTCAAGCCCAGTTTGTGTACGTGCTGGGCCAGCGTCGCCATATCGCCAAAGTTTTCGTTTGGGTTGATGCGCCCACATTCATCGCGTTTGCCTTCCCAGGCATCGTCGATGTTCACGTAAGAAAATCCGTAATCGGCAAGTCCCGAATTCCTCATGGCGTCGGCGGCGGCGCGGATTTTCTCACCCGTCACTTTCTCGGCCCACAGGTTCCACGAATTCCATCCCATGATGGGTGTAAGCGCCTTGACGTCAGGCGTGTGCGCGCCCACCAGGGTCAAGGTGTCACGGACTTTGCCGCCGGGGCCCGCAGCCTGCACCACAACCTTGAAGCGGCCCTCGGGCATGCGCCCTTGCAGGATTCGTGATGCGGCGTCGTAGCGCAGGCCGCGCGGAAGGCCGCTGACGGTTACCCGCACGGGCGCTTGTCCCGAAACGGCCAGGCGATGGGCAAACGGGCGCCCTGGGGTGCCGCCCACCACGCGTGGGCCGTTGAAGAAGGTGCGCGGATCGGGGCCGTGGGCGATGGGCCGGGTGGCTTCAGGTTCCAGGCTGTAGGGTTTGGGCCACAAGGCTTTGTTTTTGGCATCGGCGGCGTTCGCCAAAACAATCTGGGCGCCGCCCAACACAAAGCGATCCCAATCCGATTCCTTCCCGCCATGGGCCACCGCCAACTCCAACCTATGAGCGCCTTTGAGATCCACATCCAAAACTTGCATCTCGCCGCGCAGCAAAGGGCCCACGGAGGAGACCATGCGATCGTCCAGCCACACCTCGAAGATCTTGTTGCCTTTGGACTTTTCAACGTCGTCGATGCCCACGGCGGAAACCAGACGCGCCGCGCGCCCATCCAATTGAATTAACAACTGCGCCCGCCCCTCCCCACCGAAGCCGTGGGGAAACACGCGCTCGTTGATCGTAAGCGGGGTCTTTTTCACCGACTGCCGTGGCACCAAGTGTTCGGCGTGCTGGGCCCAATCCAGGTCTTCAAGCCAAATCGCACCAGGCAACGGCTTGTCCGACACAAGGGATTGCGAGACGTTCTGCGCATGAACGAGATGGGGCGAGAGCACAAGCGCACACAGCAGCGCGTGCATCACTGAGGTTCTGAAGGTGGTTTTCATATCCAGGGAGCTAGGCAAAAGATTGTGGGTGGCCAACGCGCATCTTGCTACAGGCAAGACGTTGGCGCAGCAAAACCGACAATCGCAAACAAACGGAATTCAGGCTTGTCAGCCAAACGGCCGATGTCTGCTTTGAAGCATGCGTTGTGCATCTGCCTACCTTGTCGCGACGGCGGCCTTGCTGGCGCCCTGGGCGGGGCATGCCGCCACGCCCATGCAGACCGACACGGGCAAAGTTGTGCATTGGGCGCTGCCCGAGATTTTGGTGGGCGTTGAGCTTGGGCAAGCCAGCACGCGCGTGCCCGCGGGCGCTGTTGACCAGGCGATCGACGAAGCGGCCGCGGCGTGGAACGGTTTGCCCGAGATGCGGCTAAAGCTCGTAAGGGCGTCAAAACCGGAGCTCGCGGTGGTGAAAGTACGCTTTTGCCAGAACCGTTGGCTGCGTGCTGAGGGGTTGCTGGGGCACTCCGAGTTCGAGGCCCGGCGAGACACGGGGTTGGTGAGCGCGGCCGTGATCGAAGTGAACGAGTGCGATTTCAGTTTCGTGGGTCCAGACGAAGTGGCGGTGGGCCACATGGACCTGCAGGCGGTGCTCACCCACGAGTTTGGCCACGTGCTGGGCTTGGCCCATAGCGCCGACCCCGAAGCGGTGATGTTCACCAGCACGGGTACGGTGCGACAGCGGCGGCCCACGATGGACGATCGGACGGGGCTTGCGGCCATTTATGGTGGCGTGGAAGCGCCCGCGCCCGCGAAGGCGAATCGGGCGCGACCCGAAGCCACGCCCACCCCGCTCACGCCAGAGCTTTACACCGGCGGCAAAGATTGGCCGGTGCCATTCGAGTTGCCGTGGCCGCTGAACGTGGGCAACCAGTTGGTGAAGTTTGTGCCCACGGTGCTGCCGCTGGCGCCCCGACCCGCGCCACCGGCGGCGCCTGTGCTGCGCCCGGCCTCGCAGTCCGAAGCGGCACCGCCAAAGCCTCGCGTTGCGCGCAGCCACCGGAGGGATGCCGATGCGCCTGTGGCCCAGGACATGGACTGGCCCGAGGCATCAACGTTAAGCGGAACCTCGGCTGCGCAGACTGGACCTGCCAAGCCTTCTCGTAAGAATACAGGGCACGCCACAAAAGCGGGCCCTGTGCCTAAGCCAACGCGCTAGCTCTGGTCGGCCGGCTTGTTGGCGTCGGACGCCCCGCCCTCGACGGCGGCGGGCGAAACTTCGGGGGCTGGCGCTGCGGGCGCAGGAGCCACCGGGGGCTCGTCCCATCCGCCGCGGCGGGGGGCCGAATAGATCGGCGGCAAGCTGGGGCCAGGACGGGGGCCGCGAGGTCCACGGTCGCCACCGGGGCGTCCACCACCGGGACCACCGCCGCCGGGACCGCCACCGGGGCCGCGGCCGCCACCGCCACCAGGAGCGCCGCCAAAGCCAGCACCGGGGCCGCGACCGCCACCTGGGCCACCGGGCCCGCGACCGCCGCCGGGTCCGCCTCCACCAGGAGCACCGCCAAAACCGCCACCGGGGCCGCGACCGCCGCCTGGGCCGCCGCCAGGGCCACCGAAGGATCGGCGAGGACGGTCACCACCGGGGGCACCAGGCGCGCCGCCAGGGCCTGCCGAGGCGTCAGAAGGAGGGCCGCCGGGTCCACGGCCGCGATCACCGCCACCGGGGCCGCGTCCGCCGCCAGGACCACCACCACCAGGGCCACCTGGGCCACCGGGACCGCGTCCACGGCGTCCGTCACGATCGCGACCGTCACGCCCCCCGCGGCCTTGTGGCTCGGGGTTCGCTTGGGTCATCGTGCGCGGCATCATGTCGATGGCGTAGAAGAAGTCGCCGCGCTTTTCAGCGCCTGAAGGGGCTTTTTCACCTTGAAGCACGCGCACCAAGCGCACGTTGCGCACGCGGTTGCCAGCCACATCAAGGGCTTCCATAAGCCGCGTGAGGCGATCACCCGTGACGTTCACGGCGGTGCTCACAGCTTCGGCCTCAGGGCCTTCGCCCAATGACAGGGGGGTAGCGGGCTCTTCGGGGGCGGCTTCTGCGGGCGCTGCCTCGACGGACTCTGCGTCCGCGGCTGCGGCTTCTGGGGCGGCTTCAGCAGAGTCTGCTGAGGCTTGTGCGGCCTCTGGCGCGGCTTCGCTGCCTTCGGCCGGGGCTCCGATGGCGTCTTCGCCGCCTTCTGCAGCGGCCTCTACGGGCGCTTCGGCGGCGGCTTCAGCGGGCGCTTGCGCCTCTTCAGCAGCGGGGGCCTTGGTTTCAACGGGGTTCTGCCGTCGGAAAGCCTGCTGGGCGTCGGCCGCCAAGCGCAAGATGATGCCAGGGAACTCGGTGATGGTCTTCATTGGGGTACGCCAGAGGGAAAACGAGGTTCGCCTTTCGTAGATGACGTTGTGGTCGCCGTCAATGATCTTCGGGGTGACACGGCGCTGTTTCGGCGCTTCGTGCAAAGAACGTGACGGTTTTGCTCAGGGTTCGTCGTGCGGCGCGTGGCGGCCAAAGGTTTCGCGCGTGGTGGCTGGGGCGCCGTCGAGCGCCAAAGCGCGCATGATCGAGCCGCCTCCGAAGCGATCGCGGATGCTGTCCAGCGTTTGGCCTAGCCGCTCGCCTTTCTCGCGCGCTTGCACGGCCACCGCGGCGGGGCCTGTGGTGGGAGGCGGCGCAAATAGGGTGAGTTGGCCTTGCGTTGGCTCTGAGCAGGACTGGGTGGCCAGCTGCAGGCCGGCGGCGCCCACGCCGGTGAGCCGCACGCCCAGCTGCGAGATGCCAGGCACGTTCCGCAGTAGGTCCGCGGCGGCTTTGCCTAAGGTTTGGCCGTCGGCGGTGGGCAAGCTGAGGGTGCGCCGGCGGGTGACCAGCTTGTGATTGCCGTACTTCACCTTCAACACCACCACGCGGGCGCGCAAGTTTTGGCGGCGCAGGCGTTCGGCCACGCGATCGGCTTGCATCAGCAGTCCGGCGCTGAGGGTGGTTAGACAGCGTTCGTCGGAGTCGAAGGTGTCTTCATGGCTTATCGACACCGCTTCGCGGCCGGGCACCACGGGGCGGTCGTCTTCGCCTCGGGAGAGCGCCGCCAAATGCGTGGCCAAACCTCGGCCGATGCGCGCGGCCAGAAAGTCGACGGGGGTGGCGGCCACGTCGCCAATGGTTTGAATGCCGAAGCTGCCCAGCGCGTTTTCGGTAACCTTGCCCACGCCCCAGAGTCGGCCCACAGGCAACGGGTGGAGGAAGCTTAAAATCTCATCCCGCTTGATCACCACAAGCCCATCGGGCTTCTGCAGATCGCTGCCAATTTTCGCTAAGAACTTGTTGGGGGCGACGCCCACAGATGCCACAAGGTTTAGCTGCTGGCGCACCAGCGCTTTGATCCGCGCGGCCACTTCGGGTCCGCTGCCAAACAGCCGTTGCATGGCGGTGACGTCCACAAAGGCTTCGTCCAAGGACAGCCCTTCCACCAGCGGAGAGTGGTCTGCCAAGATCGCAAAAAACGCGGCCGAGATTTCTGCGTAATAAGAGATCCTCGGCGGCAGCACCACGGCCTGCGGGCACAACGACAGCGCTTTAACCATGGGCATGGCGCTGCGCACGCCAAACCGCCGGGCCTCGTAAGAGGCGGCGCACACCACGCCCCGCTTGGAATGGCCGCCCACAACCACAGGCTTGCCGAGCAAAGTGGGGTCGTCGCGCTGCTCTACCGACGCGTAGAATGCGTCGAGATCAACATGCAGGATCGTCCGTTCGGCGGGGGGCACGGCGGGGGGCACGGCGGGGGGATCATACGCTATTGTCCTGCTACTTCACGCTAACGCAGCCGACAACGTTTTGTGGATAAGGCGTCGATATCTCGTATGTGCCCGGAGCGACCAAAACGTTGTCGAAAGGAACACCTTTTGTTTCTGGCGACTCGGACAGTCGCACCCGGCCGTAGGGGCGTTCCAAGGTGAACCCGCTTTCGTCGCTCTGGCTGTCACCCACAAAGGTCACGGATGCGGTAAGGCGACGCAAGGGAAGCTGGTAAGTCAGATGTGTCTCTGGTTTGTCGATCGTGGCGGGAGGCAAAAAATAAAGCGCTGCTTGCTCTTTATGGGCCCAACTTGGCGTCCACTCCCCAAAGGGAATGTGATTCAGCTCGTTCTCAGAGAAGCCACCTATGGCGATCCTGCCCTCGCTCGCGGCAACTGGCGGGGTGTCAATCTGCAAGCTGGTGGTTGAGGTTTTCAGGTCGAGCGCAATTTCAACTTCATCTTCATCGAAAACGTGAACGCTTGTGAGTCCGCTAGGAGTGGGGATACCGGAGCGGAGGTCGGTGATGGCGGGCGCCAACTGCATGCGCGCGCCTTTTTGGGCGAGAAAGGTGATGGTTCCATCGGGTTTGATCCGGGTGGATACACTTCCAAAAGGTGTTCCTTCAGCCGTTAGGTACTTGGCGACGAGGCCGGGCTGCGGCGCAGTTGGCGGCATTGGGAAGGGCTGGCCATTCCACGTCAAGTGTGCGGTGACCAAAGCAGCGGGAATGTCTAGCTCAACGACTTGGTCGTCAGTGACTTCGATGATACCAATGTCCTTGTCCCACCAATGATGCTCGCCATTCAGGGAGAACCGTCCAACTGGAATTGCGCGATAGATTCCTTTCGGGATGGCGATGGTTGGCGGTGTGTCCTCGGAACGGGAATATGCGAAGAAATGGCCTCGGGGCGAGGCAAGAACCACTGGGCTTCTGGAGGATGTCAAAATTTTCGTGTACGGCAGCAGTAGTGCATGAGCAGTAGGGGAAAGGGTTCAGTTGGGGATACGGTCGCCGAAAACGACGGCGAATTGCAGAAGGGCTGCGGTCCAATCTCGGGTGCGATTTCCCCAGG
>JBBSJE010000145.1:0-15870 GCA_038257535.1 Polyangia bacterium
CCACTAGGCTCATCCTTTGGCACCGACTGGCCGCTCGAACGGGACAAGCTGCTCCCCTTCGTCCACGTAGCGCTGGACGGCGGAGCCAGCAAGCTAGAGGATTTTGTGCTCAACCTACGTAGTGAGGGACACCAAAAACGAGCCTACTTAGACCTTAGCCTAAGCCCCCTGTATGACGAAGAGGGGCGCGTCGCTGGGTTCTTCGCAAACGGCATCGAAACCACCTCGCGCGTCGAGCACCGCGCCCACATGGGAAAGATGTTCGAGCGCGCGGCCGTGGGACTCAGCGAGCTGTCGTTGGACGGCCACTTCTTGTACGTCAATGAAGCGCTCTGCCGCATGCTTGGCCGGACGCGCAGCGAATTGTTGAATACTAGTTTCGTGGAGGTGACGCACCCCGATGACGTGCCACGCAGCCTGCGCGCCGCGAGGGAGGTCATCGAGCACGGTGGCCCCATCTCCATTGACAAGCGGTACCTGCGTTCAGATGGCTCTGTTGTTCCGGCTAACAGCAGCTTAACCGTGGTCGACGACGAGCAGGGGCAGCCGCGCGCTTTGCTGGCTGTAACGGTTGACCTTACCGAACGTCAACGTGCGGCTCTAGCCTTACGGCGCGCCGCTGCACGCAACGCCTTCCGTGTGGCACTGTCGGATGCACTGCGGTCGCTAGAAGACCCCATCGAAGCCCAGCATGCGGCGAGCCGCGTGATCGCACAGGAGCTCGGCGTCAACCGCGCCATGTATGTAGAGCGGCTGGACGACAGCGATGAGGTGCATGTCCAGCACGATTATTGCGTGGGCGTACCCAGCCTGGCGGGAACTCATCGCCTGCAAGATTTTGGGCCGAGGCTTTTTCAAGATCTGCTGGAAGGCCTGACGGTTAACGTTTCCGACGTGAATGAGGATCCGCTTCTCTCGCCGCAGCAACGGGCAGGATTCTTATCGCTAAGCATTCGGGCCTACGTTGCTGTACCCATCATCAAAGAGGGGCGTCTTGCTGCTTTTTTCAACGTCCATCAATCGACGCCCCGTGTATTCGATGAAGACGAAGTGGCCCTCATCGAAGAGACAGCTGAACGTGCTTGGCATGCCGTGCAGCGCGGTCGTGCGGAAGAGGCGCTGCATAAAAGTCAGCGGCGCTTGCAGTTGGCACTGAATGCAGCCGGCTTGGGGATTTGGGAATGGGATGCGGGCAGCCAGCGCGTCAACTGGTCCCAGAAGGTACTCGATGTCGTCGGAATACAGCCCGAAGAGCTTGACGCCCATGCCGAGGCCTTGCGCCGCTTCATCCATCCAGAAGATACGGCGGCCTTCGACGCACTGCTTGCAGGCTGGCAGCAAGGCAAAGAGCAGGCGAACGAGGTTCGTATCGTGCGTCCAGATCACGAGGTCCGATGGGTGGACCTGCATGGTTGTGCCGAATACAACGGGCAGGGCCAGATTTCCGGCATGGTGGGGACGCTGGCCGAGATCACCGAGCGCAAACAATGGGAGCAAACGCTGCGCGACAATGACCGTCGCAAGGATGAGTTTCTCGCCACCCTCGCCCACGAGTTGCGCAACCCGCTTTCACCTCTTCGCAATGGTCTGGAGATTTTACACCTACCGGGTGGCAATGCCCGGGCTGATAAGATCCACGCCATGATGGAACGCCAGGTGAGCATCCTGTCGCGGCTGGTCGATGATCTTCTGGAGGTTTCGCGCATCACACGCGGCGTGATTGAGCTACGCAAGCAGCGCGTCGACCTTGCGGAAGTCGTGCGTAACGCCATTGAAACAAGTAGTACCTTGATCGAACGTTCCGAACACACGCTCATCGTCTCTTTACCGGAACAGCCGCTGCCGGTTGAGGGTGACCCTATGCGCTTGGCGCAAGTGTTTGCAAATTTGCTCAACAATGCTGCACGCTACACGCCTCGCAAGGGACAGATATGCATCACTGCCCAGCGAGACGCTAACGAGGCCGTTGTGTCAGTGCGCGACACCGGCATCGGCATTTCCCAAGAGGCCCTTCCGCGGATCTTTGAGATGTTTGCTCGGGACGAGCAGGCGGCGCGCGCTGGCTACGGTGGGCTTGGCATTGGCCTGACACTTGTGCGCAGTCTCGTGGGCATGCATGGTGGCAGCGTTGAAGCGCGCAGCGAAGGTGTAGGCCGTGGTGCCGAGTTCGCCGTTCGTTTGCCGTTGGCCCCTGAGGCCGCTCCCGTAGCGTCACGAACCGAAGACACGGTGGCAATGCCGGTCGCGTCCCAGCGTGTGCTTGTTGTGGACGACAATCATGATGCGGCCGATGCGGCCGGCAGTTTGCTTGAGGTCACGGGGGCCAATGTGCGGGTTGTCTACGATGGACCAAGCGCCCTTGAGCAAGTCGGGGACTTTGCACCGGACGTGATTCTGCTCGACCTGGGCATGCCCGGCATGGACGGATACGAGGTGGCGCGTCGGCTGCGGCAACACCCGCAGGGCAAACACGCAACCCTCATTGCGCTGACGGGATGGGGCCAGGACGAGGATCGAAGGCGCACCCGCGAAACCGGATTCGATCATCATCTGGTCAAGCCGCTAAACCTTCGCGACTTACAGTCCAGCCTCGTGGCCACCGGGCCTTAGGGCCTGCAAGGCCTCTTTGTAACAATGCATTTGTTTCGCGCGTAGCGCAGGGGGGCCCGCAAGCAGATCCTTTGGAAGGGCATCCGCGGAGATAGCGACCATTTCGTGCGCAGAAATAAAGCTTTCGATTTCGGGTCTGCGCTGGACCAACACCGCGATCCGTGCGTCGACATAGGTCGGCACCCATTGCCCTTCGGCCACCAACCGTTGCAGCCGCGCACGCACATTGGACAGGCAGTGCTGCGCAAAAATCCACGTGGGGTCGTACGTACGAATCAGCCGATCCATAACGGCATCGTCGTCCATCGAGTTGATCATCCAGCAGAAATGCCCGCGGAAAGGTCTCAAAACGTGCATCTACAAAGGTGGGAAACTGAGGCGTAAACCAGATGAGCGGGCTGCTGATCGACCACGGGATGTTCATCATGCGTCCCGGCGGCGGGTTCCTCTTCAATGCAGCGATGGCGGCATCGGGCCAGTCGCCCCGCGTGCGACCCAACCCAGGCTGTGTCCCGCCGATGCCGACCGGCGGATCAACCCAGCGGTAATAGACAATGCTGCTTGCCGAAATGAGTGTGACCGCCACCGCCGCGAATCGCCTCCTGACCCTCACCCTTGGCTGGCGTCTCGCCGACGCCAAAAGATGTGATCAATCATGAGAGGGCTTTTATTGGACATTCCATTAACGCGCACATGCAACTTTACGAACTGTTGACGGAAACGTGTCTATGTTTTCAGCCATGAGCAGCCCCACAGCGTTCGTGTTGGGCAAGGACGGCAATGTCTGGCGTGAACAAGGGACGTGGCGCAATCGCGTAAAAATCGGGCGAATCCACCTATAACGTACCGTTAGGCTGACAAGTTACGGCTTGTTGAGCCACGATATGGTTGCCTTAAAGCCGAGTAGAAGCAGTATTCAAACGGACGAGAAGCCCAGCCTCGAAGTAGGTCGTTCTTATAACGACCGCCCTAGGGTTGTTGCACCAAATGGCGTATTCCTCGGCGCGCTGCATACACCTTTGGAGATTGGTTGCGGCTCCTTCAAAGTTGTCGGCGCGCGTACCGACCGCCCTCTGGATGTGCATCACATTGCTTTATGGTTACGCTGCAACCGCTCGCCCTATATGTCGTGGACGAGGACTTCCCGTCACCGGGAAAGAATGTCGCTTTCGAGGATGTCCCGGGCGGGTTGCCACAACTGGTACCATAATGGGCCGCCCGCGCGAAACACTGGGACTGGCCCAGGGACGCGTTGGCCAAAGATTCGGGAAATCTTCCGACTTTTGAGGGGTTATTTACGCAGACTTCCTGGGTGATTTCGCAGCCTTCGCCTTTGACTGGCGGAAGGTTGACCCACTCCATGGGCTCGAGATAAGTCTCGCCCGGGACAACTTCCCACCGCATGAGCTTGCCGTCCGCGGCACACTTTCCCGTGCCGTCTTTGATAAACACAGGCCCTGGCACCGCATGCCGGAGAGTGTAGGTGCAGGCGCCCCCGGAAGAAATTAAACGCTCTGCAGGAACCGAGGAGGCTTTGCCAAAGTCAACCCATTGAGTGCAGTTCGCGTCCGAATATCCAACGCTATTTACGCCGTCCCCATTCATGCCGCGACCACCCAAACAGTACGGCGTGTCGCCGGGGTCTGTAATTCCGGGGCCGTAACAGCGGAACCCAATTTTCGTATCGACCCAGGCTTTGCCGCCGAAGGTCATGAGGTTGATTCCGTCCATCTGTAGTGCCCTCAATTTCAAACGCCCTGAGCCCAAGTTAACTACATTTAACACTGGAGGCGGCGAAACTGCTTCGCCGACGACATATTCTGATTCACCCTTCAAAATGCATTCAGGCCCCAGGGGTCCTTTTCGCTTGGCGTACACCTTGATGGGACTATTGACGCGACTGAGCCTGTAGTAGTTCTTTTTTTCTGCAACCGATTCGACCGTCATCAATGCCGGCTCGGGAGAAAAGCAAGTTGCCTTAGGCATAAACGCAATTCGCTGTACAGACGTTTTGCAATCCTTGTCGCCGTGAAGGGTTTCATCGCGCCCAGGCTGGAGTATTTCCGGCAGTCCTAAAGGCTGACATTCCTTCGTTATGGGTCCGAGGCTGTCCCATTCCAGGTTCGAACGTTCTTCAAACTTGCATAGGGCGCCGGTTTCGCGAATTCGGATGGCCCCCATTTGCTGAGCCCCATCGTCAGACTTAACCAACTCCACAGTTAGGGAACCGATGTCCCGGGTGTCTACCGTTGCCCTTGCGAACATTGCAAAGTCGACCGCCGCGCCAACGGTCTCAGCCTGCGGCACATTTAGCTTGAAGCATTGTTGGAGACCATATTCATAAATATCCCCTTGGTGAACGTTGTGAGTTCGCCGAAGCAGCGTTATCGGCCCCTTGCATAAATCGGGGGTTATCTTCACGTACTCTCTTCGCTGAAGACCGGACATTCGGAAGGATCGACTCTTACGAGGTCATTCTGGGAGCAGGTTGCCGTGGACGAAGCCTTCCTGCCCCACATTGCCGCTGGAAAACAGCGCAAGGCACCCTGACCATCGCTTGAGAAGCGGCATTTGATCCCAAGCTGTTTGTCGAACCAGGCGTTTTGAAATTGGGGCGCTCCACCACTCTTCGGCTGCAACATCAGCGGTCTTAGGCGGCTGCCGGGGATCAGAAGTGGCCAAAAGTTCTCCGATGGTAGGGTCCCGTCCTTTGCATCGGATGCCGGTGCCACTGCCGAATCACCCAGCGGAGAACCGCCGTCTGGGTCTTCGCCGATCTTTGGGTTCATGCCGTCGCCACCTGGAGTCAAAGCCGGATCGGACGTCCCAACACCGCCATCCTCTTGCCCTCCGTCGGCACGGTCGTCGCCACCACCACCGCAGCTAGCGACCAAGAATCCTAAAGAAACGACACACGATAAAAACTTCACAGTGAACGCCTTCCTGAAGCCCACCCTCGAAATACTCTGTCACTGGTATAGCCAAGCACTGGGAGCCGCACCAGGTAAGAAGATCGGCGGTTGCGCGGTTGCGTAGTCGCTTGGAACCTCAACGGCCCTAGGTGGGCTAGAGGGCGGTCACCTTGCGCTGGTTACGGATCCTTCATCCAGGTTCAACGGCAACGTGCGCAAAAGTCGATCATCCAAAAGGCGAAAATCCCAGAATCCCGCTTTGGGAATTGTGAAGGCCACAGGTACAGCACCAAGCCGAAAGGCGGGACGATAGCCATCATCAACCTCGCGGTTACGCATCCACACGGCGAAAGTTTTGCCCGAGTTCGGCGCATTGGCCAAGCTGAAGGTCACGGGCATTCCGGCTTCTTGACGCTTGTGGCTTATTGAATGCCGTGGTCGCAAGGTAGGCGCGCCAGGAGCGAGCTGCTGAGTTTCGGGGGCAAGTGCATCGACAGCCCCGGCGTCGCCAGAGGCATCTGCATCTACAGCAAAGGGTTGTGTCGCAGCGTGTCTTCCGCAACTCGCCATCGTGATCGCGAGTTCTATTGAAAGCAAGAACAGCGCGCAACGACACAGACATTGATACATCGCAACAACGCTACATCACCTGCACACGTTCGAGTTGCAACAGTCTTGAAAGATTCTCGGGTTGCGCGGAATCATGAGACAATTGCCGCAATATGTTTTTGAATCCCGTGAAAAGTTTCACCCTCTCGTTGTCGTTGTTGCTATCGCTGACCGTAACGTTTTCTGCAAATGCCCAAGAAAAAAGAAGGGTGATCATAGATGCCGACACGGGCAATGAAGTTGACGATCTTTATGCGCTTGTCCGGGCCTTGATAGAACCAAGTTGGGAAGTGATTGGTTTAAATGCCACCCAATGGCAGGCAAGCCAATGGGCGATCGACAAAACGATAGAAAACAGCCACCGCCTAAACAGCGTGCTTTTGTCCTATTTAAAAATGGACAAGAAAGTCACGCTCAACCGTGGCGCGGAAGGCCGACTGTACGATTGGGGTAACAAATCTAGACCTTCTGCTGCTTCCGCCTTCATCATTCGAGAAGCACACAAGATGAAAGACGACAAATTGACCGTCGTTGCCTTAGGTGCACTAACCAACGTTGCCTCGGCCATTATCGAAGATCCCACCATTGTGCCGAAGATTGCATTGCACTGGCTAGGAACAGACTACGACTTCGAAAAGCAGACGATGTCGAACTTGGATTTCAACAGTGTGATGGACATTCAGGCCGTTTACGCGATCCTCAATTCGGCGGTAGAACTGCATTTAATTCCTAACAACGAAGCCTCTAGAATGCAGATGGGCTGGGTTGAAACCTCACGCAGGTTTAAAGGGAAACACGATCTTCTCGACTTTATTCTCGACCGATGGTTCAACCACTTAGATGGTGGCAGGTCCAATCGTACCATCTGGGATTTGGCATTGATCGAGGCCATCATCCGCAACGATTTAACCCAGAAGGTGCAGGTAAGAACTTCCAAAGAAAAGGGCGACAGGGTTGTGTGGATGTACAGGAATATCAATGATCAAAAGATGCGAGAAGATTTCTATTTCACGACTCTGAAGCATTTGAAAGTATTAAAATGATGAACGGCAAGTGCTTTGCCGTTTTAACACCCGTCGCAACCACGATATTTTCGCAAAGGTTACCATGCATCCCCTTGGGTTCCGCCCCCGCCGCTTTTGCGTATCCGTAAGCCTTGCATTCGGCCTTTCGGCACCCGCCGTCGTGCAAGCCGAAGCGCCGCCTGCAGCGCCCAACCTTGTGGCTGTAGGCCACGGGCTTGACGTCGGGCTCATTGGTGTGCGCTATGCCCGCCGCGTAAGTGATGGCTTGTTTTCGCTTGGCGGGGGAATCGGATTGGCTGGCCTGGGGCCCAAGCTTGCCGTTCACCCTGTGGCGTTCGGAACCTGGAACCTAACGGCCGCAATCGGCTTGCTCTATAGCCCTATTGAAAACCCGCTATTCGCCCAGGGTGCATTGCTTAGCTTCGGTACCGTGGGCATTCAGCGCTGGGCCTATAGATCCGACGACCTCAGTCTGTTCGTCCACGCCTCGGTCGGCATGGCGAAGCTGCTGCGAGGCAACGCGGAAGGCGGAATGAGGGACCTAGAGCCAACGGTTGAGTTGCAGCTGGGCTTGACGTTTTAGACTTCGCGTTCGCCGGTCACTGCCACTCGCATTGCAAGTTATGTCGCCTAATGGCACGCTGACGCATATTTTTGCGACCAGCACGAATCTTCCGTCATTTTCCCGTGACCCGTTCGACCAGGATCCATGAGACTCGCAAACCCGCTCTTGAGGCCCTGTGGGGCGTGGAATCAGAAGGCAATTTCCCTGGCCTTCATCGTGGCCAGTTTGTTCGCGCACACGCTGGGCTGCTCCGATGGTTCCGAGCATCAAGGCAGCGGGGGAGCAGCGCCCGGTGGTGGAGGAGGTGCGGCCGGTAGTGCAGGTAGTGCCGGCGGCAGTCCAGGGGTTGGCGAAGATGGCTTTTCGGGGGAGTGCCCAGAAAAGCCTCTGGTCAGCCCAGAAGCGCGCGGTGTGCTTGCCATCAATGCGGAGCTGCGGGTGGCCGACAAGCCGCTAACCCTTGGCGAAGCCAACCCGCTTGCCGAAGCAGGAAGCCTGTTGCCGTCGAACGTGCGCTTCTACGTTTCCGGCTTCGCCTTCAAAAGCAAAGGCATCAGCACCCTAGGCACACTGGTCAATGGCCAAGGCGTTGCACTTCCCTACAACGTCCAGTTGATCAACGCCGAAGATCCGTCCTCAACGAGGTTCTTTGTGGCTGTACCACCTGGAACCTATGACGAATTCAGCTTCATTGTGGGAGTTACGGAAGCTTGCAATGAAACCCCGGGACCCCTCAAATCTCCGCTGCACGACGCCTCCCAGATGAAGTGGCCACACGTTGCGGGCTTTCTGTTTCTTAGGTACGAAGGCCAGCGTAGCGATGATGCTCCGCAAGACCTTCCCGACAATATCCACATGGGTATGGGCACGGGCGCTGATAGATTCGCACCCAAGATAACGATTGCGGGGCCGATCACAGTAACTGGTGAGAGAATGGTAAGCGCCTTGAACCTTGTCTTCGCGCTTGATGCAGCCCTGAAAGCCGCGGCCATGCAAACTGACCTTTCAGACTTTGAAGTACCGTTTGGTGAAGAAGTGAGAGCGGGCGAACGGTTGAGGCGAAACGCGAAGACTGTGGTTTTGTTCTCGCGAAAGTAGCTTGAGATTGCCCGTGCACAAAGCCAGGATCTTGCGACGTTTCAGCGCTTTGCTCATTGCGCTTGGGGGCTGTGGCGGCGGTGATCCAACAGAGCCGCTCATCGCGGTGCCACAGCCCGCAGGATTTGCCGAAACGGCAGCGGAAACCGCTCCGCCGCAAAACCTTCTGACGGAGTCCAGGGCGCAATTGGGCAAGCGGCTGTTCTTCGAGGCGCAGTTGTCGAGTGACGGCACAGTCTCTTGCAGCAGCTGTCATCAGCAGGAACACGGTTTCGCCGATCCGCGTCCCGTAAGCGTAGGCGTGGAGGGACGCCAAGGCAAACGCAATGCTTCGCATTTGACGAACCTGGCCTGGGTGCGCACAGGCCTTTTTTGGGATGGCCGCGCTGCCACCTTGGAAGAACAGGTGGGCATGCCCATCGAAGATCCATTGGAGATGAACCTTCCATTACCAACCGCCGTGGCGCGGCTTGCCGCAGACCCTAGTTACCTCGCTGATTTCAACTTGGCGTATGGCGAAGCACCTACGGTGCAGACCCTAACCCGCGCCCTGGCCAGTTTCGTGAGGACCCTGGTGAGCAGCAACAGCCGCTACGACAAGCATCTGCGTGGCCAAGAGCAAGCTTTGAGCGAGAGCGAAGTGAGTGGCATGAAATTGTTCTTCAGCAAAGAAACCGGCTGCTTTCATTGTCACTCCGAACACACCCTTAGCAACGACGGCTTCTTCAACAATGGGTCGTTTCTCGAAGGCGGCGATGTTGGCCGACAGGCATTAACAGGACGCACAGGAGATCTTGGCAAGTTCCGGGTTCCCAACCTGCGCAACGTAGAAGTCACGGCTCCTTATATGCATGATGGCTCGCTCGCAACACTTGAAGAGGTGGTTGAACACTACGCTCGCGGCGGCCGCGGACATCCCAGCACAGACACACAAATCGAAGCCCTGTCACTGTCGGCTGAAGACAAGGTTGATCTGGTGAACTTCCTCAAGTCACTAACCGACAGGACGTTTCTATCTGATCCACGTTATCGGCTTTGAACAACGGCTCAACCCGCGGCCAACCCGCTTCTTGAGATCTGCCCCGTTATGCTGTCACCCCCAACCGTCACGTAAAGTTCGCCGCTGGTACGCACAAGAACCCATTTGGCGTTCCGGTTGGTTGCTTCATCAAGAGCATCCAGCATCTCGCCTTGCAGGGCGTAGATATCAATCGACTCCGCTTTGTGAATGCGCGCGCCTTGTGCTGCTTTTCGCAAAAGCTCGGGATCGTGCTGGGTAAAGATCACAACTTTGGGCGATGCTTTGCTTGCCTTGTGCAACCGTTCGGGCGAAGGCGATCCCACTTCGATCCAAGTCCTCAAATTGCCCTGCAGGTCTTTGACCCAAAGCGCGGGTTCGTCGGTTTGGGCAAGCCCTCGCGAAAAGGCGATGCCTTCCTCATAACAAAGGCAGTATGCGATCACCCTCGTCAGCAAATAGCGCATGGTTTCCGAGGGATGGCGTGCCAGCCGCAGGTCAAGCGCCTCGTAAACGCCGCGATCCACGTCGGAAAGGTCAATTTGCAGGTGATAAATCGTGGCGCCAGAAGCCATCCGTGCACCTTAGTGCATTGGCTTCGTTGACGCGAGATCCTGCCCAAAATCGTTGTCCTTGCCCAAGCGGGCTTTGCGCGGCCTCGTCACATTTGCACGCACCGCCCCTGCACGCAGGCCGCCAATCTTGGGGGCGCGCAGGGAGGCGCTATGATGGGATCACATCCCGTCTGTGTGCGCTGGGCGCAGAGCCCGTCGGTGAGGCGTTGTCGGCTTGCTGATACGTTCTCGATTCCCGCTTTGGTGACAACGGCGTTGCAGGCGTTGTGACAAGCGCTTGCGTTGGCGATGATCTCGCAATCCGCTTCCGTTGTGCAGGGAGCAGCTTGTGCTGCGATCGCCGCGGCCAGCGTACGGGCCGCGTGATGTTCCAGGCGGTCGCAAACTTGCAGCGGCTTGATGCCGTAGCGCGTGTTCATGCGCATGGCCGTTTGCAACGCCTGCGCCGGCGTGAAGCTCCACCCCTGTTCCGTGCGCGACCCCGATTTGGCAGCGGCGCGCTCGAACGTGCAACGTTCAGCCAAAATGGTGGTGCGAAAGACCTCGTCGGTGTTGCAGAGCGCGAGAATGTCATCTGGTGGCACGTAGGGCGTGACGGCGCCTTGCTCCGCGATGAACACCAGCGCCTCGTGTAGATGATGGGCAATCGCCAGCGCATCGGCGGGGGCCATGGCATTAACCACCTCTGGCGACGGAGTCGCGTTGCAAAGACCATATCGGTCAAGCGTTGGCCGCAGCGCGTGCGCAGGGTTGCTACAAATCGCAAACAGATCAGGGTTGCCATCGGGGCGTGGGATCATATACGCCGTTCCATTTGGCTCTTGGAACACGCGGTAATACTCGATGGCCACGCCAGCAGATTTGTCGCGAAGCCACTTAGACTCGCCCGGCGCATGGTAACCCCATCGCCCGCCATCGTCTTCGCGTTGGCAGCTCGTTTGAACCGAGATGGGCAGGACGAGAAGGAGAAGCAGCCATGGGGAGACCAATTTGTAAGCCGCGGCGCCAGAAGTCATCCGTACAACTTAGAGCATTGGCTCCCAGATGCGAGGACCTGCTCGGGGACGCCTCTATAGCAGCAGCTGAGGATGGTGGTCGGTTCGCGCGCAGCTCACACCCTGATGAGCGCGCGACCAAAATGCGACATGAGTGTCGCGATCTTTCTCACCCGTTAGCCAGCGCTGATGGAATATCCAGCCTTTGCACGGCGATCAGTGCTGGACCACCCTTTGCAACTCGACGGCGCGATGAAGATTTTTCAACGAGGAAAAGCGGCGGGCGCATTGGCTCTTCTTCTAGGGGCAGGGCCTGCGTGCGATGACACGTCAACCAGCCCAACGGACGCCGCTAGCGATGTGGCACCGGATACGTCAGAAGCTGAGGGCCCCGTTGTGTGCTCCACGTGGTCGATGTGCAGGTTCAAATCAGCGGGCGGTCAGCTGAAGACGCAGACTGCGGCGGTGCCGAACTTTTGTAGCCACCAAAAGTGGCCCACCCATCCCAGCGCGGGCCTTTACGAAATCTGCCTCGTAGATCCCGCCGGCAACGGCTACATCGCCACCATCGGTGGAAGCGTGCTCATCGATATGCCCGGATGGACCCACAGCGCATACGGGGGTGTGGTCATCCCTTCGACGTTGACACCGGCAGGAACCACACTGTGCAACCAGGCGCTATCTATGGGCTGGTCCAACTCATGCCCGGTAGGTGACGCAGTGCCAGACGGTGGGTCGGACGCCGCCACTGACGCTGATGCCGGCGGTGACGCCGGCGCGGACGCCGCGTCGAACGGCTGAGCCCCACGCCTCCTGCATGGGAGCTCGTGGTAACCGCAAGGTCGGAACGATCCGCTGCGGGGACAACACCCGTCCCGTCAGCCTTGAGGGGGGCCTTGGGACCAGACGCGATTTGTTTGTGGCACGGCGCTTGAAAGAGCGTTTGCGGACAAATGAGGTCGTTATGAGCCGAACCAGCACGCGGATGTGGATGTTAGCAATGGTGTCGCTACCTTTGGCGTGGGTTGCATGCGGGGGTGAAGAAGACGGCGACGGTTCATTCGAGGCCCCCGATGTGATCGGTGCAAGCGAGCAAGTAAAGAGACGGGGCGTTGCGGCGGCGACTGAGGGTACTGGCGGGGCTTCGGGGAGTGCCGCAGGTCCAGGCGTGGATGCCGAGGTAAGTGCGGGCAACGCAGGCGCAGGTGGCGCTGCGGGCGCAGGTGGCGCTGCAATGGCCGGCATTCCAGCAACCGGCGGTAGCGGGGGCGCTGCAGGCTCTCAAGTCACACTGCCCGATGGTGGTCCTGGTGGCGCGGCTGGCGGGTCAGGTTCCATGATGAATGGCGGAGCACCAGCGCCCTCGGGAACGGCGGGGCCCACGCCCAGCGACGAAAAGCTGCTCATCGCCAAGGTCATCAAGACCAAGTTGCTGATCGCGGACATCATCTACACCAAGCAGATTAAGCTCGGCGTGGCACGCATCACAGAGATGAGCGAGTCAAAGCAGGAAAGTCGCTATGAGCGAACCAATGGCGCTCGCGACATCGAGCAGGAGACAGTTCGAGCGAAGGTGGTGTACGCCGAGGACATTGAAGCGGACGAAGTTCAAGCGAAGCAGCTTTTTGCGCAAACGATTCAGTACTTTTAGGAAACGCGCGCGCCGCTGATCGACACGCGCGTTCTTGCATTTCCGATGGAGCTATCTTACTCGCAGGCGCCCGCCGCCCAGACCGACAGCAGAGCTTCTTCGCTTGATGTCTCGCTGCTCACCAGGCACATGCCGGCGCCAACGGTCACGTTGCTTGAGGGCTTGCGCGCGCTGGTCATGGTGAGCGTCCCCGAAACGACCTCCGTGCCGTTGACCGTTTCCCGCAGCGACGGGCGATTGCCCGTCAGCTTGAAACTGAGCGTGTCATTGAGCACAGTTTCGGGAATATCAAGGAACTTGTCGGCGATCGATTGGAACTTGAGCCGCAACTCAATGTCAATCCCAGGCGCGAAGGTGAGCAGCGGCTTTTGTGATGGGCTTGTCGCGACGGTCATGTCGAAGCGACGGCCACTGGCTTTGTTGACATCGAGTCCCAAGATCTCTTCGCCATTGACTGTGAAGGCGCTCGAGCGATCGCCGAGCCCCAAGCCTTTGAATGCCAGCTCGTCGCGGTTGCCATCGAAGGTGATAGAGCCATTGATCCCGCCCAACACAAACTGCACGATGTCGTTTGCCGTCATCTTGGCCATATTGGGTTCGGCGTCCACCATGCTCGAAATGTTCTCGAGCGGCATCTTCATGCGTATGGGCCCCATGTTCACGGCCGCCGTGATCGTTTTGGCCATGCCGTCAAGGCGCAACTCGTAGCTTTTGGCGCTGGCGGCGAAGTGCATCTCCACCAGCTTGCCGTCCTCCTGCCGCGTGACCACGTCAATGTCCTTTTCGACACTGTTGATAAAGCTGAAGTCGCGCGCGGCGTTCTTCACAAGCGAAAGGCTCACCACGCCTGACATCTTTTCTACCTCCTTCGCTTCTTCGGGATCCACCACCTGCATTGTCTTGAAAAGCGCTTCTGCGTCGACCGTGACGCCAAGACGGTCACGGTAGAGGCGAAACACCAAGGGTTGGTGCCGCTTGGATGTCATGAGAATGGCCAGGTCGAGATCATTTTTGGCGGGCGAGGTAACTTTCACCCGTGGCTCCGCTTTCGCCGCGTCCATCGCACAGTCGGGCTCGTCCACTATTTCGCACAACACCGAGGTGGGCAGGCGGTAAACGATCTCGGTATCGCTGCGGCTTTCGATGTTGGCCTCGATGAACACCTCTTCCCGCAGGCGGTCCACCAGCTTTGTAAAAAATTCATCGACCTCCTGGGTAAGTTCCTTCAGATCCGCTTTGACAGTTTCGGGACCACAAGCCGGCTCCACGGGCGCGGCCTCGAAGCAGCTTGGGTCTATTGAATCGTCGCAGTCTGGAGATGTACCCGCGCCTGATTCGGAGCAGTCCTGAAGCTGGGCCAGCACCTCCGCGATGGCGTCTGATTCCGACAGGAAATCTGTGCTGGCACTGAGATTGTCCGAAATGTTCTTGAGGTTGGTTTCGACGGTCAGCGCCGCGGTCTTCGGATCCACGGGCTCTTTGTCGTCGGGATTGCAGGCGCCCACACTCAATGAGGCCGCCAATGGGAAACACACGAACAAATGCTTAAAACGGTTGAGATTCATATTTTTGTAGTCCTTTCGTCGATAAGCGAGCGCTGCGCATCATTGCAACCGTCACGCCAGCGCCGTGGGTGCTGTAATTTCACATAGTTAGGCCCGTTGCAGGTGACAAGAGCGACCAAAACCTGACATCGGCGCCTGACATTTGAAAGCGGGAGCAGGCCTCCGTCGGCATTTGACGGCGACCGCAAGGACAGGGTCGGGCAGGTTGTTGACAGTGAGATCCCCTTCGCCGATAACCTCATGCATCGTGAATGAATCGGACGTACTTAAACGACTCTCGCGTGCGCGCTGGCGCAAAGCCCTGGCCCTCACGACTGTCATGCTCGTGGTCTACTTCGGCTTCATTCTCTTGACGGGCCTGTCAAAGACTCTCATGACCAAGCAGATCACGGAGGGCCTGTCCGTGGGCATCTTGTTGGGCGCCATAGTCATTGTGTTGGCTTTTTCGCTCACGGGCGCCTACGTGCATTGGGCCAATGCGCACTATGATCCGGAGCTTCACGCCGTTCGTCAAAGCTTGAAGGCGAAGGCCAACGCCGACGGGAGGGCATCTTGAACCCCACAAGCGCTGCCGTAGAGCCTAGCGCCACCGCGATAGGTTTTTTCTTTGTGTTCGTTGCCGCCACCTTGGTGATTACCTACTGGGCGGCCCGCAAGACAAGCACCGCTTCAGAATACTTCGCCGCCGCCAACCGCATCACGGCCGGCCAAAATGGCTTCGCGTTGGCCGGCGACTACATGAGCGCCGCCAGCTTCCTTGGCATTGCGGGCATGGTGGCTTTGTCAGGCTTCGATGGGCTGATCTACTCTGTGGGCTTTCTCGTGGGCTGGCCGCTGGTGATGTTCTTGGTCGCCGAGCCTTTGCGTAATCTTGGCAAATACACCTTTGCTGACGTGGTGGCGGCGCGGCTATCGCACAAGCCCATCCGTGTGGCCGCTGCGTTTGGATCGCTGTCGGTGATCAGCTTCTATCTCATTGCGCAGATGGTGGGTGCGGGCGATCTCATCAGCACCCTGTTCGGCCTGGACTACAACGTGGCCATCGTCGTCGTGGGCGCCGTGATGATCGTGTACGTGTTGTTTGGCGGCATGATTGCCACCACGTGGGTACAGATCATCAAGGCGGGCCTCCTTTTGGGCGGTGCCACCTTGCTGGCCGTGTTGGTGCTGGCCCGTTTCGGCTTCAATCCCCTTGCCCTATTTGCCGAGGCCGCTCGCATCAATGGGGCCGGCATGCTGGGCCCCGG
>JBBSJE010000146.1:0-15815 GCA_038257535.1 Polyangia bacterium
GGTGGCTTCCTGCGCGCGTTTCAGAACGTGCCTGACACTACACCTGCATTTGCAAGAGAGACGGAGACACGATTCCACCCGGGATTGGGCCGCCAGCGTGTGCTGAGGGGTCAGGCGTGGTTCTCCCGCGTTCGCGATGGGGCTGGGGCTGTTTACACAGAAAGCACAAGCGAGCTCGAGGCGCTGCCGTTTGACCCCCTCTCACCTAACTGCCCGCAGGTCAATCCTCTGCTCAGTTACGCTGTCACCCTCTCCCAAAGTACTAAAAACTTTGAGGGCGTGAGCACGCCCATTGAAGTGAAGTCTACGTTTCAGCACGACACGCGGGGTCGGGTGATTGAGGAGGTCCACTTTGGCAGGTTTTTAATGCCGGGGGACGAGAAGACCATTCGGCGCAGCTACGTGGATGGCGAAGCGCCTTGGATTCGCAACCTCACCTGCGAAGAAGTTCTCACCGATGGCAGCGGCAACGAAGTATCGCGTGCGCGCAGCTTCTATGCCGACGCTTCAGGAACCCTGGTCACCACCTACGGTGGTCAGATCACCCCAGGACAGGCCACGGCCTGTTCGGGTGCTGGCGCCGGTTGGACGAAAAAGACGGAAGCTTACTTAAAGGAAGAGAGCCGTTTCATCGAGCAGTCTTCGCGCGACTTCGACCGCTTTGGCAACGCCAGGCGCATCACGGAGGCTGGCGTTACCCGCGAGATTGACTACGACACATCGGCGCTGCATCCCACCAGCGAAACGGTCACACCTGCGGCAGGGCGGACGCTTTCGTGGACAATGAAGTGGGACGAAGTGGCTGGCGTACCCGAAGAGCTTAAGGATCCAAACGATCGGACCACCTATGTCACCTACGACAGCTTGATTCGTGTCGAAGGTGTTGGGCTTAAGGGCAAGCAAAGGCACGTTCGTTACGTTTACGATTGGAAACCGCGAGTGGCGGGCGCCGCTGAAGAAACCGGCCCTCGCACCACGACGTATGCGTGGGACCTCGAGACCGAGGCGCCTAATTCTTTGGAAGACCCCAAATGGCGCACGACGGTTTCGGTGGTCAATGGCGCGGGTGAAGATCTGTATAGCGCCACGAAGTTGGGGGCTGAGGGAAGAACGTGGATCGTCAGCGGCTGGAAAGAGCGTGATCAACGGGGGCGGGTGAGCACAATTGCTGATGCCTTCTATTCGGCGGTTCTCCCAGTGACGCGTGATCCATCTGCACCGCTGCAGTCGGTGTCGTACGACGCCCTCGACAGGCCGCTGGTGCAAACCCTGCCCAATGGCGGCAGGAAGTCGATGCTCTACAAGGCATTCGAAACGCAGATCACCGCCAGCCAGCAAGCGCCGGTAACCACGTTCTTGGATGGCTTGGGACGTGTCATGCACACGACCCGCACGGTGAATGGTGATGCTGAAGAGGTGGTGGCTCAGTACGACGCGGCTGATCGCATCCTGAAGATGACTCTGCAGGGCGGCTTGGCCGTGCATTCGTTCACGTACGATTCGCTGGGTCGGTTGGTGCACGCAGAAGATAACGACATCGGTGTGCGGACGATGTCCTACAACGATCACAATTGGTTGCTGAGGCACACGAATGGGGCGCAGCAGACGGTAGGTTTCGATTACGACGGTGCCGGGCGCCTCACGCGGCGCTATGAGGTGGCAACGCCTGAGCAATCGGCGTTGCGGCCGCCGGTTGACTACCGCTTTTTCTATGACGAGCGCCCTGCTGCCAACAATGGGTTTGCGGATGTGGCAAGCCTGGACGCGTGCCGCTCGGAAGCAGGCGATCTGAAGGGGCGGTTGTCGTGGGTGCTTGAGCCGCAGGGGCTTTCTTGTTTTGGGTACGACGATCTGGGGCGCCAGAATTTGCGCCAGCGGGTGATCTACAAGACGAAGGGTTCGAATGCGGATGGGCATGTCGACAGCGTCGTGCGTACACAGCTGTCTGCCTCGGGGTCGTTGTTAAGTGAGGTGTTTGGCGATGGGTTTTCTGTGGTTCCCACTTACGATCGGGCGGGACGGCTTATCGAGGTGCGCACGCCGGGGGGGCTCGCTTATTGGGCGGTGAACGATGGGGAGGACGGTCAGCCGGGGCTGGATGCGGCTGGCAGGGTTTTGGCGGAGTCGTACGGCAATGAAATTAAACAAACGTACGTGCGCGATGTGCTGGGTATGCCCAGCGATATCAATATAAAGAGAAAATCGCGTTTGCCGGGAGGTGCGGACGAAACGATTTTCCACACCACGATTGAACGCAATCTCTATGGGGCGCCGACCGGCATTCAAGATCTAGATGGTCATGGCTTGGACCATAACGCCACGTACGGCTACGACTTGGCGGCGCGTTTAACCACGGCGACGGTTGGCAAGATCACGTCGCAATATACGTTCCGCTACGCCTACGATGGTCTGCAAAACATGATCAGGCGAGCGGCGGCGGGGCCACACACCGATCTTGGTGTGATGGTGGGGCACTACCGCCATGACAACCCCGCGCATCCTCGACAGCTTACGCGGGTGGAATCGCCCTTGAGCAGTCTTTGCGGACAGCAGCTTCCCATATCGACGTTTGCGTACGACGGGGCGGGGCGCATGACCAACCAGGCGGGCCGCACGCTTGACTTCGATGGTTTCGATCAACTGATGAAGGTGATTGAGCCAAACGTGTCGCAGGTTGAATATGCCTATGGCTTCGAGGGCTTTAGAACCTGGCGCAGCGAGCCGGGCGTTGAGGAGTATTGGTTTTCGCCTGGCGACATCATGCGCGCAGGTGTGCGCGAACACGTGGTGACGGTGGGCGAGCGCCTGGTGGCGCGTGTGCGCCCTGCGGTGAGTGGCGTGGCAGGAGCTGGTGGTTTGGTTTGGGTAACGCCGAAGCGCATCGGCGGCTTGCCTATGCCCGAGCTGTTTGCGTTGCTGTTGATGGCGGCGTTTGGCTTAGGGCTGGCGGTGTTGGCGGCAACGCAAGCGCGCAGGCGCCGCCGCTGGGCCCCGTTAGGGGCGGCGGGGATGGTGCTGGTGCTGCTGGGTGGCATTGGGCTTGCGGGATGCGGGCATTCGGTGAATCGAACGTCGCAGGCTTGGGCAACGCCTGATGTGACGTATGTGCACCACGGTGTAGCGGCGGGGCCGGTGTTGTTCACGAAGAGCGACGGCAGCATCTTTGACGAGCGCCGATACGAGCCGTTTGGTGGCGACCTCGATTCGTATCGGGAAGACGCGTTTCGCATTGGCTCTGGTAAAGACGGAATCGACTTCACACGTGATCCGCAGAACGTTCTGAACAAGGAAACGGACGTAGCCACGGGCTGGAGCTATCACGGCGCGCGATGGATGGCCGCAAGCTTTGCAAGATGGGTGAGTCCTGATCCTCCAGTAAAGGCACCAGACCGGAAGTTCATGGCGGCCCCGTGGGGCCTGAACCCTTATCAGTATGTTGAGCAGAATCCGACGATCTTCTGGGATGCTGATGGCTGGCAGAAATCTTGGAGAGAATCGACTCCGGGTGCGATGCAGTTTGTGGCCTATGTCTTCGGCGCAGGCGTCGTTATGGACTGGGTCGAGTACACTGCAAATGATATCCAGTCCAGCGGCAACAGCACTCGATCGCAGGTGAAAGCTGTCGTTGGTGCGCCCCTTGTGGCAGCGGCGCACGCTGCTGCTGTGACCCAGAAGGTCCGTGCCATCGGGGCAGCACTCTCGTCCCAGTTGAAGCCTGGCGTTACGGAAGAGCGAGGCGGGGCAGGTCAGTCAGATGCACCTCCAATGTCCAACGATGTTCCCTCGGCCGGACCGGAAGCCCCAGGGGGGGCGGCAAATTTGGTCAGGCACGGTCCGCTGAACCCGGGAGCGCTTCCGAAGGATATCGCAAATACCTTCAGAGGTGGATCATACACAGCGAACACCTTGCAGGAAACGATGACTCTCTATCGCGTGTACGGAGGCAGGGCAGGGCAGCTTGGTCAGTTTTGGACTCAGACGGCACCATCAGGTCCTGTGCAATCCATTGTCGATTCCGCGTTAAGTCCCAAGTGGGGGAACACGGCTACGAATGTGGTCAAGATTCAAGTCCCAGCAGGTACCACGATCTATGAAGGCTTCGCCGCCCCTCAGGGAGGTCTAGTGGGAGGTGGCAGTCAGGTGGTCGTTCCGTCAGTGAACCCAGAGTGGATTGTTCCATGAGCACAGCTGCTATACCCTTCTTTCCCGACGTCGAAATTGCGATCAGATGCCCCGAGGACTTCGTGAGCGTCCTCCAAGCAGTCCGCAACGCAATCGCCCAAGGGACTCTTGTTCACGTCAAACCAGCCGGAGCGGCGTTTGCCTTGGACGATATTCTTGTCTTAAGGGATGAGGGACCGTGGCCCGATTATGTCGAAGCCTACTTTGAAAGCGCCGCGACTGGCGCGCGTTATAGGTTGTCTGCTGAGACTTACCACGGCGCTGGAGGAAGCTGGGAGCGGTGCTGACTTTCGGTCGGACATTCGCGCCTGCGGCGTTGAACCGCCGGACGCGAGCTCTCTCTGGTTCCTTTCACACCTATAATTATGGCTAATGCCGCAAGCGATAGCCCCGAGAATTGTGACGGCTAGGTCGGCAGCGCCTCGGATGATTTGCAGGTGGCGATGGGGGTGTTTCCAACGGATGTGCAGGTGCGTCGGCGTGAGCACGCCGTTGCGGCCTTAAGAAGGTGAACATGGCTAATAAAGATCCTTACCGCTTCGAGAAAAGACCGTCCGTCTCCGCGATGCGACTCGGTGTGGCAGCGCTTTTTGTTTCGGGATGTCTATGCGGATGCGGCGTTAGCGGAAGCGACGGGATCGCAAAGTCGTCACCGGTAGTTGACTCACCCGAGACCCAATTCATCCTCGTCCGCCCCACCTGCCCCATTCCCACCAACCTCCCCGTGGAAGACCTCGGCACCTTTGGCGGCACAATCTCCGAAGCCACAGACATCAACGAGCACGGCCAGGTTACAGGCTCCGCAACAATCCCCAACGGGGACCATCTTGCCTTTCGCTACGCTGGCACTTTGCAACAACTCCCAGAGATTTCCAACTTCGGTCCCACCTACGGCTTGGGCATCAACAACACCCGCCAGATTGCCGCACAAACTCATATATCTGGAGGCCAGTACGACGTTGTTCGCGTCACGCCTGGGCAAGGTTCTGCTGACGTTGCCGGCCCCGGCTACGCCTCCGATATCAACAGCTCGGGCACCGTCGTTGGCTTCAAACAGGTTTGGGTCAATGGCCAATCAGAATCCCGCATTGGCCGCTTTTTGCCTGGTGGCACATGGGAAGATCTTGGCACGCTTGGTGGCCCTCGCGCGCAACCAACCGCGATCTCAGACGATGGCACCATCGTGGGCTCGTCGTACCTGTCCACAACCCCAGCCAATCCCCCCTGGTACCAAGCTGGTCACGCTTTTGTATGGAATGCAAAGGCCGGCCTTCAGGACTTGAATACCTTTGTTGATCCCAACGCTGGGTGGGAACTTACCCAAGCCGCAGACATTAGTCCTGACGGCGCCTTCATTGTTGGCCAAGGGATAATTGGCGGCCAGGTTCGCTCGTTTCGCTACCACAATGGCATCATCGACAACTTGGGCCGCACTGAGGGTGGGGGCTTCAGCTACGCCCGTGGCGTGAACAACCGCGGCGACGTGGTGGGCGTTGCCTACCTCGATGGCTCCGGTGTTGGCAACATACGCGCCACCATCTTTACGGCTGATCTTGGGCTCGTAAATCTAAACCACACCATCTCGCCTTCCTCCGGCTGGCTTTTGACCGACGCCCGGCGCATCAACCACAAACGTGAAGTTGTTGGTTGGGGCATTCGCGATGGCAGCAAGCGCGCCTTCCGCATGCAATTGCCCTTGCCTTGCGGGGCCTATGGGCAAGCCTTGTTGGTGGTGGCCAACGCGGCAAGCGTTCAGGATCAAGACGCTCGAATTCGGGATCGGCTTGTGCATCTTGGCTTCTCGGTCACGCTGCAAACGGCAGCTTCGTCTCAAGCCACTCAAGCTGCCGGCAAGACATTGGTTGTCATTTCCGAAAGCGTTGCGCCTTCCGATGTGGCAGCCAAATTCAAGTCTGTGATCGTTCCCGTGATCTTAAGCGAACCCGGCATCCTCGATGATATGGGTATGGCTGGTGCCGCTTGGGGCAGCCAGCAAGGCAGCGACGGCGGTTTAACGTCGCTGCAGATCGCCGATCCCACCAGCCCGCTAGCCGCTGGGCTGTCGGGCAACGTTACCCTTGCCACCTCTGCCTCAACATGGATCTGGGCCAAACCTGGTGCGCAAGCCAAAGTCATTGCTAGACGGATTGATGACCCCACAAAGGCGGCGCTTTTTACCTACGAACCCGGCGCGACACTTTTCGATGGCACCGTTGCCGCCGCTCCGCGCGCCGCGTTCTTTGCTGGCAACAATTCAACGCCCGCTCTGAACACGGAGGGGTGGCGTTTGTTTGATGCACTTGTGCTTTGGGCCACGCAAAAGCAAAACAGCCATTGTGCCTTGCCATGTGCCCCCTCTCAGGCTTGCGTAAACGGGCCCGCAGGCCCCGCCTGCATGCACCTGACCGCCGGCACTGCCAGCTGCACCCGCGCCAACGACGGCACGCTTCGTTGCTGGGGGGATGGAAATGACGGTGCGCTTGGCCTCAATGCCAACTACGTAGGTGCAACCGATCGGCCCGAGTCCCATTCCGATGTGCCGCTGGGCGCATCCGCTCTGGCTGTGGCCAGCGGTGGGCACACTTGCGTGTTGCTTGAAGGCGGCGCCGTGAAATGCTTCGGCAAGAATGGTTTCGGCCAACTTGGTTACGGCCACACCGAAGCAGTGGGACGCAACCCCTCACCTGCTGCAATCGCCGCTATTAACCTTGGCGAGCCCGCGTTGCGCATTGCCACCGGATACGAACACACTTGCGTGCAAGGCACATCGAAACGTGTGTTCTGTTTTGGTCGCAATCACCTAGGCCAACTCGGCCTGGGCAACAACACATCTCCCTTCGACGCCGTGGCCGATCAACCCGCGGAGGCACAGCTAGCGAACTTTGCCGTTCAGTTACCCGAGCTTGTACAATTGGTAGACTTGCAGGCGGGCGGCAACGCCACCTGTGCCGTTTTGGTGGACGGGAAGGTGCGCTGCTGGGGCGCCATGCAAGTGGCCGGGCAGAATGGCACACACGGCCACCTAGGCGACAACGAACAGCCCCATGTGGCCCCGCCAATAACGCTCGCCGGGCCCGCTCGTAGTGTCACCGTTGGCCTTTATCACGCTTGTGCCGTATTGAATGACGGCGGGGTTACCTGCTGGGGATCCAACAACTATGGCCAGCTTGGTACGGGCACGGCCGCTGGCCTTGGTTACGGCGGCGACAGCCTAGCTATGCCACCTCCTGTATTGCGCTTTGAATCTCCCGTACGCGAGGTGGTGGCGGGTGCATTTCATACTTGTGCACGCCTAGACTCCGGCAAAGTGCAGTGTTGGGGCGATAACGCCTTTGGCCAGTTGGGGGCCGGTCACACCCAGCGCATTGGTGACAACGAGCCAGCTACCGCTGCTGCGCCCCTGACCTTCGCTGCACCTGTCGTGCAACTGGCCAGCGCGATACATCACAGCTGCGCGCTGCTGGCCAACGGGGCCGTCCAATGCTGGGGCAACGGCGCCGGAGGCGTGCTTGGCCACGGCAATCAAAACAACGTTGGCGACAACGAAGTGGCGGCGTCGGTGCAGCCAGTGGCCGTGGGTGGCAGCCTGCCCAGCGTTGACAATTGGCTCAACGACGGCGGTTTTGAGGCTGGGCTTGGCAACTGGCAACCAATCTTTCCGGGCCCCCAGGGGATCGTGCAGCTTTCGCATGAGACCTCAGACGCCCGCGGCTCATTAGGAGCCATGCGTGTGAAGATCAACGAATTTGATCGCACCACACATCCGCTTGAACATTCTGCTGGCGGTGCGGCTTTGCTGAACAGAGTTGTTGCGCCGGGAGAGTATCTGGAAATTTCATTCTGGGCCAAGCAGATCTCGGCGCCACCGGGCGCGCGACTTATGTTCAACCAAGGGCGTACCACCCTGCGCATGGATCCGCTGGTGACCCTCAGCAACGAATGGCGCTTCTATAGAGTGGGCCTCTTCAACACTCACATGGCTTATCAACATCTCCACGTAGGGCTGCATAGAGAGGACTACGAAGCCACCTGGGGCGAGTTTCTTATTGATGACATTGTTGTTCGGAGGGCGCCTCGCTGCCAAGATGTGGTTGGCGGAAACATTAGAGGCCGCATTGATTGCCGCATCGACAGCGCCCCCTACGCATCCGAGGAAGTGACCGTTTCCTTTGAAGCCCGCGCTCCTTATGGCCCTGTGAATTTGGCACCCGTTTCTTGGCAAGGCCGCTATCGCAACGAAGGCTTCACGGTTTTAGATCATCAATGGAAAACGGTGACCTTCAATTTGCCCCTGCGGCACGCGCAGCATCCTTTTTCTCTTCGCGCAGCTGCCACCGAAGACGCCAGACACCGTATCGAGGGCATTGACAAGGTGTTCGAGGTGCGTGGCTTTTCTGTACAAGAAACCCAACCCTGTGAGCCCAACGATCCAACCAACTTGCTAAGGCGCTCAACCTTTGCCTGTGATCACAGTGGCGTTCACGGATGGTTGTGGGATCGAGCTACGCGCGAAGAGCGAGGAGGGCTGATCACGATTCGCCACCGTACCGACTTGGGTGGTACGCAGGATGGAACGGGCGCTGTGTCCGTGGAAATTCCTGTGTTTCCTCCAGGGGTCGAGACCTATACACACAACTACGGCGCCATGCTTGAGTTCCGCGAATCCTTGGCTTTGGGTTCATGGGTGCGCGTGGCGTTTGATGCCAAACGCGTGAACACAATGGAGTCGCCCTACCTGCGGCTAAACCGCCCCTACGGCGGCATCACAGGCGCCAATACTGTAACCCTGAAGGACAATTGGGAGCATTTCGAGCTGACCGCCCAGGAACAATACGGGTCAGGTAGCTTCATCATGCAGCTTTTGCCCTCCAAGGACGCGGACTTCATTTCAAACCCGGTTCAAGGCGCTTTTGCGCTGGACAACGTACGCGTTGAACGACTGCCCACATGCGATGGGTCGCTGGACTTGACTCGCGATGGCTTGCTTACCTGCATGCTGCCGCCAGGCTTCTCCTCGGGGCAAAGATTGCGCGTCCATTTTAACGCTCAGTCTCTTTCCGGCTCGCCACGAATCCATCTTACGCGACCATGGGCTCAAGATGCAGGCAACTCCGAGGTTGCTCTTGGCGCCACGATGGCCCCACAAGAATCGGGCTTCGTGGTTTTCAATCCCAATGAGCCCCTGACGTTTCGCGTGCTCGACTCAAACGGAGGGCTAGAACATCAAGAGCCGGGTAAAGGTCGGTTCCGCATAGCGAACATTTCCTTCGAGCCGGTGACCCCATGTGACAACAACGCGGGCCTTCCCCCTTCGTTGGTGGTGAATTCCGGTTTCGAGTGTGACTTGCATGGATGGAGCGTGGGCCGTTGGGACGTCAATTCAAACAGCTACGTGAACGGCGGCCTGTCACATCGCTTGTTGCCCCCAGAGGGTGGCCGTAGCCAAGCCATGCGCGTAATCGTTGGGCCGCCTGATCCCGGCGTGCTGACGAATGCGCATCACCCGGCTGGGGCCCGCATGAAGTTCAACGATTGGCCCTCGAACCGTTGGGTTCGCCTTCGTTTCGATGCCCGGCGGGCCGATCCGCAAGGCTCCCAGATCTTGCATGTTAACCCCCGCGCGCGCGGCGAGACCGCCGTCCGCCTTGCAGATGAATGGAGATCGTACACCGTTACCGTGATTCGCCCCTATGCCATGGGCGATCTGTTCTTCATGTTGTCGGACCAAATGTATCCCGGCGCGCCTGCCACCATGGGCACCTTCGACCTAGATAATGTGGTGATGGAAGAAGCCGAAGATTGCACCCAGCCACCCGCCGGAGCGCAAGTCAGTGAATGGACCTGCAACATCCCTCCCGCCTACATAGGGAATATGGCGTACAAGGTGACGTATGAAGCAAGGTCTGTGGAGGGTGTACACGACGTTTCTGTGACCCTGCCGCAAGGCGTTCCGCTAGGAGGTGCCATCGATGAGTTGACGCCCGAGTGGCGTAGCTTCACAACGCATGTGCGCTTCAGGAGTGTGAACGAGTCTCAGGAAGGCATGCTGTCGTTTCGTGTGCTTGATACGGCCGGCATAAATGGTTCGCTTCCTCGCGGCCACGCAGCTTTGCAGGTGCGCAACGTGCAGTTCGCAGCCCCAACTTGTCTTGGGCAGGAAAAAGGCGTGCTAGCCATGAACAGCGGCATGGAGTGCGACAGTGGTTGGTGGTATCCCTTTGTGCACGACCACGGCAAAACAAACTCTGATGGTACACCGGCCATGCGCAGCGATCTGTTGCGCGTGGAGTGGAGTTCGCATAGTGCGACATCGGGGACGGCGGGCGCAATCAAAGTGACTCAGCTTCCAGATCTGATGACGATTCCGAACCACACGCACGGGGTGGGTGCAATCATGATTCTGAGGGAAAACACCTCTCCTGCCGATCGCTTGCGCATCTCGTACGACGCCAAATTGCCAGCAGGAGCAACCACATCACCGTATTTGCGTTTCGGCCGGCCTTGGGGTGGAATGAGCGCGCCTACGACGGTGAGATTGACGGAAAACTGGCAACACTTTGAACATACGTTCACCGAAACCTACGGTGCGGGCGGATACAAGTTTGTTTTGCAGGCCACCGATACGCAGGAAGACATATCCCCTACCGCTGTGGGGAGCTTCCTCATCGACAACGTCATCCTAGAACGCGTGGTTTCCTGTGGTGCAGCCGGTAGCGAAGGTAAGGCTTGTGATGACGGCAACGCGTGCACTACAGGCGATCGATGCGTCGCCGGCGCCTGCGTTGCAGCCCCCAAGACCTGTGACGACGGCGATGCATGTACAGAAGACGCATGCAGCAACATCGGTTTGTGCACCCACACCCCATCGCCAACGGGTGCCGCTTGTTGCGCAGGGGTTGTGAGCGGCGAGCGTCTCTTGACCTCGACAACCACCCCTGCCGTTTACCAGCAGACCTGGGAGACCTGTGGCAACGCCATGGAAGGCGAGGGGGGAAGCGACGCCCGTTACGAACAAGATCAGCGTTGGCAACAATGTGTGCCCGCAGCGGGTGGGCAGATCGTGGCCCTTGGCGAAGCGGCGGTCACCTCGTCTTGGTTCGACGCCATCAGCACCAGGGGTGGTGGAACATTCTGCTTATCTGCGGCCATTCGCTGGGGTAGCGGCGGTCGCCCCTACGTGAGCGTCGTTAGACTTGACGCCGGAGCGTCGCCCATCGAAACGCATCGCCTGATCGGCGGCAATGAGCCTGATGGTCTTGGCGGCAATCAGATACCGGTCCTTCCTGGCGCGCCACCATGGCGCTACTACCGCCGGTCTTTCATCGTGCCCCCAGATACGCACGAACTGCGCATTCAAACCGGCACTGATGCTTCAGTGAGCCAGCAGGCCGATTGGACTTCAGCGATAGATGATGTTCAGCTCATTCGTGGAGCGTGCCCATGATGATGCGGGTGCTACTCGCATACCGGCTGATCATGAAGCTGCGCGAGCTAAAAACGCTCTTACATGGGGATGCCGCGAATGCATTGCCTTGAACAAGTGAGGTTGCGGGAGTCGTTCTAGTGGACGGAATTTCCCTAGGCGCGCTGCGCTGCTCCTCCCAGCAAGCGCGTCGCTCATGCGCATTCTTCAATTTCTGCTCGCTTGCAAGAAGGCCCACCAAGATAACGCGAAAACCGATGTTTCAGCGCTGCCTCGAAATACCCGTCGCTCATGGAAGGTCGTTTGCGATATACCGAGCTTATGAAGCATCTCGCGCTGGTATTCTCCAGGGTGCGGCGTAACTCTTTTGGGAAAGCTTAAGTTTTGGATTGAAGCCATTGGTGTTCTGTTCTCACTTCCAGATGTCTTCGCTACGATCTAGTGAGAACGTTTCCTGATCCGAACTTCTTGGTCAGTTGCCGGCCGCTACGGGCGCCAAAATCCAAGCGCTAGGCTGTCAACGATTCTGCGCCACTCAGGAACTGCCCAAGAGGCGTCCTTGGGCCGAAACGTGAACGTGGTGGAAAGTTGGACGTGGTCGTTGGCAGCAAACAAGATCCGAGCAAGAGCCTTGCGTCTGGAGCCGCCGTTGGTGTCGTTGGTGCTGGTGTATTCGTATTCGACCCAGACAAAATCTATGTCACCCCGGTCTACTGCGACAATTCTCGAAATGCATTCTTCTTGCCCGCTGCTCCGAAGCACGAACTCAAGACGTCCACGTAAGGACAGCCCTGGTGCCTGACGTGGCAGCGGCAAGCATAAGGCCTCGAAGGTGCACGAGTCGCTCGCGTTGGTCACCAATGTGTGATGCCTGCAATGTGAGACGATCCAGTCGGGCGGTACGGCAAACCAAGCGCCTCCGCCGATGACGGCTACCTCTTTGCGACGAAGGATTTCGCGCCCTGCACCTAAGGCATCATCGAATGCGCGCAGGAGATCCTCGCGGTAGGCCGACCATTTTTCGGACAACCAAGCCCGTCGGTTGTCGTCGCAAAGAGACAAAAAGAACTCGCCCGCGGCAGTGCCATCGCCATCGCCATCGCCATCGCCATCGCCATCCCCATCGCCATCACTTTGCTCATGATCGTTGCCAAGGCACAGTTTGAAACGCCGCCAATGCGCGCCTTCGGCATCAAAGAAATAGCTGAGTTCCGCAAATTGGCCTTCCAACGCGGTAGGGGGACCGGATCGGTCGGTAGAGTCTGCTGCAGGCCCAAGGGGAGTAGACAGCCAACCAGAGAGCTCGTCCACAAAGGCCGATCCGGCCGCGCGTGTCGCGGCTTCAAACGTGGCCGTCCCGTAAGAAACGAAAAAGGTTCCGGTGCGCCGCAACCGCAAGGATACCTCGCCTCCTGCAGCGCTAAGCACAACGTGTGTATCGGACTCGGTGATTTCGCTGCGCACGACATCCACGTTCAACCTTCTCGAGGAATCAGCGCCATCAATCACACTGGTAGGCCCAGGAACCGCGTGGCCTCCAGTGATCTGATCGGCCTCTTTTGCAAAACGAATAATCGCGGCGATGATGTCCGCAATCTCTACGCGCTTTTGGTGGGTCATGATGTCAAATCCCCGTTTCTAGGCGCATCAGGAAGGCCAGGTCTTCGCTCTCGAGATTGATTCGGCGCGCCGATGCATTAGACAGTCAAAAATCATTAATAAGTAATAAATGACGTCAAAAAATATCACAATAGCACCTATGACGCGTCGCGGTGGCAGAGTCAAATCCTGGGCAAACCCGCTGAAGCCGCAAGTGTTTTCAGTTCGGGCGGTAGTCGGTTTAGGGATTCGATGGCGGCGTTGGTCCAAGCGGAGCCACGTTTGGCCAGCGCTTTCCACGCCAACGTCACTTCGCCTGGAAGGTCGGTAAGCAGCAACTGGAGCAGCGCAGCGGCCTGGGCCCGATCTTTGGCCGATTTGGTTGCGTAGGCGCCGCTAGCGCCTCTTCGCGCCGCAACAATCAGTTTGTGAAGCGCGAAGCGCCCAGGGTTAGGAACATTAACCAGGGTTCCGGAGCCACCCATCACCACTGCAGGTTGAGTTTCTTCGATCAGATAATCCAGGAACCTCAAAGGCATCGCTGCTGCACCGATGCCCGAAATGGCAATGGGGCGTGTTCGTTCGCGGCCCACAAGTGGTGTGAGAAGATCCACCTGAATGCTGCTACCGCGGATCTGAAAGGATGTGGCTGCTTGGTGCGGATTGAGCACCGAATGCCGAGGCTGAGCATCGCCAAGCTCCTCAGCGATGTTTCTTGGTGGAAGATCCCTTGCCAGCGCCACGGCGATGCGATGGTCATGTGCAATGTCTACGTCTTCGGTGCGAACCACTGCATCTTGCCAGCGCACGCCCAGCATGTTGCCGATCACTGCGAACCCATGGGAACCCACCAACACGCCGCCTCTGCGAAAAACAAACGACAGGCGTTCCAACACTCGAGCCTCGGCTGCGGGAATCACATGCGCTCCGCCTGCGCGTGCCATCGCCACCAATTCCGCACGCGCCGTAGCTTCCTGCTTCGCGTGCCGCCAGCGTTCCACGGTGGCCAGCACAGGAGGGCTGTCTGGGCCTAGGTAGGTTTGAATTTTTTTCGGCCCGTCTTGTCGCTGAATGTACCAATAACGCTTTCCGCGGATCTGCTTTGAAACCACCGAGCCGCCACCAAACCGCCCTGCTTCTTCGGTGAGGGAAATGTCCAGCAAGCGCGCATACAGGGTCTGTGTTTGCAGGGAAAGCCTGCGAAACAAAGGGTCAGGGGTGTTATACGCCATTTGCGTGGATCAGCGTATAACAGCGGCACCGAGGGCGCAATCACCAAACATCCGCTGTGGCGCGCGCTGGGCTAGCCCGCCTGAGTCTTGTCGCCAGGCTCAGTGTGAAATCGCTGTAACTTAAGGCCATTGATCTTGCTTGGTCGCCACGGAAAGTGTTACTGGTCCGGCGCTGCCCACATCCCAGCAATGTGGCTATCGAGGACTTGGGTAGTTTCGGCCAGGCCCCCACACAAGCCACGGGCATTAACGAGCTTGGACATGTGACCGGATTCTCCCGCACGCCGCAAGGGCAGTACCGCGCCTTTGTTCATACTGGAGCGGGCCTGGTTTATCCGGGGCAAATCACCAACGTTGGAACCACGCCGCCTTCGGCCGCGCCATCAACGATCACGGCGCTGTGGCCCTAGACCTTGATGCCTCGGGGGGTGGCGGACTTCACATCGCAGGCGTGTATCACACGGGCAGCGGCACCTGGGGGGCAACCAGTGGTTATGGTTACACCCGTGACATCAACAACGCTGGGATGATTGCCGGCATCTCCAACGTCCAGGTGGACGGGCAATGGACGAATCGCGCCGCGCGCTTCTCAGGAACGGGCACGTGGCAGTTGCTTGGTGACTTAGGCGGCCGTCAATCGGGCGCGGAAGCCATTGCCGATGATGGCACCATCGTCGGTTGGTCTCACCTTAGCACCACCCCAGCTTCGCCCTCCCACTTCGATACGGGGCACGCCTTCGTGTGGCGTGAATCCACTGGCATCGTGGATCTCAGCACCAACATTGACAGCCGCCTGGGCTGGGAACTCGCCAAGGCCAGCGACATCAGCCCCGACGGAAACGTCATTGTTGGCTACGGATTTTTAGACAACACCAACATTCGCGCCTTCCGCTACCGCCACGGCGAGATCGACAACCTGGGCGCAGGCCCTGGCACTTACATCAGTTACGCAACCGGCACGAACAACCGCGGTGATGTGGCGGGAAGCTTCTATCCAACAGGCGCCGACCCCGGATTGACGAACGCGATGGCGTACACGGATGACATGGGGTTCATCAACCTGAACGATCTATTGGCCCCAGATTCAGGTTGGGTTTTGCAGCATGCAACGGCCATCAACAGCAACCGCCAAATCGTGGGCCATGGCGTTCACAACGGCGAGATGCGTCCCTTTCGTATGCAGCTTCCGATGCCCTGCGAAGCGGCAGTGGGGCATGAAGAAGGGGCGAATCTGATTCCGAATGGAACTTTTGAAGACTCACTCACTGGTTGGTGGGCGTTCTATCAGAATGGTACGCCGCCTGAAGGCACGATAAGCGTTGCGCGTGAAATCGTTGATGCGCACGGCACGCAAGGGGCACTTCGTGTGAAGCAAGGAC
>JBBSJE010000147.1:0-15726 GCA_038257535.1 Polyangia bacterium
CGGCCAACAACGGATCCGGCTGGCCACCAACTTCGATGTCCAAGAAACCTACGACAAGATTGAGGAGCGCCTACCTTTCGCCGCCTAAATACAGCGAATTATTGTCGCTTTAGGGCTAAGATGTCGCCGCCTACAGGATGCTCTTGCCTGAAAACAGCCATAACGGGTTGCGGCAACATTTGTCCGTCGTCCCGATAGGACGCAAGCTGTTGTTGCAATTGATCGGTCGCTTGAAAAGCCGGGCTACGGGATCCATCGTCGCGCACACCCAGCAAAGGTACCCTGGCTTGCCGTGCCCCGGCATGTCATTTGAAAAAGCGCAAATCGCCTCACGAAATTTGTCGGTGTTTGTCGTCGATTCCGTACGCTTCACACGATCCGATTCGGTCGAGGAAAGAAGCCGGGCTAAGTCTTCTGGCGACAACATAAACTTGGCATACCCTAGCACGTTCATTCCTTGATCAGAGAGGCGAACAGCGGGCCGCGATCCTTCACCGCGCACGGAATCGGAGGATCTGTCGCTGTCGGAAGTGGGCAAGCACCGGCCCTCTTGCTCAACCTTTTCGCAAACGTAACCGGCACGAGGTTGCGCCGTGGGCTTATGTCTGAGATGACCTGGCCACCACCGTCGCGAACCTACCCTGCTGCCGTGCCTTCTGTTTCCCAACGCCTTCGTCGTGCCTGGCTGCTCGCGCCGCTTCAGGTGATGTTTCGCATCGGCGAAGCGGTGATGCCGTTGGCGTTGGTCCACAAACATGGCAGTGGCCTGCAAACCGATGCCTTCAACCTGCTGTGGACCTTCTGCCTGTTTGCCTCTGCGGCCATTTTCGCGCTGTTTCGTGACTCGTCGTTTGTGCCGGCGCTGGTGGCAGCCCGCGCGGAGGGCGATGGGGGTGCAGGCTTGCGCGGGCGGTTGCTGCTGCACGGCCTGCGCCTTGGGGTATTGGGTGGCGCCGGATTGTGGGTTGCCTGCGTTGTGGCGGCGCCGGGTGAATCGTGGCCGGCACGCGCTCTCATGACTCTGCCGCTGGGGCTTTATGTGCCGATGCTAGCGGTACGTTCGGCGCTCGGCACAATCCTGCAGGCAGAAAGCCGCTTCTTCGTTGGACCCGCATTGGGGGGAATTGCGATGGCGGTGCCCACGCTGGCGCTGCTGCTAACCGCCGTGTCACCGCTGCGGTTGCCGTGGTGGCTGGCCGCGGGCGAAGGCGTGTCGCTGGCCTTCACGGCGCTGTGGGTGGCGCACGTGGTGCCGTTAAACTTGCGTGCCACGGCCGCTCCCGCAGACACGTCGTCGCGTTTGTGGCAGCGCGTAGGGCTCGAATCCGCGGGACGCTTTGTCACCCGCGTAAACCCTGTCGTGGATCAAGTGATGGTGCGCTCCATTCCGGGAGCGATCACAGCCATGCGTTTGAGCGGAGACGTGGCTGGCGCCGCGGGCTCACTGCTGCAAATGACCTTCTTGCCCGTGCTGCTAACGCAATTGTCGCTGGGCATGTCCCAAGGCGATCACTCTGCACATCGCCGCCATACCTGCCGCGCTCTCATCATCGTGGGCGCAGCGCTGTCGCTTGGCTCTGGGGCCGCGTATGTCTGGCGCCAGCCGCTTCTGCAGCTCTTGCTTGGACACGGGGCGATGACACAAGCCATGCTGGCGCAAGTTGAGGCTTTGTTCGGTTTTCATCTGCTGGGCGTGCCATTTTTGGCCATGCAGCTCGTGGCGGCGCGCGCACTTACGGCGGCGGAAGATGGCAGCTTTTTGCTGCCGGTTGGCCTTTGTGCCGTGGGGCTCAACGTCGTTGCCAACTTTTGCCTGTGGAAGCCGATGGGGCCCGCCGGCATTGCGCTATCGACCTCGCTTGTTGGCGGGATTGTCTTTGCCCTGATGCTGGCGCGCTTGATGTGGCTCTGGCGCACGCCCTATATGCCGTTTTACGACGCCGCGACGGAAGCTTGATTTGCGGACGTGGCCTGGCGGCGCAACACGCTCAAACCCTTTTCGGTGGGGAAGAAGCTTTGCGCCCACACGCCCAAAGAACTGTCGGCAATCCACAAGCGAGCGATCTGTTGCTCATCTTTGCGAGCGGCATCGTCCAGAAGCACGATTGCGTCTTGCGCAAGCCAAGGCGCAAGCTGCGGCAGCGCCGGATAGCGCGCCAGACGCTGGCTGCCACCTGGAGGGCCATCCACCACCAGCAGGCTCGCTTTGCCCTGCGGCAGATCCCGCAGCGGCGCCAGGTCGTACCACAAGTACTGGCGCCCGCCGGCGGTTGTTGGCACAAGCGGGGCGTGCAGCACCTGGGCCCGGTGGCTTAAGCGATGTTGAGTCAGACGTTGCCGCGTGGCCTCGGCAAACTTGGCTTCGTGATCAAGAGACACAATGTGCCCATGACCGTTGCGCTCAAGCGCGCCGGCCATCCACACTGTGGAGCTGCCGCTACCAAGTTCGATCACCAGATCAGGCTTGTACAGAAGAATGGTTTGCACCATGTGGCGAAGCGCTTCGGGCGAGGCTGCCCAGGCTGCCGGCGCTGCAGCTGGCGCCGCCAGCGGAACGCTCGCATAAAGCGCCGTCCAGGCTTCCTGCCGCCGGGCCATGAGCGAAAGCTGGCGGCTGAGAAGGATCGCGGCGACCACGACGGCTGCGAGCAGCAGCACAAGCAAAAGGGTGTTCAACATCTTCGCGCAAGCTGCCCGCTCAGCGCTTGTCGTACAACCGCTGCCGTCAACACGCTCCAAGTTGTTGCAAAGCTGTCAACGAATCCCCACAGTGTGTCGTGACGAAATGCATGATGTCGCGAAACTGAAGGCGAATTGTTGCCTTTGACGTTGTTGCTTCTGGCATGCAGGGCAACGTGCAGAACCTGACCGTGGTTGACATCACCAGCTTCTTTTCCACCACCTGTGGAGGCGTTCGACGCTATTACGAGGAGAAGGCAAAGTGGCTTCCACGTCCAGGTGTGGCTTGCCACTACATCGTGCCTGGCCCCACGGACAGCGATGAGCGAATGGGAAACGCCACTTTGCATAGGGTGGCAGGTCCTCCTCAGTTCGGAAATCCCGCCTATCACCGGTTCACGCGTGCAGGACGGCTGAATGGGCTCTTGCGTGAGCTGGCGCCCGACATCGTGGAACTGGGAAGCCACTATCGTTTGCCTGGCATTGTGCGCCGGGCCACCGCGGGGCTGCCCACGCCCCCTCGTCTCGTGGGGTTCTTTCACAGCCACCCTCAGCAGATGGCACAAAACATTACGACCTTTTTGCCAGGCAATCCCGCACCGCTGCTGGCGCGTCCCCTGTGGCGATTTTTCGCCGCCAGGCACGCGGCCTACGACGCTACGTTGGTGGCGTCCCAACATGTTGAATCACGCCTGCAGCGTCTCGGTGTGCCCAACGTGCACCGCGTGGGGCTGGGCGTGGACACCGAGGCCTTTGCGCCAACCACCGAGCCGGTGGCCCCGTTTTTTACTTATGCAGGTCGATTCACCCGCGACAAGGAATTGCCGCTGTTGCTCGCCGCTTGCGACCGCGCGCTTCCAGGCACCGGCCTTTCGTTGCGGCTTGTGGGCAATGGGCCGTTGCGCCCGTGGCTGGAAAATGCCGCTCGCACCCGTGCGTGGCTGCAGGTGGAGGCGGCACGTGATGCGGCGGCAGAGGTAGCGGCGCTGTTGCGGCAAAGCGTGGCCGTGGTGGTGCCGAGCCAGACCGAGACATTTTCGTTTGCCACGGCCGAGGCCATGGCTTGTGGCACGCCCGTGGTGGGCCCTGCGGCTGGGGCCGTGGGTGAGCTTGTGCGCGGCAGTGGTTGCGGTTTTGTGTTCACGCCGGATCGCGCCGATTCCATGGCGGCGGCTCTGATGCGGGCGCACGCGCTCACAACCCATGCGCGCGATCGCTTGGCCCAGGCAGGACGCGCCTACGTGCTGAATCAATTTCGTTGGCCTATGGTCACAAACCGGATCCTTGATGTTTACACACAAGTGATGAGCCGGCAGAACGCGCTGGCAGGTATGCCCGTACGGCTGGCGCCTATGTGAAGCGTCGGCAACAAATTGATGACGGCAACGCTTCGCCTTGTAGGAAGTTGTCGCCAAATGGCCACGGTGCAAGCAACCCACTGTCGGTAAAACGAGGCACCTTTCCTTGCGCCTCATGCCTGCTTCTGTTGCTCCTTTGTTCACGTTGCCCGCTGCGACCCCGCGGTGGCCTAAACACATTGGCATCTTGAACGATTACGTTCGAATCCCTTATGCCAACGGCTCCTCGTTTGCGTCCCAGCGGCTCTACAGGGAGTTCCGTCGTCGCGGCCACGATGTCACGGTGGTGGGCCCGAATGACCCGCAAGCGCAGCCGCAAGATCTGCCGCTACGCAACGTGATGCTCAAGAGCTTGCCGCTGCAAAATCATCCGGGTGTGTATCTGCCCATGCCATCGCGCCAAGGCTTGCGGGGCATGCGTGAACGCCGCTTCGATGTCTTGCTAGGGCAAACGGGATCGGCGCTGACCGAGCTGGGCGTTTGGTTGCGGTTGAGTGAGGGCGTGCCTTTCCTGTGTGTCAACACGATCCACTTGCCCAGTGTGTACAACGTGGTGTTGCCAGATTCATGGGTGAAGCGGTCGTTTGTCAGATGGCTGTTCGAGCGCAAGGTGGTGCCGTGGCTCGAGCACCATGCAGCCCAGCAATACAACCGCAGTGACGGCTTGATCGTGTTATCGGAAGGCCTCAAGACCTACTGGCGGCAGCGGGGTGTAACGGCGCCCATCTTCGTGATCCCGCGCAGCATCGACGTAACCATGTTTGCCGAGCGGGAACAACCCGATCCCTTTGACCCGCGGGCCCTTCGCGGTGGACGCTTGCTGGTGCTTTGCCGCCACACGCGGGAAAAAGCCATCGACCGCCTGCTGCACATCTTTGCAGAGCGCGTGGCACCTGCCTGTCCACACGCCACCCTCACTTTGGTGGGCGATGGCCCCAATCATGACGATTTCCGGCAATTGGCGGCCAAGCTTGGCGTTGCGGCACGCACGTTTTTCCCCGGCGAATGCAGCGCCCAGATGGCGCCTGCGTGGTACCGCCATGCCGACCTCTTTGTATATACGTCGCTGTCCGAAACCTATGGGCAAGTGGTAAGCGAAGCGGCTTGGTGTGGCTTGCCTGCCGTGGCCATGGCCGATGGCATGGGTGTAAGCCATCAGATCCAAGCAGACATCACAGGCGTGTTGGTGGATCCTGCCGTGGCCGATGCCGATGCGCGCTTTGCTGCCTCGGTGACGGACCTGCTGGAAAACCCGCTGCGGCGGCGCAGCCTGGCCGAGCAGGCTCGGCGAAGCGCGCACGATCGCTGCAGCCCCGCCAATGCGGTGGAACGCCATTACGAAGCCTTTGAGGCCGCGGCGCGCCACTGCCAAGACACACGCGCCAAGCCGGTCGCTTTGCACCGCTACGCCTCCCTGCTGCGCTGGACAAGCGTGCACGCGTTGGCCTATCTGGCAGGCCTGTTGCGGCCACCTGCCACATTGAATCGGAACGGCCGGCGCGCGCCTGACTGGGACGAACGTGAACCCTCAGGGTTGCCGCTGCAGGCGCTCTCGAACGCGTTGTGATCGCAGCAACAACGGCAACCACAGCAGGTTGGCAGCCAAGGTGCAAGTCAGCGCAATGAACGCCAAGCGGCCTAGCGAGGCAATGCCTGGGTTGCGTGCCAGCAGCAAGCTACCGAAAGCGGCGATGGTGGTGGCGCTCGACCCGAAAATCGCAAATGCGGCGGTGCCCAAATCCGCATCCTCGCCGCGCGCCTTAGCGGCGGTCCAAACCAAATAGATTGCGCCATCAACGCCTAGACCGAAGGCCAACGGAAACATGATGATGTTGTAAAGATGCACTTTCACGCCAAAGACGACACAAAACCCTAAAGTGGCCGCCATGCCCACCACGAGCGGTGCCAGCACCAAGAGCGTTCGCAGCCACGAGCGTCCCAGCAGCAAGGTGCCCAGCGTGAGGCCGCTTAGGGCCAGACCCAGCATGATAGGTGTGTCTGCCGCCAACCACGGCACCACTTCGCCCACTTGCGCAGAGGGCGCGGCAAAGGT
This sequence comes from Polyangia bacterium, assembly GCA_038257535.1. Classification (GTDB taxonomy): domain Bacteria; phylum Myxococcota_A; class Polyangia; order Fen-1088; family Fen-1088; genus JAGTJU01. Next base: position 6,091 of record JBBSJE010000147.1, read on the forward strand.
GACATCCGGAAACTGTGCGCGCCACGCATCAAGACGTTGCGCAAGGATCTGCATGTCGTGGGCGTCCGAGCCGCTGAGGGTGGTGTAAGCCACCGCTTGAGCGCCAAAGCTGCCATCACGCTCCACCAACCAATCTTGGATCCAAGCAGGCATGTCCCGAACGGAAAAGGGCTGCGCTTCGAGCAGCGAACGCCACGTGGTTTCGTATGCGGCTCTCTGCGCATCGTCCATAAATGGTAGGGCGCGCGCCAACGATTCACGCAACCTTAAGATGGCAGCGTTACGCGCGTCTTGATCCGCGGGGACAAACTGCTGAGCCGTGAACACCCAGGGCAGATCCGGCGGCCCTAGTTCCTGGGGGCCTTGGGCGCGCAGGCGACTGGCAACCTCGGCCGTACGTTGCGAGTTGGGGCCAAGCATGAAAATGGGGGTGCGCGTGGTGCCATGCACAGCCTGGCCCCAGGGCAAGCCGTGGCTCACCTCGGGGGGACGCAGTTTCCGAAAATCGTACTCGAATCCAATGCGTGTGCCCACAAGGCCCAACGCAATCGCCAACGCCAGGCCGGCCCACAGTTTTTGTTGCGAGGTTCCCAAAAGGCGCAGCCGTGGCAGCGCATGCCACCGCACCAATCGCGACGGCTCAGGACGCAGCCGCGCGGCCAACAAAACAAGCGGCGGAAACAGCACAAGGTAAGCGGCCAGAAACAGCAGCACGCCCAACGCGGCCATGGCGCCCATTTGCGAAAACCCACGAAAACGGCTGATAAAAAGCGCGGCGAAGCCACATCCGGTGGTGGCGGCGGCGGCCACCATGGGGCCCATAAGTTCGCGCAAACTTTCGCTCACCGCTTGTTCGGGTGTCGCGTCCTGGGCACGCAACTTTGCATAGTGAACAAAGAGGTGGATGCCGAAATCAACACCCAACCCGGCCAGCACCGAAAGCCCAAAGGCGCTCAGGATGTTGAGGCGAGGTGCCACAACGCCGATGAGGCCCAACGACCACGTGATGCCCACTGCCAACGGCAAAGCCAGCAAGATAAGCACGCGCTTGGCGCGAAATTGCACCATCAAAAGCACAAGAATCAAAGCAGACCCAACAAGTGTGGTGCGCAGTAGATCGCGCGACACGATTTGCCTTTCCATGGGGCCATTGCGGTAAGCACCGCTTATCACCATGCGAAGATCTGCGGGCGCGTTCGGGGGGCGTAGCCGTTGCATCAGCGCGTTGGCACGTGCTGCCACGTCGGACGCGTCGTCGAGGTTGTCAGGATCGCCGCGCATCGCGGCTTCCACCACACACAGGCGGCCATCGGGCGCGCAGAGCTGCCCGGCAGGCATGCCACCGACTCTAGGGGGGCCAGAGGCAAGAGCAGCGTCGATGGTTTGACCAAACAAGCTCAGCAGGGCATTCACGTCGGGGTTGGCGGCGAAGGCTTGCTTCAAGCTGGGTTCGCCTGGCAATTGTGGCTGCTCGGAAATGTTGACACAGGCTGGGATGGCGGCGCAGCGCTCCCAGCGCACGAGGTCTTCGATCGCGTCTGCAAATTCTTCAAGCGTCTGCGGGGAGAGGTAAAGCAGGCGGTGTTGCAGGAAGAACGAGGGATCGCGCCTGTCTTGCGCCCAGCGCACATCGGGCCAAGTGGCAAGCTCGTCGCGCAGCCGGCCCGCCAGCGCTTGGTTGGTGGCAGGATCGGATGAATGCACCAGCAGATAAAGTGAAGCGGTGTGGGCCACGCGACGCTTGAGCGTGCGCAGGGCCAAAGCCGAATCGCTGTCCGGCGGCAAAAGCGCCAGCAGCGAGGGATCGATGCGCACACGCTGGGCGCCCAGAGCCGCCAACGCCCCCAGCGCTGCCACCAACACCAAAACCACCAAGGGGCGGCGATGGCAAAGTTTGACGTAGGCTTCCAGAAGCCGCGGGCGGCCCTGGCTAGACGATTGCATGCCGACAACACAGCGCACGTGCGTGACAATGCGATGCCGCGTTTGTGAACGTTTCAAGGCCATTGTGACGAATTGGCGGCAACGTCCACAGGGTCTTTAGGAGTGAGGGGCACGTGCCAATATGCGCCTCATGATTCCCGCAACGGCCCACTTCGTTTGGCTTGGGCCCAGTTTTCCTTGGTTCAACGTATTGGCGATTCGCTCGGCGCTGGCGCGCGGGGAATTCGATCAGGTCGTGGTTCATCACGACCACTCGCCCCAAGGCGAAAATTGGAAGGAGATCCTTGGCGAACCGCGCGTGCAGACCCAGCGCGTGGATGTACGGGCTTTGTGCGCGCGCGCAGGCGTGGATTCGGCCGCCTATGAAACGCTTTTGGGTCGCCTTGTGGCGCCCAGCGCGCGGTCAAACATTCTTCGCCTACTGGTGCTTGCGGCCCATGGTGGTGTCTACCTGGACACCGATACCATTACGGTCCGTAGCTTGCGCGATCTTTGCACGGCGGGTGGATTCTTCTGCGGACACGAGCGCATCGCAATGCCTGTGCGGTGGTTGCGCTCGGGGCGGGTGTTGGATCGAGGCAAAGCTGCGGCGCTCATCGGGTTGCGCCACGCGTTTCGCTTGTACCCACGCGGCTATCTAGGTTTTCGGTTCGTAGAGGGGCTTTACCCATTGGCGGCCAACAACGCTGTTATGGGCAGCGAGCCTGGCCATGCCTTCGTGATGCAGCTGCTCGAAGCGATGTTGGAGCTGCCAGCGGACCGGCAATGCAAACGCTTCGCCTTGGGCACGCACCTTCTGCAGCAGCAGTTGGCGTTGGAAGAAGCTTTGGACGTACACGTGCATCCGCCAGATTTCTTTTATCCGCTGGGACCCGAAATAGCCGACCACTGGTTTAGGCAGCATAGCCGGCACGAGCTGAGTCAGGTGCTGTCGCCACACACGCGCGTGGTGCATTGGTATGGCTCAACACACCGTAGGCGCCAGATGCAAAGGCTATCGCCCGCCTACGTCCGCGCACGCGCAGGCCGGCAGATGCTGTGCCAGCTTGCAAACGATGTGATTGGTGACCTGGGCATTCATGCGCCGACGAGGCCGGCTGTTGAGAGTGTTGGTGACGTGCCTTTCGCGAACGCGGTTCGTTGATGGCCTACCGGTGCGCGAGCGTGCGTTGGAATTGAAACGGATAGGTCACGGCCACCACGCTCCCCGGGGGCGCCTCGAACATCCAACGGCATACCGCGCGCCCCACACAAGCTTGCATGTCAAGGTCAGTGACGCTGCTTTCAGTGACCGTGGAAGCCAGCACATGGCCGCCCTTGCCCACAGTGAACCGCACCACAACTTCTCCCGCTAAGCTCGAATCGACCTTTAATCCGTTGCGATAGCAGTGGCGCACTTCCTCGAGATGCGATTGAATCACGCGTTCAACTTCGCCGCGATCTATCGATCCGTGGCCACCCGCCAAAGATTCGTTGCCATTCGTGATGCTCTGGGCCTGCCCGCGTTGGCCCGCGGCGATGGCGTCGGCCAGGTAGCACTGCGGCTGCGGTTCGTCCCACAGCTTTGTGGCGGTTAACGATGAGGACGAGTTGGTGGCGCAGGCGGCGAGTGCGGTTGCGAGAAGGAATGCGGAGCCGATAATGCGGGTTTGCGTACGCTGGAGAGGAAGGGAGGGACGAGGTGTCACCTCATCCACATCGGAGCGCACACGGGAAGGTTGAGTCTTAGGTCCGCTTCCAGCGCCGCCATTTCGTCATTCGAGCTGCCCCATGCCCCCGCTCGCTCACCCCGAACGGCCGATGCCAGTTTGCGGCATACGATACATGTCATACCGTCGCATTCGCTTCGGCAAAGGCCAACATGGCGGCGCAGAAGCGCGGCAATAGGTCTGCGACGGCCAAAGCTGCCACATGGAGCTTTCGCGCGTCGATCGCCACATAAGCGTGGCCGATCAAATTGCGGATCTTGATTCCAGCCGAAAGCTCTGCGGCGAGCGTCGCGTCCAGAGCGCCACGTGCGGCTAGGATCGCGAAGTGATCCCGCAAACTTCCGGCCGGCCCCCATCCCTGGTCGGCGATAACGTGGGACGCCAGATCGACCGATTCCTGCAAAACAAGATAAACGCGGAACGCAACGAGGTCCAGCCGATCTCGATCAAGTCCAAGGTCTGCAGCATCCTGCGGCAGCACTCGGCGCAAAGCCTCGCCTGTCTCGCGAATGCGGGCAACTTTGAGGCGAACCAGATCTACCCGGACCATGTGGTTCTCGCGAGGGCTCGCCGCTGCCCCTCGCTTTCGCGATCGAAGTATGGACGCAGGTCAGCGTATTCGATGGGCACCCGCGCACGAAAATTGAGCCAGGCATCTCGATCGGGGGCCGTTAGCAACACGCCCTCGCGCACCACGTCCCATAACAACATGGTAGACGCCTCGTCAACATCGACCAGGTCAACCTCCTTGCCTACGGCCCGCTCAAGCGCCGCCATCAGAGCCCCCCGTTCCATCAGCGACAGGGAACGGCGAAAGCCAACCGCTACATCAATGTCGCGAGCGTGAACGGGGCCGCGGCGCACGGCGGAGCCAAACAGCGCTGCGAACCGCACTTCGGGATGCGCCGTTAGAACGGGCGCCAACAAGCCGCTGACCTGCTCCAAATTCACAACTGAAGAGTATCACAGCGGACCTGAGGTTCGGTGGGGAACACCACACCGCGCTCCGCCTGCGAATGGGCGCCGCGCATGAATCCAAACAACTCGCTTTCCACCAGTTCGGGCGGAATGGCGGCGCAGATGATGGCCACAAAGGCACCCGTGCGGCGGCTTTGGCGGTGAATGGCCTGGGCGTAAACTTCCTTGCCCACGCCGGTTTCGCCAACCAGCAACATCTCGGCCGGGGTTTCGGCCAACAAGCGCAACCGCTGCAACACGCGGGCAAAGCAGACAGCGGCGCATCGGCTTCCGCGGGGCCTAAGAGGGATGCTGGTTTGGGTCTGGCTAACTCTTCGGGGCTCAGATAGCTAATTCGATGCGGGCGGATTGGGCTACATCTCTAGCCCAAGATGCGGAAAAGCCCTACTCCGGACGTATGGAGCAGGGCTGATCAGCGGCAATTTGCCTAGACCTAGAGTAGTCCGCGATTGTGGTTAACCGTGCCGAGACCGCCGGCTTTCACTCCCGACTTCACTTTGACGTTCTTCATGGTGCGCTCCTGATTGGTTGGTGGCTGCCTCCGTCCCGAAGTAGCCCATCAACGTATTCAACACTGAACCCAGGAGCCCATTTGGGCAAGTCAAAAAAATGACAAGCGCTATTTTTCTGACAACGAGGACGAACCCGGAGCCAAAAGGGACGCAAGGGGCTCCGACGGCCCTTCAGCGCACATGAGCGCACCTCGATTGGCTAGGGTTCGGCCAGGGCCTCGACCGCTTTGATTTGACCGTAGAGATAGGGCTTAGTCACCCCACCGTTGAGTTGCTGCTCGCGTCGACAGACCTGCGCCTTTGCTAAGGCACGCGAACGTTCGAGGGGTCGGCTGGCAGCGGTATAAACCTGGCAAATCGCAACCCAAACGAACAGCGCGTCTAGAGAATAGTCTTCCCCGAATGCCGATAGGTCTGCCTCAGCTTTCGAGGCGCAGTCTATTGCAGCATGAATGTCTCCGAGGCCGATATGCACTAACGCTTCAACGGCAAGCAGTGAGGGCATCGCCATAGCTGCCAGCTCTTGTGCCGACTTCGCCTGCTCGACCTGTTTCGCGGCTTCGTCCAACTCCACCAAGAGTAGACTGGCGCGCGCCCCCACCATCGCAGCGTAGGCCTCTACGCGCAGGTTGCTCCGTTTGGACGCACCATCGAATGCGGTTTTCGCCCAGCGCTTGGCCTCGGTGCCATCGCCTAACTCAAGTAAGCACTTCGCCAAATTGCAAGCGATTATGTCCTCAAGGTAAAACAAACCCTGCCTTTTGGCATCAGCGTAAAGTTGCGGCCCAAGGTCTGCAGCTTCGCCAAGGAGCGCGGCGTTCTCCAGCATCGACAGCATGCCGGCGTCGTTCATCACCGCTTCATGAAGGTTGCCAGCCCTTTTGAAGGCCTCCCCCGCGAGGCGATAGAAGGTTAACGCTTTGGGATAGTGCAAACGCCTTGACTCAAGACAATTTAAAAACCTGCACGCTGCGGCGGACAGCATGTGGTTTGAGCTAGAAGCAGCTTCCTCGGCAAGTTCCGCCAATGCAGATGAGTGAACAGAAGTTCCGAGAACTGTTTCGTAAGTTCCCACTCTGAAAGCATTGATCAGCCAGCGATCGTGCTCCGCGGTGCGTGCATGCGAGCCCATCAGAAGATCAAACGTCCTCTCGTAGCATTTAACCGCCTCTCTTTGCCCCTGCTCGAACGCTAAATGCCCATACGCATTCGCCAACTCCGCCAACGCCTCCATATGCGAGACCCCTTCCAACAACCCCACCGCCTCCTCTGCAGCCACCCGCGACAGCTCACCCTCCCCCTTCCAAAACCGCAACCTCGCCTCCACCAATCGCACCAACCCCAGCTCTGTTCCCTCCACCCCGCACGCCTCTGCGCGCGCACACGACATCAACCCCGCATCCAATTCACTGGCCGCCAGTTCACGCTCAGCCGCCACGCGGAACCAGTGGCCCGCGCGTGGCAGTTGCTCGCCGCACACAAAGTGTTCCGCCAATTCAACCGCGTTTTCGGCACCCGCCTTCTCTAAGAAATTGCCGGCCGCGCCGTGGGCTGCCACGCGATCTTTATCGGTGAGGGTGGCGTAAGAAGCCTCGCGCAGCAGCGCTTGCCGAAACACATACTCGCGCGCCGCGCCCGTGGTTTCGCAGAACAAGATTTCGTGTTTGGCCAGCATGTCTAGCCAAACCTCCATCTCTTTTAGATCTGTTTCTCCCAACAGCGCCGCCACGCCGCTACGGCGACATCGCATGCCAAACACGCTGGCCGCGCGCAACACCCGCTTGCCTCGCTCGCCCACAAAATCCAAGCGATCTTGCAGCACCGCCAGCACCGAAAAAGGTGTACTCGACAGCGCCTCAGGCCCACGTTCCAGCGCCACACGCACCAGCTCTTCTAGGAAGAACGGATTGCCCCCCGCCTTGCCCACAACAAACTCAAGCTGCGCTTCATTGGCCTCGGGCCAAATGCCCTGCACGAACAGCTTCGCCACCTTCGGTTTGAGCGGCGCAATTCCCAAGTGCTCAACCCCATGCGCCTCCCATAAGGCTGGATACTTTTCCTTTACCTCCTGCCGCCCGAAACCCGCAACAAACAAAGGCTTATTTGGGAACAAACGCAACACGTGATCCACCAGCATAAAGCTGGCCACATCGCCGTAGTGCAGATCTTCAAACACCAACGCCACCGGCCCCACCTCAAGCTCGGCCTCAACCCAGTCCATCCACGCCGCCCGCGTTTGGTCAGACATCGCACGCGGATCCTGTCGCGCCGATTTCAGCATCGGAAAATCATCGTCAGGAAAATGGATGCTTGCGATCTCGCCCAGAAACGCCACGATCCGCTGCCGCCGCCCCGGATCGGCAATGTGCCGCCCCATATGCGCCTCGAAGCGCTTGCGCCGCACCTCCATCGCCTCGAACCCGCTCACGTTCGCCGCCGAACGCAACGCCGACCCCAACATCGACCACGCCTGCCCCGCGCGCATCGCCTCGCCCCGCCCCGCCAGCAGCTCGAACACCGTGCCGTGCTGGTACATGCGATCCAGAAGCGTATGAAGCAACCGCGATTTGCCCACGCCCCCGCCACCCGTCACGATGATGGCGCGCGCCACGGAATCATCCGCCACCTCCGCAAACATCGAATGCAACGTGTTCACCTCGCGCTCGCGCCCGATGAACGGCACCGGACGCCCCACCAACGTGCGCGGCGGCTCGGCCATGCCCTTTTCGTGCAACAAACGCCGCACGTTGCTAGGCGGCGGCTCGGGAGCCGTAACCTCGAAGCGCGTGTGCAATAGATCGCTCGTAAGCGTATCCATGCGGATAGCCCCCGGCCCTAGCCCCACCAACAAGCTGCCTGCCCGCTCCAACACCCGCCCCACCGGCACAACCGTTTCGCCATCCGAGCGCGCCGAAGCCACCGCAAACGACGCCGAAGGCAGCAGCAGCTTTAGCTGCAGCACACAGCGAGCCATGTTCACCGTTTGCTCAAGCGTGTTCGGCCCCTCTGGCCGCGTGAGCGCCAGCGAATCGTTGTAAAAGCGTTCAACCTGCACACGAAACGGCGCCGCTGCCCGTTGCACCTTCGCCATCACCGCATCGTCGTAAAGATCTGGAACCATTTGTTCCGACGTAAGCCCCACCGACTCGGCAGGTGTGGCCCCCGCAGGCGCAGACGTGGGCGTAGGCGGGGCAGGCACACGCGTGGCAGATTTGCGCCGCCACAAGCCGCGAATCGCCGTCAGCGCCAGCGGTGTGGGCGTGGCCAAAGCCCCCGTGGGATCCACTGCCCCAGACAGATCCGCCGACGATTCCAGGGCCGCAAGCCTCCCCGCCGGACTTGGCTTCGGCCCCTTGCGCGGCAGCTGCACCAACACCGCCGTAAACAGGCGCTGCTCACTGGGCGTGATCGTGATGTCCGCAAGATCGTCTTCACCAGTTTGCCCCACCTCACCCCGGCGGATCTGATCCGCCAAACCAGACATCGTGCGCGCCAACGCCGACGTATCACTCGGGCGCTTGTCAGGCTGCTTTTCCAGCATGCTGCGCACCAAAGCGTCCACCACATGCGGCAGATCCGGGCGAAGCGTGCGCAGCGAAGGCGCTTCCTCCAAACAAATTTTCGCCAGCACCGCCACGGGCGTTTCCGCCGTGAAGGGCGCCTGCCCCGTGAGGCACTCGAACAGCACACAGCCCAAAGAAAAAATGTCGGACCGTGCGTCCACCTCGGCCACGCCACGCGCCTGCTCAGGCGACATGTACATGGGCGTGCCCACGGTAGCCCCCACGCGCGTAAGCCGACGCCCATCAAACAAACGCCGGGCGATGCCGAAATCCAGCAGCTTCGCGTTTGCCAACTTGCCGTCAGGCAAAAGCACGTTGGCCGGCTTCAGATCGCGATGAACCACACCCCGCCGGTGCGCCACCGAAAGCCCATCAAGCAAGCGCGCCCCCATATCTAAGGAGGCTGCAATGGGCAAACGATCCACCGCCAGTGACTCTTCCAGCGTGCGCCCCTCAAGCCACTCCATCGCCAGGTAGTGCTCGCCCCCCGCCGACACCCCATGGTGCACGTAGTGAACAATCGCCGGGTGCGAAAGCTCGGCCAACATAGCTGCCTCTTGCGAAAACCGCTCGGCGTTCGGCCCCTCGCGCTCGTAAAGCACCTTCAGCGCAACCAGCCCCCCCGATTGCAGATCGCGCGCGCGATACACGAGCCCCATGCCGCCATGACCAATCTCCTTTTCGGTCTCGAAGCGGCCCCCATAACGCTTGGACGAGAGGGCGACAGGCTGCACCTACAGCCCCCTTCATCGACGGGATGGCCCCAGGGCTAAAGGTCACAGGTGTGTGACAAGGGGCCATAGGGCTTAAGGCCCACATGACGCACCGCAGCCGCAAGGCGTTTCATCCGGCTGGGCACGCTCTTGATGCGACAAGGCAAGTATCGGCCGCGCAGCAGCTGTTATGATGTAAGCACCCATGAGCGAGACG
>JBBSJE010000148.1:0-15613 GCA_038257535.1 Polyangia bacterium
GGCCGTTAAACTTCACGACCCTGTGCGGTGCGGCCTGGCAGTCACATCTTTAAAGGTTAAGGGCTACATTTCGAGCGGACGCGACGACGACGGCCATCCGCTTTGGTCAGTCACCCCAACAGGGAAAAATTGGATTAGCTCCAATGCAGATTCCGTTTTGCGCATGCGGGAGTCAGACGAATTGTCTGACATGCCTTTCTAACGGACGTCAGCTGCCATAGAACTCCTTAGGACCACATCATGAAAGTTGAAAGCATCCGTCTCAAGAACTTCCGCGCGTTTCGCGACGTCCACATGCGGGACATTCCCAACTTCTGCGTCCTACTCGGCGCCAATGGCACGGGGAAAAGCACCCTCTTCTCTGTATTCGCGTTCTTGAAAGACGCAATGACAACAAACGTCACCGCCGCACTTGGCAAGCTGGGCGGCAGCCGCGGCATTCAAGAAGTTCGGTCGCGAGGCAGCCAGGGACCCATCGAAATTGAGCTGAAGATTCGCGCCGACATCAAGCCTGGCCAGCCTCGGTTAATCACGTACGCCCTCACCATAGACGAGGAGGGTGGCCGACCCGTGGTTGAGCGCGAGCTTCTAAAATACCGCCGTGGCAGTGGCGGGCAACCCTGGAAGTTTATCGATTTCGTTCGAGGCACGGGCGAAGCCGTGGTGAACGAACTCGAATCTGTGCAAGACGAAACCCAGCTGCAACGGGAGCACCAGACCCTCAAGAGTTCAGACATCCTTGCCATCAAGGGCCTCGCACAATTCGAGCGTTTCCCAGCGGCCGTTGCACTTGGAAACCTGATCGAGAACTGGCACCTATCAGACTTCCACATCAATCGCGCGCGCCCAGAGCAAGAGGTGGGTTACGCAGAGCAGCTCTCGCGTGAAGGCGAGAATCTATCGCTCGTCATCGAATTCCTCCAAAAGCAGCATCCCAAGGTGTTTCAAGAGATCCTTGAACGGCTTGCTCATCGCATACCCGGTATCTCCAAAGTCGACGCCAAAGTAACCGAAGAAGGCCGCGTGCTTTTGCGCTTCTACCAAGAGGCTTCGTTCGAGGATCCATTCCTCGCACGCTACGTTTCCGACGGCACGATCAAGATGCTCGCGTATCTCGTGCTTTTGCTGGATCCCAACCCACGCCCGCTTCTTTGCGTCGAAGAGCCCGAGAATCAGCTTTATCCGTCCCTCCTTGAGGATCTTGCCGAGGAGTTTCGGACTTATGCCACGAGAGGCGGGCAGGTGTTCGTCACCACGCATTCGCCAGACTTCCTCAATGCGGTGGAACTCGACGAAGCGTTTTGGCTGGTGAAAGAAGCTGATGGGTTCACCAGCGTCCATCGCGCCAAGGATGACGAACAAGTCGCAGCCTACATGGCTGATGGCGACAAATTGGGAGCACTTTGGAAGCAGGGTCTGTTTCCCGGAGTGAACCCGCGGTGAACCATTTAGTTTTGCTCCTAGAAGAGCCCTCGGCCAAAGACCTTCTCGAGTCCATCTTGCCTCAGTTGGTTCCGCCCAGCGTGCAGGTTCATTACCTCACGTTTGAAGGTAAGAGTGACCTTGAGAAGCACATAACCAGAAGGATGCGTGGCTGGCGGCGCCCAAACACGGCCTTTCTCATTCTGCGCGACCAAGATGCAGCCGACTGCAAAGCGATCAAAGCGCGCCTAAGCAACATGGCCGCGCAATCGATGCAACCAAGGTACATGATCCGAATTGCGTGCCGAGAACTCGAATCGTGGATCCTCGGTGACTGGCAAGCCGTATCCCTGGCGTTCAAAAACGAAGGCCTCGCTGTTCAAGCGAAAAAATCGATCTATAGAAATCCCGACCAGTTGAGTAGTCCCGTGGAAGAGCTACGCAAACACCTTCCTGAGTACCAGAAACGGGATGGCGCCCGCCGGGTTGGACGCCACTTAGATCTCAACCGCAACTGCTCCCCCAGCTTTAAAGCATTCTGCCAAGGCGTGCAAAAGCTCATCTCTCAACAGGCATTACGATGAACCTCCGCGAGCTCCTCGACCTTCCCGAACGCGTCCAGAAGACCCAGTTCGTCATCGATCTGAACAAGAGCATCGGCGACCCCGATGCCGTGGTGAAAAACTACGCCGTCACCCGCCAGATCCACAGCGCGTACGATCGAGCGCTGGGCTTCATCAAGACCGCCATCGACGAACAGCAGAACGTCGCTTCTTATCTACTCGGCAGCTTTGGCTCCGGCAAAAGCCACTTCATGGCCATGCTGAGCCTTATGCTGGGCAACAACCAAGCCGTGTGGGCCAATCCTGATCTTCACGACCTGCGCGCCAAACACGAATGGCTCAAAGATCGTTCCATTCCCCGCCTGCACTTCAACATGATCGACGCACGGTCGATCGAGGCGCACATTTTTGGCGGCTACATCAGATACGTTCGCGAAAACCACCCCGAAGCCCCCCTGCCCCCGCTCTTTGAAGACGCCGGCCTCTTCCAAGACGCTGAAAACCTTCGCCGTACACTTGGTGATGAGCCCTTCTTCAAAGCGTTAAACGAAGGCCAACCAAACGCCCCCGGCGGATGGGGCAAACGGAAAGCTGCCACCGGCTGGGATGCCGAACGCTTCGCCCAAACCTTGGCCAGCGCCGACCCCGAAGAGCGCGCCAAACTACTTACGGCCCTAACCCGCACCTTGTTTACCGCATTTGCCCAAGGCCAAGGGGGCTACATCAGCTTCGACAAAGGCCTCGCAGCACTTTGCCACCATGCCCGTGCCGAGCTCAAAGCTGATTGCGTCGTGCTGTTCCTCGATGAGCTGATCCTGTGGCTTGCCAGCATTGCCGCCGATAAAGCGCGCCTTTCCATCGAAGTTCCGAAACTCAGCAAACTGGTTGAACGCCAAGAACAAGGCGGGGGCGTTCCACTTGTCACCTTCGCCGCCCGCCAGCGAGACATTTCGGAAATGGTGGGCGAGGAATACGTTGGCCCCGAGCACTCCAATCTTCGCGACGCCCTTGCTTACTGGCACGGCCGCTTCAACGAGATACACCTAGGTGATGCGAATTTGCCCGAAATCGTTGAAAAGCGGGTTGTTCGCGCGCGCGACGCAAAGGCGCGGCAAACGCTGGATGAAGCCTTCGCCCGACTTCGGTCGGAATTGGGCAGCGGCAGCAAATGGGGAACCCTGCTTGGCAAAGAAGGCGATGAAGCCGCCTTCCGTCGCGTCTACCCGTTTAGCCCCGTTCTTATCGAAGCCCTCGTGGCTCTTTCGCACCTGCTTCAGCGCGAGCGCACAGCTCTTAAGGTGCTGATGGAATTGCTGGTTGAGCATATACCAAATCACATGCCTGATTTTCAACTGGGCCAAGTGATCCCGGTGGGCGAGCTTTACGATGTGCTTGCCGCTGGCGAAGAGCCCATGGACGGCACCCATCGCGAGCTTTTCCGCCAAGCCAAACGCGTTTACGAGTTTGAACTGGCGCCCGTGCTGCAAGCCCATGGCAGCGGAAACGCGCGCGCCGATCAGCGCCTCGTGAAGACCTTGATCCTCGCTGCCCTTGTGCCCCGCGTGGAATCGCTTAAAGATCTTACGGTCAGCCGGCTTGTTCAGCTGAACCACGGGACCATCAAAACGATTATACCAGGTGGTGAAGTTCAGCAAGCCGCCACCCGCCTGCGTGAGTGGGCGGCGTCGGTTCATAACCTGCGCGTAGGCGAAGGCGCCGATCCTAGCGTGAATCTGGTACTGGACGACGTTGACACCAGCGAGATCATCAAAAACGCCGGCACCTACAATACCGAAGGCGCCCGCCGTGCGAAGCTGCAAGAGATCTTATACAACGCGCTTGGCATCGAAGGCAGCGGCGGCGAGATCGAGCACTCGGTTGTTTGGCGTGGATCCCGCCGCCAAGGCAGCATCGCTTATGGCAACGTGCGCGAGATGGAGGACGTTCAGTTTCAGGTTCCCCCCGATCATGATTTTCGCCTGATTCTCGACTACCCCTTCGATAAGCCTGGACACGGCCCCGACGAAGATCAAACGAAGATTGCAAAGTTGCTAGAGCAAGGCCGCAACGCCGCCGTCATCGTTTGGATACCCAGCTTTTTCGGCGACAAGATCCAACGCGCCCTGGGGGAACTTGTTGTGATCGACCGCATTTTAGAGGGCGACAACTTTAAGCTGCACATGGGCCACATGCGCCCCGACGATCAACAGCGAGCGCGGCAGGCGCTGCAACACCTGCAAAATCAGAAGCGCAATATGGTGCGAGCCGCGTTGGGCGTGGCCTATGGCTTAAAAACGCAGGACACAAGCGGCGATCTAGACGAAGCACGCACCATCTCTGAACACTTCTTTTCACTTTACCCCAACTGCCGGTTGCGTACACCTGCGCAGACCGAATTCTCGCGCGCGGTACAAACGGCTGTTAGCGAATTGCTAGAGGCGCGGTTCCCTCGCCATCCACGCTTTGAGCCCAGCGATCGCCCCGTCACTGCGAACAAGCTGGAGCTCGCGTTTACGGCCTTCACGCGCGTTTGCGCAGAGACCGACAAACGACTGCCCATGGGCCGCAATGAACTTCCTGATTACGCCATCGCCGCGTCTCTCGGCATCCTTGATGTGTCTGAAGCTACGGCCGCCTTACCTAGCCGTTTTACGCAGGAAATCGATCAGCAGCTGCGCGCAGAAGGCATCGATGTTCCCACTGTTCGGCAGGTGGCGCGGTTCTTTGATCCCTCCGGTGTGCGAGGGCTTCTGCCAGAGGTTTCAGACTTTGTGGTGCGCTGCTATGCGTTGGCCACCCATCGTGAGATCTTACGCGCCGGCAAACCCGTTTCTGAAATTAAGCTAGGGAAGATGGGGCCCGACTGGGAGTTGGTGCAAAGCCCGTTACCGCGGCAAACCGATTGGCACGAGGCCGTAGAGCGCGCGGGCAAGCTGTTTGGCATCTCCGTGGCCAAAACTTTGAACGTGAACAACCTGCGCGAGCTTTCCGACAAGCTGAACCAGGCAATCAAAAAAGCCCTTGATCAAAAAGCCGAGCAAATCGCAGGCAAGCTTGCAGCGCGGTGTCTGAGCCTCCCTACGCTGGCACCCGCCGCGTCGGGCCCTCGCATGAAGACGGCGGAAGATGTTGCACGATTGATTTCGCTTGTGCAGGTGGTCGACCCTGTGGCTCAGGTGCAAAACCTGTCGAACATGCAACCCGCGTCTTCCTTCGCGGCCATGCAGAAACACATCACCACCAGCGCATCAGTATTAGGTGCACTGAATGATGACGTGCGGTTCAACACGCTGGCGAACTTGGATGACGCCCCAGGCACTGAAGGGGCCAACATTCTTAAAGAGGTGCGCGACGTTCTTTGTGCGGACGAACTTAACCAACCTCTTGATGTAGGCCTCCGCGCCGCCGCTTTGCGCGCACAGAAGTTGTTCCAACCTTCGGCCCCGTCGCGCACGGCGGCTTCAGCCGATGGGGGCGTGCAAGTACTTGCGCAGGGCGCACCCGCACCCATGAGTGACAGCGAAGCCGCTGACGGGTTGGCGTTGTTGCAAAGGCAAGCGCTCGAAGCGTTGGAAAAAGCTGGGCCAGGGGCGCGCTTAGTGATTTCGTGGCAAGTGGTGAAGGCTGGCAAACGCCAGGAGGATTAGGCCCGGATGATCACCCCAGCCCCCGTGCTTTCGCGCGACGATTTAATTACCGAGCTGCAACGGTTTCACGCCTCACAGGCTGACGGTAAGCGCGCCCACCGAACTTTCAACACAGCCTTCCACGGTCGCGGTGCCAAGGATCTTATCGCCCCTCGGATTGATGGTGAGGAGATCGTGTTTGATGTTCTGCCAGTAAGCTGTGAGTTAGAGCTTCGAGAAAAGTTGGCACAGGCCGAAGCTGAAGAGCGTGCGGTGGCCCTGCTTGTCGATTTCGCAGAACGGCTGCCCCTAGATGTTCAAGGCCGCTTGGCCGGTGGCGCCGTACAGAGGATTAGCCGGGAGCGGCGTTTGGGCAATCTGTTTGGCGTGGCACGCGTGGACGCAGCGTTGTTGGAAAGCCCTCTGGCCGATGCACTGCTCAAAGACGGCCGCACATTCGCTCCGCTAAAATCAGCAACCACGGTTTCGCTGGCAGCGGCTTGGCGCCGGTTCTTCGATCGCTGTGCGGGCCTTTCACATGAGCTCGAGTTGAGCGAGGAACAGGTGGTCAGCTTTTTTGCCACGCAGCCCTCGAACAGCATCGACGACCTGCATGCGAAAATGCTGAACGACCCCCAAGAGGGCATGAAGCTTGAGAACGCCGTCGGCATGTTCTGGGTTGAGCACGTGGGGCCCGTGGCCGCCCTGGCATGGCGACAATGGCGCGCCGGCAATGGGGTGCAGGTCGCAGCGATGACGTTCGTGCTTGATGGGCTGGTGCCGAAGATTGAGCACGACGCTGTGCGGATCTTCCTCGAGATGAGGCTCAAGGACTTTGGCGTGGCGTTAAAGGACACGCGGCTGCTTTCCCGTTGGGCGGGTTTGGCATCGCTGCTGGATCTGAGACTGAAAAGCCGGCCGCAAGATGAATCACAGCCAAAGTCCAAGGACTTTCTACGCGACATTCTGAAACTGGCAGACGAATTGGCCGGTCAAAGTATTGCGGGCTACCTGAACGACAGCCGATTCTTGTCAGCCGGTTTTCAAGGCATCAAAGCGGCGTTGGCCCAGTCACTGTCTAGCGCGGTAGCCGCTGTGGGTGCAAAGGGCCAGGGGTTGGTCAAGGCTGGCGATGTCAAGACCGCGGTGGAGATCTACAATCGATTGAAGGGTCACCGGCTCTTTTCCGATTCCACGCAAGAAGCGCAGATGAACCGCGTGCGTATGGCCATGCGCTTGCTTGCATACTTGGCGCAGCGGGTAGATTGGGACGAAGCCCTACGAACCGAGCCCACGGGGGAATTGATCTTCAGATTGGCGAGCCGCTATGCAGAAGAAGGCGGCTTTGTAGATTTCGCGCGCCGGTTGGTGCGTGGCGGCCATGAAGGCGATCCTTTGGACGCCGCCACAGCCAAGGTGGCCGCTGCCGCCGATCGTCAGCGCGACCGCATGGACGAGCTGTTTGCGCTCGCCCTGCCCCGGTGGAACGAGGAGCGAAGGCTTGGCCGCCTGCTGCCGATCGAAAAGGCGCTGGATGAACTGGGTGTTGCTTTCGTGCAAGGCGGCGAACACCGGCGCTTGCTTATCCTGGTGATGGACGGCATGTCGTGGTCCACGGCGGTTGAACTTTTGACCGACTTGGCAAAGGCCCACTTTGGCCCCCTTCGATGGCGGCCCGACAAAGCGCGGTGGGATGGCCTACTGGCGCCCATGATCGCCGCGTTCCCGACGGTGACCAGTGTAAGCCGCTCAGCCTTGTTTGCAGGCAAGCTGCTTCGGTCCGGGGAAAGCCTTGATACCAGCAAAGATCCCGAGCGCTTGCTTGCGCATAAGGGCTTCACGGCTCTCTTACGGGAAGGCCCACGCCTGCTTCTGCGGCGAGACGCGGAAGACGAGGCAGGACACCTGACCAGCCAGGCACGCGATCTGATTCGAAAGCCAGACCGGGTGGTGTCATTGGTTGTTAACGCCATCGATGATCAGCTGATCGGCAAACCCGGTTACGAGGTCCGGTACAATCAGGCCACGATCAAAGCCTTGCAACCGATCTTGGAACTGGCTCAAAGCGAGCGCCGCGCGATCCTGCTGATCGCCGACCACGGGCACGTACAAGCGTCACGCCCGCACACGGGCATCGAGGCAACGGGCGCAGACAGCCCCCGGTACCGAGAAGTAGACGAAGGGGCGCAAGCGCTGCCGGCGGAGGTGGTGTTGAATGCACCGAACGCGTACACAACGCGTGCGTCGCGGCGTGTTGCGATGCTTTTCGACGAAACGGCGCGGTACAAGAAGCAGAAGAACTTGGGTGAACACGGCGGCGCCAGCCTCGCCGAGGTTGTGACGCCTGCCCTTTTGATCGGCAGCGAGGACCTGCAAAGCAGCAGCCCCGCGGACGACGGTTTGGATGTCGTCTCGTACCCACTGCCGGCTTGGTGGAACCTTGAGCTGACCACCCCGGCAGAGGTGGCAGCGTTACCCCTGCCCGAACCTATCAAGCCCAAGAGCCGTCTCCGGGACGTTGTGAGCCCAGACCAAGGTTCCTTATTTCCTAGCTTGGCGCCACCAGCACCTACCGCTGTAGTTAGCAAGGCTTCACTTTGGGCAGAGCGACTCACAGCCTTCTTCGCCAAAGACGAGGCGCCGCGGAAGGCCGTCTTACGCGACCGAGTGTTACCGGCCGTGGAGCTGCTGGTTGCCCACAATGGACAGCTATCGGAAGCGGTTTTTGCGGGGCAGCTGGGCGAGGCGCCGCGCAACATCGGTGGGCGCGTGGCCATCGTCGCGGAATTTCTCAACGAAGACGGCTACGCGGTGATTCAGCACGACGTGGCCGGCAAACAAGTAAGGCTGGACCTGGTGCTGCTCAAAGAATTGTTCGGGGGATAAACACTTGGTAGCCATCTCAATCAGTCGCCCTCGCCGACGTGAAATCATTTCTGCCCTACGCCACGGAACAGTACCAGCGCGAGGTCTGGAACATTTCGCCGTAGGCCTTGAGCGCTTCAGCAAAACGTTGGAGCGAGAGCTGCAAGACGTATCGCTTGGTGTGGGGGGGTTCAAAGCCGTTCGCGGCGACTACGGCACCGGAAAAACTTTCTTTGCGCGCTGGGTTCGGCATCTGGCCCAACAACAAGGCTTCGCCACGGCCGAAGTGCAAATCTCGGAAACGGAAACCCCACTTCACCATATGGAGAAGGTGTACCGGCGCGCGGTGGAAAGCCTCGCGACGAAGGAATGGGCTGAAGGTGCCTTTCGTGCGCTGGTTGACCGCTGGCTTTACAGCCTTGAAGAAGAGGTGCGTGGACGGGCGGATTTTTCTGGTGATGAAAGCGCGCTGGCCCACGGGGTGGGCGAGCTGCTCGAGGGCCGCCTTGCCGAAGTTTCGGCCATAAACAACCAGTTTTCAGCTGTTCTTCGCGCATGCCACCGTGCCCGCGTCGACAACGATCCCGCCACCGCCGAGGGGCTGCTGGCATGGGTCATGGGCCAACCGAACGTTTCTGCCGACATCAAACGCAAGGCCGGCATCAAGGGCGAGCTCGATCATTACGCGGCTGGTGCCTTCATGCGCGGATTGCTTGAGGTGCTTAGGCAAACGGGCCGCAAAGGCTTGCTGTTGGTGCTTGATGAAGTGGAAACGATTCAGCGCGTGCGCGCCGACGCACGGGAGAAGAGCTTAAATGCGCTTCGCCAGCTCATCGACGAGATCGATAAGGGCCGGTACCCGGGGCTCTATCTCCTGATCACCGGCACACCGGCGTTTTACGATGGGCCCACGGGGATCAAGAAAGCGCCCGCTCTTCACCAACGCTTGCATGTCGATTTTGGGCCGGATCCTACATTCGACAGCAGCCGGGCGACGCAGATCCGGTTGCTACCTTTCGACGAAGAGCGTTTGGTGGCAGCAGGCATTGCCGTACGTGACATTTACGACGCCGATAACCAAGAGCGTTTAACAGCCGCGGTAAGTGATGACTTTGTGCGCGCTCTAGCGCGGCAGGTGGCTGGCAAACTGGGAGGAAAGGTGGGCGTGGCGCCTCGAATTTTTCTGCGCAAGCTGGTGCAGGTCCTAGACCAGGTCGATGAACACCCGCACTTTGATCCAGTTCATCACTACAAGCTCAGCCTGGACGCGAATGAGATGAACAGCGAAGAACGCCAAGCCGCAGGCATCGAACGCTCCGTTGACGACATCGAGCTTGAGTTGAAAGATGAGGAAGGGGGCCGGCAAGCGTGACCGCCCTTTCATCGGATGCGTTCGGTTTATTAAGCCCGGCCATGCAGTACCAGATCGTGAATGATCTGGGATTCAACGAGTTGCGACCTGTACAGCTAAACGCCATCCCTACCATCGTAGGTGGCGAGAATTGCGTCGTACTGGCCCCCACGGCGGGAGGAAAGACCGAGGCCGCCTTTTTTCCCCTGTTGTCACGGATGGATCAAGAAGGCTGGTCCCCCGTATCGGTAATTTACGTTGCGCCCATTGTGGCGCTGCTGAACAACCAAGAGCACCGGTTGCAGCGCTACGCAGGCCTCATTGGCCGCCGTGCCTTCAAGTGGCATGGCGCCGTAGCTCCATCAGCCAAGAAACGCTTCATATCTGAGCCCACCGACATCTTGCTGACCACGCCCGAGAGCCTGGAAGTGATGATGATGAGCCCGAACGTGCCCGCCAAACGCCTATTTCACAGCCTTCAGGCCGTGGTTATCGACGAAATCCACGCCTTCGTAGGCGATGACCGCGGCGCCCACTTGTCGTCGGTTATGGAAAGGCTTTCGCGCTTCTGCGGGCACGACGTGCAACGCGTCGGTTTGTCGGCAACTGTCGGAAACCCAGCGGACATTCTTCGGTGGTTGCGCGGCAGCTCTGAGCGCACGTCGCGCGTGCTTTATCCAGTCGGCGTCTCAAAGAAGGCCGAGCTTGCGCTCGATTACGTGGGCAATCTGGAGAACGCTGCCACCGTGATCGCCAACCTTCACCCTGGGCAGAAGCGGCTCGTTTTCGTGGATAGCCGTCGGCGGGTTGAAGCACTGGGCAAAGAGCTACTTCGTTGCGGCGTTGAAGCCTTTGTGACGCATTCATCCCTATCGCGCGAACAACGTGCCATGGCGGAACGCGCCTTCGAGGAGGGTCAGAATTGCGTGATCGTGGCCACCAGCGCTTTGGAGTTGGGCATCGACATCGGCGATCTCGACCGTGTCATACAAATTGATGCACCATCAACGGTGGCCAGCTTTCTGCAGCGCATGGGCCGCACCGGTCGACGCGAGGACACCAATCGCAATTGCACATTCCTTTGTACAACAGACGAAATGTTGGTGCAGGCCGCGGCGCTCCTCCAGCTTCACGCCGATGGATTTGTAGAGAACGTGCCCTTACGGACGCGCGTGGCGCACCTTCTAGCCCACCAAATCATGGCGCTCAGCCAGCAAGAAGGCGGCATACCAACCAGCGACTGGTGGGCCTGGATCTCGGCGGCCACCCCTTTTTCTGATCTGCGGGCCCGAGATCGAGACCTACTCATCGCCCACATGTTAGCGGAGGACATCATCAACCAAGAAGGCGGGCGCTATCACTTAGGTGAACGCGGCCGCCGGTTGTACGGAGCGAAGAACTTTGCGGAGCTTTACACCGTTTTCTCTACGCCTCGAATTCTCACCGCCATGCACGGGCCCGAAGCGATAGGCCAGATTGACGCCTATTTTGCGCAGGCCCAAGACATTGAACGCCTAACGTTCACGTTGGCTGCACGCACTTGGCGCGCCACTAAGGTGGACTGGGACAAGGCCATCATATATGTCGAGGCCGTTCAGGATGCCGCCCTCCCCCGCTGGCAGGGGCAAGCCAGACTGTTAAGCTTTGAGCTTTGCCAGGCACAAAAAGCGATCCTCACGCATGACGATGAACCGGAAGCTTGGTCACAACGAGCCCGCAAGAAGATGCGCGAAGTGCGTGATCAGCACATCTTCTTGAATGAGGAAGCCGTGACAATCGAGCCTAGCCCCACCGGCCACCGTCTATGGACCTTCGCCGGCGGCAAACGCAACAACCTCCTGGCAAAAACGATCGCAAGCCTACTTGGTGAAAAGGTGACCAGCAGCAACATTTACCTTTCGTTTTCGGAAGGCGCAGGCAAAAGCGAAGTCGCAATAAAGCAGGCGCTTGATCAACTCGCACAGTCTGGCCGACCGAATGCCGCTGATGCACTCAAATTCGCTGCGTCTTGTGCACGAGGACAGCTGAGTAAGTTTGAGCCTTGCCTCCCCGACGAACTCTTGGCCGTCTTCCTGGCGGAGATGCTTACGGAAGTGCCGCTGGGCTGACACTGTGACGTGAGCGCCAGCGCTACAGCTGCTCGCGGACGCTGCCTCGGGTGCTGTGCGCACGGCGCGCACAGCTTGATCCCGTTCTGTCCGCAAATACATCGGCGCGATTGTCGCATAAATTCAGGCACATTTGCAGTCTTGAACAGCGGGCCAAAGCAGGGGATTCTGGACGTTGACCATGTTGCCTGCCACCCTGCAATTCTTCGTCGCCATGATTGCCTCCGCCATGTCGGAACGGCTGACCCGAAAGGTCGCGTACATGCACGAGGAAGTTCGCGTGCTCAAAGAATTGCTGCAAGACGCGACAGGGAAGGCCCGTCTTGCTTTTACTGCCGACCAGCGGCGCCGCTTAGCATTGAAAGCAAAAGTCCTATCTGCAAAAGAGCGAGCGGCTTGTTGCCAAATTGTTCGCCCTGAAACCATCTTGGCGTGGTACCGCCAGCTCGGCGCACGCAATTACGACAGCAGCAACACGCGAAAAGCAGGTCGACCACGAAAGCGCGATGAAATCCGACCACTGGTGCTTAGGCTTGCGACGGAAAATCCGCGGTGGGGATATACAAAGCTCCGCGACGCGCTTCGCGGTCTGAAGATCGAAATTGGCCGAACAACGGTAGCTAACATCTTGGCAGAAGCGGGATTGGACCCGGCCCCGGAACGAAAGAAGACAAGAACTTGGGCGCATTTTCTAAAATCCCATTGGGAGACACTTTATGCGTGCGACTTTTTCAGCGTTGAAACGCTCGGCGTGTCAGGCACTGTGAGGCAAATGGTGTTTTTCGTCATCGAAATCAAAACGCGCGCCATACACATTGCTGGCATTCGTGTTGACCCAGACGCAGATTGGGCGAAGCAGGTGGCTCGTAATCTTGTTGATCCACTCGAAGGCTTCCTTCGCAACGCCAAGTTCCTGATTCATGACCGTGACCCTTTGTTCAACAAAGCGTGGTCGCAGCTGTTGGGTAACGCAGGCGTGAGCTGCGTGGCTATTCCCGCGAAAAGTCCGAACTGCAATCCATATGCTGAACGCTTCGTACGAACAGTTCGAGAAGAATGTTTGGACCAGTTTGTGATCTTCGGCGAAGCACATCTGCGGCATCTGCTTGCACAGTTTGTGCAACATTACAATCGCGAGCGCTACCATCAGGGCAAGGGCGGCAAACTTGTCACGCCGAACTTGCTCGCTGTGAATGACAACGGAGCTTTCGCAACGATCAAAACTCGCTCCAGACTCGGCGGCGTTTTGAACTTTTATCATCGTGAGGCCGCCTGACACCCTCGCGATGATAAAGTGGATACAACGGCTTGCACCTGCACGCAGCAACCCGCGTGAACGCCAACGACAAACAAGGCCGCGAGCACCTCTGCCGATACATCCTGCGCCCACCGCTGGCAAACGACCGTCTGCACATCCTCCGGTGACAAATTGCAACTCGACTTCAAGCGCGCCTGGTCCGATGGCACCAGCGCCATCGTGCTCCCTCATTTCCCGCCTTGCCGCCATCGTGCCGCCGCCCAGGCGCCAGATGGGGAGGCGACAGATGTCGTCAAACGTGAGGCTACGAGACGCTATGGGTGGCCCCTGTGTCTTCGTGAGCGCTTTTTTCCACTTCCTGTAAATTCTGTTTCAGGCCTGAGGCCGCGAGCTTGACCCAGATGGGGCCGCCGATGCAGGTAATCAAAATCATGATGATAACGGCGTTGAGCAGCGGCTCATCGAACAGCCCTTCTTCACGCGCCGTCATCGCAATGGCCAAGGTGGCTGCGGCCTGAGGGATTGTTAGCCCTGCCATCAGCACGCGATCTCGCTTGGGAAATTCGAACAGCGCCCCAGTGGTCCAGCACGCGGCGAATTTCGCGCCCACGACCACCCCCGACATCAGCAGAGCCAAAATCCAGGCGCGCCCGTCGCTCACGATGACATTCACGTCGAGCAGCATGCCCGTGGTCACGAAGAAGAACGGTACGAAAACGGCCTCACCTATGAACCGAACCTCGTGCATGACGTGCTCGTGATGATGCAGCACCCGATTCAACGTGAGGCCGACCAAAAACGCGCCTAGAATCGCCTCCAGCCCGATCAGCTGCGCAAGCACCGAGGTGGTAAACAGCGCCGCAAGCACAAACAAAACGCGCTGAGCTGGACGTGTTTCCAAGCGCGACAGGAAGGTGTATCCGAGCCTCGGCATCGACCAACCGACGGCAATCGTGTAGACAGCCACGAAACCAGTCAGGCGAACCCAAAACCACCAAGGGGGCCATCCTCCGCGCGCGCTAGTGACGATGGTGAACAGCACCAGGGCCAGCGTGTCGGTGAGGACTGTGCCGCTGACCGCTGTCACCATGGCCGCCCGACCGCCCAAGCCGCGTTGGCTGACCAACGGGTACGCGAGCAGCGTGTGCGAAGACAAAAGGGCTCCCATCAGCACCGCCACTTTGACTTCGTATCCCCGCGCAAGCCCTAGCCCCAACGCCGGAAACAACGAGAATCCAAACGCAAGCAGACCAAAGACCACCGTTTCACGGCGTCGGTTCTCGAGGATATCGAGATCGATCTCGAGCCCTGCGATGAAGATGACGTAGAGCAACCCCACCGTTCCCAAGACCTCGGTGGCGCTCGATTCCTTGAGCAGGCCCAGCGCATCGGGGCCCAGAAGCACGCCTGCCAGCAAGAGGCCCACGCTCCCAGGAAGCAAAAGCCGTCGAAACAGAAACGGCACAAGCCAAATCAAGAGGATGAACAGCGCGAACTGCACCAACGGGTCGCCGAGAGAGACCCCTACTCCACCTGTAGCGCCCAAACCAATGGCTCCCGTCACCAACGAAGGCCTCCTACCGCCCATGCATCCTCCGTTGATCTGACAGATCATTCGCGATCGCGCTCCCCGCCCCGCGTCCGTGGCCTAACCGAATTCGGGAAGCAGAGCGACCGCCACCAGGCCCGGGTCCGCGAGGGGTGGTGCTCCGCGATCGAGGTCTGACGAAGCCGAGGTTTCAGGGCGCCCACCATGGCAAACTCGGCGGCCACGAAGACCGCGTTGAGCAACAGCATGGCAACGATGAGTGCCACCGGTATCAGCGCGATCATATTCCTGTGCCCTGGGGGTCGGCCACGTGGGGGGCCGGTCTGCGCCGTCGGCGTCTGGTTTTGAACTCGTCAGCCAATTCCCCCACAAGTTCGGTTAGGGCGTCCTCAAGCGTTACCAGGCCTTCGACCACGCCCTGATCGCTTACAACCAACAGTTGCTGCGTGCGATGGGTACGAAACAAGCCCAAGAGCGCATCGGCAGGTGTGCTGCCCGGCACCTTCACGGCCGGCTTCAACAGGGACTGCAGCGGAGGTGGTTGGTCAGGCCGCAGAGCCAGGGCGACGATGGTTTTTGTATCAACCAAACCGCGAACGCCATCCAGCGAGTCGCCATACACCGGAAAACGCGTATACGGGCTTTGGCTGACAGTCTCAATCAGCTTTGGCCACGGCGTTGTTATGGCAACCGCTGCAACCTGGCTGCGCGAAACCATAAGCTGGCGCGCCTTCCAGTGAGGATAGGAAAACGCGGTTTTGAGGCTCGAATCAAGGGAAATCTTCGCGTGGATAGGACGTATAAACACCACATCCTGTCGCGTCATAAAGTCCGATAACATCACTTCTGTTAACTAGGGCCTGTCCTCAAA